>JAZQQI010000031.1:0-66923 GCA_045628965.1 Lachnospiraceae bacterium | reverse complement strand
TGGACTAGTCTCTATGTTAGATTACTACACCGAAAGGTGTGTTACTTGTTAAGTTGATTGAACCGCCGTGTACGGAACCGTACGCACGGTGGTGTGAGAGGTCGGGAAAATTTATCAAATTTTCCCTCCTACTCGATTGAACTGCTATCGTGATTTGACAATGTGTTGTATAATGATTTGGATTTTTTGGAAAAAGAACAGAGGTATGTATGTTAACATTCAAAATAGCATTTTTAAATGTCTTGATAGCACTTTTATATATGGTTCCCGCGTATTTTCTTTGCAAGGGTAAAAAAGCCGTTGCCGACCATCTTCCGACTGTTTCGGCGGTTTTGATATATATTTGCTCGCCATGCATGATAGTATCCTCGTTTCTGTCGTTTGATTATAATAAAGAAAATCTTGTCAACATGGGATTGTTTTTTGTTATAGCTCTGATTCTTCAGGTTGTATTTATGGGCGGTTTGTACCTTGTTTTCAAAAAGAAATTCAAAATAAGCCGGTACAGAATGCTCACAATCGGGTCTGTGTTGTCAAACTGCGGATTTTTCGGACTTCCTTTGGTAAAGGCCCTTCTTCCGAATAATCCTGAGGTGGCATGCTACTCATCGATTTATGTTGTGGCGATGAATATTATCGTTTTTACCGCAGGCGTATATTGTCTTACATTGGATAAAAAATATATGTCGGTTAAATCGGCGTTTTTGAATCCGGCCTTCTTTTCTCTTGTAGTGGCTCTTCCTTTGTACATATTCAAAGGCTCGACGTGGCTTCCGGACATTATTCTTGACGGAGTCGGACTTCTCGGAAAGATGACGACGCCTCTTTGTATGATTATTCTCGGAATAAGACTTGCGACAATGGATTTTAAAAAATTGTTTACGAATCCGTTTGTCTATTTGATTTGTGCAACCAAGCTCATCATATTTCCGCTTTTTTGCTTTGCATGTGTGTATTTTCTTCCTTTGCCGATGTCTTTTAAGGCAAGTGTTCTTGTGCTTGCGGCAACGCCGTGCGCATCCATTATTCTGAATTTGGCCGAAATTCACGGCAAAGAACCTGAGATGTCGGCCAATTGCATTTTGTTAAGCACGATTCTTTCAATTTTTACCATTCCCGTTTTGTCGTTTCTTTTTGAACTCTTATAATGACATGTGAAAAAGTATAAATACGGTAAAAAGTTTTTTCTGAAAACTCAAAAAAATATTGTGATAGAATTGCATTGAATTTACATAAAATGACGAAATAACATGTTATGTAATCCCTAAAACAGGGCGTTTGGCGTATTTTGCTATTTTTTTAACAAAAACACCCAAAAGTCTGTGCAAGTTTGATATTGAAGAAAAAAATTCGCGTGATACAATTCGATATGCAATTGAAGTTAACGGGTTTGAGTTTATGGAGAAAAACGAAATGAAAAAAATTTTGCTTGCCGCATGTTTGGCTGTATTAATGCTTGGATTTGTATTATAGCTTGAATAAAGAGGGTCGCTGTTTTCAGCGGCTCTTTTGAGTTTATGAGAAAAAGAAATCGAAAATGATTTGCTTTTTTTGAAGGAGACAATATATAATGGGTCTCGATTTATTATAAAGGAGTGAGAGATATGAGAAAAACTAAAATTATTTGCACGATAGGTCCCTCATGCGAAAACGAAGAAACGCTTACGGCGATGTGCAAGGCGGGTATGAATGTGGCGAGGTTGAATTTTTCGCACGGTACCCATGAAGAACATCTAAAGAAGATTAAATTGGTTAAGAAGGTTCGTGAAAAATTGAAACTTCCCATAGCCATTATGCTTGATACTAAAGGCCCCGAGTACCGTATAAAGACATTCGAGAATAAGAAGATAATTCTTGAAGAGGACGCTACTTTTACATTTACAACGGAAGATATAATCGGCAATAACGAACGCGTATCGGTTAATTATGAACATCTTATCGATGAACTTAAAGTCGGAGATAAGATTCTTGTGAATAACGGCCTGGTAATTTGCGAGGTAGTTAAGCTTTCGGGCACGGATGCGGTTTGCAAGGTGCTTGCGGGAGGAGAACTTTCGGACAGAAAGAGCATGAATTTCCCAAATAAGGTTTTGAAGCAGGAGTATTTGAGCGAGCAGGATAAGGCTGATATACTTTTCGGACTCGAAAATGACATAGATTTTGTTGCAGCTTCCTTTGTATCCACAAAAGAGGATGTAAAAACTTTGAGAGATTTTCTTGATGCAAACGGAGGTGAAAAGGTCAACCTCATAGCCAAGATAGAAAACAGAGCCGGAGTTGACAATGTCGATGAAATCTGCGAAATCGCAGACGGAATTATGGTTGCAAGAGGCGACTTGGGCGTTGAAATTCCTTTTGTGGAAGTGCCCGCAATTCAGAAGCTTCTTATACACAAGTGCAGACTTCTCGGAAAGAGAGTTATTACCGCTACGGAAATGCTTGAGTCGATGATTCACAATCCCCGCCCTACGAGAGCGGAAATTTCCGACGTGGCAAATGCAGTGTATGACGGCTCTTCGGCAATTATGCTTTCGGGTGAAACGGCAGCAGGCAAATATCCTGTCGAAGCTGTGAAAAACATGGCAGAAATTGCAGAATATACCGAAAGTCACATCGACTACAAGAAGAGATTTGCTCATACGGAATATATGATGAAGGATAATCTTGATGCGATTTCACACGCTGTTTGCGCCATGGCCATCGACGTGAACGCAAAATGCATCGTTGTAAACTCCGTTTCCGGCAAAACCGCAAGAATGGTCAGCCGTTTCAGATGCCCCTGCAACATTCTCGGTACAACCACTGATGAGAAGGCATGGAGACAGCTTAATTTGAGTTGGGGCGTAACACCGTGCTTGAGCGAAGAATTTTCATCGGTTGACGTCATGTTTTACCAGGCTATGAATCAGGCTCAGAATATTTTCGATTTGAAATCGGGAGACAATGTGGTTCTTACAGGCGGAAGAATTAACGGATTGTCCGGAAATACTGATACAATCAAAGTTGAAACGGTTAAATAAAGACTAAAAAATGAGAGGGCGGAATCAAAAGATTTCGCTCTTTTATGAATGAAGAATTGATGACAAAACGTCAGTGTGATAGAATGATTTCGAAATTTGACGTAGCGGGGCGACGTTTTTACTAAACAAAGAAAAGGATGAAAAATGGGAACGACGGCAATCTTATTGGTGCACGGAATACTTGGAAGACCGGAACAATTTAAAGGTATTGTTCCGCTTATTCCAAAAGAGTGGACCGTTCGCAACATTACTTTGAAAGGACACGGAGGAACTCCGAAGGAATTCGGCAGATATCCGATGTCGGAATGGAAAGCGGAAGTTCACGAAGAGGCCACAAAATTATGCGAACAGTATGACCATGTTTTGATGGTCGGACATTCTTTAGGCACTTTGTTTTCGATGCAGGAAGCTCTGGCTCTTCCGATTGAAGGCCTTTTTTTGACAAACATACCGCTTGGAGTAAAGATTACTCCCAAGCTTGTAAAATTAAGCGTACAGGTGTTTTTAGATAAAATCGATCAAAAGGATGAATTTATCGTCGCGGCAAAAAATGCTTACGGAATATCTCATGATTGCAATATTTTTCACTACATAAAATGGATTCCGCGATACTTTGAATTGTTTTCGGAAATATCAAACGGAAGAAAAATAGTGTCTGATGTTAAAACCGATACGGTTGTTTTGCTTTCATCAAAAGATGAAATGGCGGCACCGAAAAAAACGGCGGATATTTTAAGAAAAAAAACAAATATGGAACCGATAATAATGCCGGAATCCGGACATTTCTATTATGCGTCGGACGACTTGAAAATTATGCAGAATGCCTTTTTGGATTTTATAAAAAAACACGAAGAAAATGCATAAACACTGTGTTTTTTGCAACATGAGGAGAATAAGAAATTGAAAAAATTATTGATTGTGATATTGGGAGGATTGCTTATGTTTGGTTTATTCGCGTGCGGTAAAAAGAATGAAGTTCAGACAACTCCCGAACCCGCAAAGGAGTACATTGCGGTTAATGTTGAAAATCAAGTGAAACAGGCAAAAATTTGGATTATCCCCGATACCGAAAAAAACAGACAAACCAGTTTGTGGGGCGAGGTGACCGCAGATAATCTCGCCACCGGCGAGAAAATGAGCTGTCAGGTTGTTAAATCCGAGGAATCAGATTTGTATTTAATCAGAATTATTGATGAAAAAGAATTGTATTACGAGGGAAACGGCATAGAAATCAAAAATAATCAAACTGTGGTTATTAAAGACAACGAAGATGATAAGGGTGCAACTGCAGAAGTATATGACGAGAACGGTAACCTGATTAATGAGTATAAAATGTTTGTGGCTCATTTATAGACAGTTAGAATGAATATCTATGAAAACAACGTGTTATGTGGTATGGCACGTTGTTTTTTTTATAAACGCTTGACATATTATCAAAAAGATTATAAGATAAGCGAGTGCTGATAAAATCGAAAAGATAATATCAGCAAACTCCTATAAAATAAGTTAAATTTCAATTACATGGGAAAACTTGTTTTTATGCAAGTTGTGATTGAACACCGGATGTGTTTGCCGTATTGCATAATGCTTTGCGATGACTGTTAGGGGAATTCTTCGATAAGAAGAGATGGGCCGAATGACGCGTGTAAAGTCGTTCGGCCTATTGTTGTTTCTTGAGATTGTCAGCAAATTGAAAGAAATATCTAAAACGCTGACGGGTAATTGATGAACAAGCTCGCTTGTTTCTTGCGTAAACGAAAGAAAGACCCGGGGAAGGGGTCTTTCTTAGGAGAAAATGAATAAAAAGTATTAAAAATACTAAAAATGAGGAGCGCCATGCGATTGGGATCGCAAGGCAATGAATAAAATGATTTAATTGAAGTATAGAGGGGAAATGTGAAAAAAAGGTGAATAAAGTTTGAAGAAAGTTAAAACTTTTTTTGACGTTCAAAAAATGAAAGGTGAGTCTCGTATATGAAATCATCAAAAAGAAATCTTGAAAAGCAAAGCCTTGCAACAGCCTAAAAGTATTTACAATCAAATGCGAAAATGATAAAATTACAATACGTATGACTATGCCCGAAATAGGCATAAAGACATTATCGAAGAAATCGAGGAAACATAAAGATGGCAGAGAATGAGAGCTTAATCAACGAGTCTGAAAACAGCGAAGAAGAGAAGGTCAGCCGCAACTTTATCGAGCAGCTTATCGATAAGGATTTGGCAGACGGAGTGTATGATACGGTTCATACGAGATTTCCGCCCGAACCTAACGGTTATTTACATATCGGACATGCAAAATCCATTCTTTTGAATTATGGATTAAGCAAACAGTACGGCGGTAAATTCAATATGAGGTTTGACGATACAAACCCTACAAAAGAAAAAATTGAATTCGTCAATTCGCAACTTGAAGACATTAAATGGCTTGGTGCTGACTGGGAAGACAGACTGTTTTTCGCATCTGACTATTTTTCCAAGATGTATGAGGGAGCGGTTAAGCTTATAAAAAAGGGAAAGGCTTATATTTCGGACCTTTCCGCAGATGAAATAAAAGAGTACCGAGGTACACTTACGGAACCCGGCAAGGAAGATCCCGGTGTAAACAGAAGCATAGAAGAGAATTTACAGCTTTTTGAAGATATGAAAAACGGTAAATTTGCGGACGGCGAGAAAGTTCTTCGTGCAAGAATCGATATGGCTTCTCCGAACATGAATATGAGAGATCCCGTTATTTACCGAGTTGCGCATATGACTCACCACAGAACTGGCGACACATGGTGTATTTATCCCATGTATGATTTTGCGCATCCCATAGAAGATGCCGAAGAAGGAATCACACATTCGATTTGTACGCTTGAGTTTGAAGACCACAGACCTCTTTACGACTGGGTTGTAAGAGAACTTGAGTATCCTCATCCTCCGAGACAGGTTGAATTTGCGAAGCTTTATCTTAAGAATGTCGTAACAGGAAAGAGATACATAAAGAAACTTGTTGAGGATGGCATTGCAGACGGTTGGGACGATCCCAGACTTGTTTCGATTTCAGCCCTTCGAAGAAGAGGATATACTCCCGAATCAATTAAGATGTTTGTTGAACTTTGCGGTGTTTCCAAAGCCCATTCGATTGCGGACATGGCAATGCTTGAGTACTGCATCAGAGAAGATTTGAAGCTTAAGAGACCGAGAATGATGGCAGTTCTCGATCCCGTTAAACTTATTATCGACAATTATCCCGAAGGACAGATCGAGATGCTTGATGCGGCAAACAATCTTGAAAATGAAGAACTCGGAAGCAGAAAGATTCCTTTCGGAAGGGAATTGTACATAGAGAGAGAAGATTTCATGATAGACCCGCCCAAGAAGTATTTCCGACTTTTCCCGGGCAATGAAGTAAGACTTATGAATGCCTACTTCGTTAAGTGCGAAAGCTATAAGACTGATGCAGACGGAAATGTTACCGAGATTCATTGTACATACGATCCCGAAACAAAATCCGGCAGCGGCTTTACGGGAAGAAAAGTTAAAGGAACCATTCACTGGGTTGAAGCAACAAGCGCAAAGCAGGTTGAGGTCAGACTTTTTGAGAACATTGTTGATGAAGAAAAGGGAGTATATAACGAAGAAGACGGTTCTATTAACGTTAATCCCGATTCAAAGAAAGTTGTTACGGCGTTCGTTGAACCCGATCTTGCAAATGCAAAAGCATACGAAAGTTTTCAGTTTGTGAGAAACGGATTTTATTGCGTCGACTATAAGGATTCGACTGACGGCAATCCTGTATTTAACAGAATTGTCAGCCTTAAGAGTTCATTTGTGTTACCTAAATAAACAATACTTCGTAATTCATTGCCGCCAAAAGCATGATTTGATATTTAATCGATGCAGTGCTTTTACGGGAATACTTACGGTTTAGGGGGATATATGGAGATTACTGAAATCAAAAAAATGTGTTTAAACTGCATGCATATGACAAAGGAGGAGGACTTTTGTCCTGTGTGCGGCAAACCGAAAAGAGGAGTAAAAACGTTCGGAAGGGCATTGGAACCCGGTACCATTCTTAACGGTAAGTTCCTTGTGGGAAATATTCTCGGTATGGGAAGCTTCGGAATAACATACATGGGATTCGATATGCTTCTTGAATACAGAGTCGCAATAAAAGAATTCTTTCCCGATGAAATGGTTGAAAGAACTGAAGACGGTGCACTCATTGTCGCAGGGGAAACGACAGAAGAAGAATTTCAGGCGGAACTTAAAGCGTTTTTGAGAGAATCCAGAATGCTTGCTCAGTTTGCAAAATACCCCGGAATCGTATCGATTAAGGAATTGTTTTACGCAAACAATACGGGATACATGGTAATGGAGTATCTCGAGGGCGGAACGTTAAGAAGGTTTATTGACAAAAACGGAGGACACCTTCCTGTCGAACAGGCGCTTTCACTGATGGAGCCTGTTATAAGTTCCATGGAGGAGATTCATAAAGCCGGTCTGATTCACAGGGATATTTCTCCGGAAAACATTATGCTTGATTCCGACGGCTCGATTAAGGTTATAGACTTCGGAGCAACGAAGAAACTTAACAACAAAACGGCTCAGGTGTATTTTGGCAAGTTTGGATATGCGCCTCTAGAACAGATGCTAGGAGAAGGACAGGGACCGTGGACAGACGTGTACGGAATCTGCGCAACCATGTATTGCATGATTACAGGCGACATTCCGACGGATGCATTCCAACGAAGCATGAATGAACCGCTTACTCCCATTACCGATTACAATATTCCGATAGAACAAAGAATTGCTGATGCCATAATGAAAGGTATGAGTATGAAGTGCGCCGACAGGCAGCAGGATATGGGTATGCTCAGACGTTCTCTTTATGGAATGAATGCCGAAGAAATATCGAAGAAAAACGAACCGGTTTATTTCCCGACAATCAATACCAAGATGCTCTATGACAAAAAGAACAGAAGGGTTTGGTTCGGACATTACCCCATGAATGAGGTTAGCGGAGCAAGACTTACTACGGATATTATTTACGCAAATTACGATCTTCAGGATTCGGCAATGATAAAAGGAGCCAAATTCAAAAGATTCAATGTCGCAAATTCTTTGATGAGCAAGGAATACAGGAGCGCAAACAAAGCCAGAATCAAAGACGGCTCAAGAATGTTCCGTTTCTTTGAATATACGGAAATTCCGTGGGTTATTCTTCACCAGACAGGCAACAGAATGATTCTTCAGTCGGAATATGTACTTGATTATCAGCTTTACGATGACAAGGATTATATGGATATGTCCGAAAGGGAAATCGGCAAAATCCGTACCGGTATTTCGTGGGAGACAAGCTGTATAAGAGAGTGGTTGAACAGAGATTTCTTCTGTGAAGCTTTTTCAAAAGAAGAACAGGAAAGAATTATCGTAAAAGAGGTCAAAACGCCGATTTCCACTTTTACGGACAAAACTACTTACGACAGAATTTTCCTTCCGAGTGTGGAGGAAATGATAAGCGGTTTCGATATAAGAACCGGTGCCGTAAGAATAAACAATTCGCTTAAATTGTTTGACGAGCAGTCGCCGTGCTACTTCTCACAGTACGCCGACGCCAAAAAAATAAACGAACTTCTCCCCATGGGATATGCCTTAAGGACGAGAGGAACGATAAACGAGCATAACGGAACGTTTACATACGGTGAAAGCTGCGACGGTCAGTCGATTCAGGCCGGGGCGCTGAGAGGATGGAAACTTGACATCCCGATGGGAATAAGACCGTGTATTCAGGTAGACATTACCGATGTATGCGAAGTGTAAGGGGTTTTGTAAATGAGTACTTATGTAATGAGCGATATTCACGGTCAGTACGATACATTCATGAGAATGCTCACGCAGATTGATTTTCGCGGTGATGACAAGTTGTATATACTCGGAGATTTAATAGACAGAGGACCTGACGGAATCAAACTTCTGAAAACGGTAATGAGAATGGAAAACGCGACGATGTTCCTTGGCAACCATGAACTTTTGATGATGGAAGGCCTGAGAAATGTCGATGACTGCGAGAATGACGGAAGAGAAGATACCGAAGATATCGATTTGTGGCTTGATGATTGTAACGGCGGTAAAAAGACATATGAAGATTTCAAAAAGTGTTCTGCTAAGAAAAAAGCGGAAATACTCATATATCTCGATAATGCCGTAGTGGCCAAAAAAGAAAAATTCGGAGACAGAACGTATTATTTGTCGCATGCATATGTGGTTTCCAAGAAGTTTGACGATGAAGTCAAGTACAATGAATTAATATACAAAGATACTTTTCAGGCGGTTTGGCAGAATATATACGATCCCGAACTTGCAAAAAAGATGAAGGATAAAGTGTTCCCGAATAAAAAGTATACATATGTATCGGGGCATATATTTACACAAAGACTTGATCATGTAGACGCGGAAGGCAAAGGGCTCGTATACGACGAACCGAACTTCCTCGGAGATTATCATATCATCAATATCGATTGCGGACTTGCGCTCAGAAATAAATCGAGTCAGCTTGCCTGCCTCAGACTTGATGACGAAAAAATTTTTTATGAGGCACTTGACTTGGAGGACTGATTCCGGGCAAAGACTAATCGAAATTAACAGGAATAAAGAGGATTGTTTTCAATGAAAGGAAATTCTGAGGAAAGAGTGGGATTTACAAAGATTCCCGCCACCAGAATTATAGCATTAATACTTATGGATGCGATGAGCGTAATTGTCGCATCTTTCGGAGCGTTGTTTATAAGATACGACTTCAGCTTTGAACTTTTGCAAGCTGACATCAGATTTTTAAGGGCGTATGAAAGAATTGTTTTACCGATTATTCTTCTGACGCTTCTTATTTATTTTCTGTGGCACCTTTATACGAGTGTTTGGAGATATGCAAGCGCAAATGAACTTGTAAACGTTATTTTTGCAACAACCTGTTCTGCCGCGGTTCAAACAATTTACTGTATTGTAACCAAGAATCACATGCCTAAAAGTTATTTCGTGTTTTATTGGTTTTTCCTTACAGCACTTACCGGCGGAGTAAGATTCGGCTACAGATTCTTGAGGGTTGTCGCCAATAAAAGAATGGCTATTTTTAATAAAAAAACAGGCATGAACGTCATGATTATCGGTGCCGGCGCTGCGGGCAACATGATACTTCGTGAAATTGAAGCGAGTGCGTATTTGAACCTTTGCGCAAAATGTGTAATAGACGATCATAAAGGATGTCACGGAAAGCGATTGAGAGGCGTTCCCATAGTAGGCGGAAGGGACAAAATTCTCGAGTCTGTCGATAAATTCGGAATCGATGAAATTATTTTTGCGATTCCTTCGGCAAATCCGCAAACGAAAAAAGAAATTCTTGAAATATGCAAGGAAACCGGCTGCAAACTATTGACATTGCCCGGAATGTATCAGCTTATAAAGTGCGAAGTGTCTGTTTCAACACTTCGTGAAGTTGAAATCGAAGACCTTCTCGGAAGGGATCCCATTGAAATCAATACGAAGGAAGTGCTTGATTACGTATCGGGTAAGGTAATACTTGTTACCGGAGGCGGCGGTTCAATAGGCTCCGAAATATGCAGACAGGTGGCGTCGCATAATCCGAAGCAGCTTATTATAGTCGATATATATGAGAACAATGCGTATGACATTCAACAGGAACTTCTTCGAAAATTCCCCAAGTTAAATCTTGTTGTTCTCATTGCGTCCGTAAGAAACAGTAAGAGAATCAACAAAATATTTGAAGATTATAAGCCGGAGATAGTTTATCATGCGGCTGCGCATAAGCATGTTCCTTTGATGGAAGAGAATCCGAACGAGGCAATAAAGAATAATGTCATGGGAACGTACAAAACAGCAAGGGCAGCAGCTGAGAACAATGTCAAAAAGTTTGTGCTTATTTCGACTGATAAAGCCGTTAATCCCGCAAATGTCATGGGAGCATCGAAGAGAATCTGCGAAATGGTAATTCAGTATATGAATGAAAAGTCGGATACGAATTTTGTGGCCGTAAGATTCGGAAACGTGCTTGGAAGCAACGGATCGGTTATTCCTCTTTTCAAAAAGCAGATAGAAGAAGGAGGACCGGTTACCGTTACGCACCCCGACATAATAAGATATTTTATGACGATTCCGGAAGCGGTGTCTTTGGTACTTCAGGCGGGAACATATGCGAAAGGCGGAGAGATTTTTGTCCTTGACATGGGAAAGCCCATTAAGATAGTGGATCTTGCGACCAATCTTATCAAACTTTCGGGATACAGACCCGGTGAAGATATAGAGATTAAGTTTACGGGACTTCGACCGGGCGAAAAGATGTATGAGGAACTTCTTATGAATGAAGAAGGACTCAAACAGACAGCGAATAAGATGATTTTTATCGGACAGCAGATAGAGTTCGATTCCGAGGCTTTCGAGGAGAAAGTCGAGAGGCTTATTGATAAGGCCAATAACGAAAATGAAGACATCAGAAGTCTTATAAAAGAAATCGTTCCGACATATCGTTCGGACGGTGAGGCATAAGAGGCATTTTATGGAAAAACTTGCAATATTCGGAGGCGAACCCGTAAGAAAAAACAAAATTTTTTATGGAAAGCAGTGGATTGACGAAGACGATATCGAAGCGGTTACGGAAGTCTTAAGAAGCGATTATGTAACTTGCGGACCCAATGTAACGAAGCTTGAGAAAGATTTAACCGATTACACAGGGGCAAAATATGCCGTGGCAGTATCAAACGGTACGGCGGCACTTCATTGTGCCTGCATTGCTGCAGGTCTGAAGGAAGGCGACGAAGTAATCACGACTCCCCTTACATTTGCGGCGAGTGCGAATTGCGCACTTTACGTTGGTGCCAAACCGGTTTTTGCCGATGTAAATCCCTTAACATACAATATCGACCCTGACAGCATCGAAGCACATATTACGGAGAGAACAAAAGCTGTCGTAGCGGTGGATTTTACCGGCCAGGCTGTGGAACATAAGAGAATCAGAGAAATTTGCGATAAGCACGGACTTGTTTTTATAGAAGATGCAGCACATGCAATAGGAACAAAGTATGAAGGCAAAAAAGTCGGTTCTCTTGCAGATATGACGACCTTCAGCTTTCATCCCGTCAAAACTGTTACGTGCGGCGAGGGCGGAGCAATAACGACCAATGACGAAGAGCTTTACAAAAAACTTGTTTTGGCGCATACACACGGTATCACACATGATGAGGAAATGATGGAAGATGCTCCTCACGAAGGTCCTTGGTATTATGAAGAAATCTCTCTTGGATATAATTACAGGCTGACGGATTTTCAGGCAGCGCTTTTGTCGAGCCAGATGAAAAAGCTTGACAAATTTGCCCAAAGACGAAAAGAAATAGTAGCAAAATATAACGAAGCTTTTGACGGACTTGACGGAATCATAGTACAAAAAGAGATTCCCGAGTCGGATACATGCAGACATCTTTACATTATAAGACTTGATTTGGACAAACTGACATGCACAAGAAGAGAATTTTTCGATGCCATGAGCGCGGAAAACGTACAATGCCAGATACATTATGTTCCGGTATACCTGTTCCCGTATTATCGGAAACTGGGATACGAAAAAGGCTTGTGTCCGAATGCAGAAGAAATATATAAAGGTATAATGAGCATTCCTCTTTATCCGAAAATGAGCGATTCGGATGTGGACGATACAATTCGTGCCGTTAAAAAAGTAACTGAATTTTACACAAAATAAAGAAAGGTGATGTAAAACATCGAACAGGAAGGAAAAATGTTAAACGGAAAAACAATACTGATTACCGGAGGCACCGGTTCATTCGGAAAGGCTTTTACAAAATATGTGCTTACTCATTACGATCCGAAAAAAATAATTATCTATTCAAGAGATGAGTTCAAGCAGTTCAATATGGCAAACGATTTCAAAGAATACAAAGATAAGCTTCGTTTTTTTATCGGTGATGTCAGAGATATTGAAAGAATGAAAAGAGCTTTTAACGGTGTGGATTATGTTATTCATGCAGCAGCCATGAAGCAGGTTCCCGCGTGCGAATACAATCCTAATGAAGCAATCAAAACCAACATTCATGGAGCACAGAACGTTATCGAAGCTTCCCTTGACTGCGGAGTAAAGAAAGTTGTTGCATTGTCGACCGACAAGGCTGTAAATCCGGTCAATCTTTATGGCGGAACCAAACTCGTATCTGATAAATTGTTCATCGCGGCAAATGCATACACCGGCGAAAACGATTTAAGTTTTTCAATCGTAAGATACGGAAATGTTGCCGGAAGCCGCGGCTCGGTAATTCCATTCTTTGATGACATTATCCAAAAAGGCGGAAAAGAACTTCCTATTACGGATTACAGAATGACGAGATTCTGGATAAGTCTTGATGAAGGTGTTCAGCTCGTAATCAAGGCACTTGAAGAGGCAAAGGGCGGAGAGACGTTTATTTCAAAGATACCGTCATTTAAGATTACAGATCTTGCGGAAGCGATGCTTCCCGGTTGCGTAAAACCCGAGGTCGGAATAAGAGAAGGTGAAAAACTTCATGAAATAATGATTACCGTAGAAGATTCGATGAATTGCTACGAGTATGACAAGCATTACATAATCTATCCTCAGATGGTATGGCAGAACAGAAAGAAAGCAAATCCCACAGGAAAGAAAGTCGAAGAGGGATTTTCGTATTCTTCCGGAAACAATACAGAGTGGCTGAGTGTGGAAGAAATCAGAGAACGTATTGCAAAAATGAAATAATAATAATAAGCGCTCGTTTTTGAGCGCTTTTCTTTCATAAAACGATAATCTGAAAGGAAAACGATATGAATATAATTCTTTTGTCCGGAGGTTCGGGAAAACGTCTGTGGCCTTTGTCGAACGATGTGAGGTCCAAACAATTCATCAAAATGTTTCGAAGCGAAGAAGGCAGCTATGAATCCATGCTTCAAAGGGTTTATCACCAGATAAAAAAAGCGGATGCATCGGCCAATATTACAATTGCAACGTCGCAAACACAGGTTTCGTCCATAAAAAATCAAATCGGCGAAGAGGCTGCGATTTCCGTTGAACCCTGCAGAAGAGATACATTTCCGGCAATTGCGCTTTCAAGCGCATATCTTACCGATGTTAAGAAGATTTCGCCGAATGAGTCGGTTGTCGTATGCCCGGTGGACCCTTTTGTTGAAGATGATTATTTCGAAGCGGTCAAAAAACTCTGGGAACAGGCCGAAAAGGGCGAAGCCAATCTCGTTTTGATGGGAATAGAACCTACGTATCCTTCTGAGAAATACGGATATATTATTCCGAAAGACAAAAATGATACTTCTTTCGTGAAGACCTTTAAAGAAAAACCCACAGTTACGGTTGCAGAGGAATACATTAAAGAAGGCGCTTTGTGGAACGGCGGCATTTTT
This sequence comes from Lachnospiraceae bacterium, assembly GCA_045628965.1. Classification (GTDB taxonomy): domain Bacteria; phylum Bacillota; class Clostridia; order Lachnospirales; family Lachnospiraceae; genus UBA3766. Next base: position 52,473 of record JAZQQI010000031.1, on the reverse strand, counting down.
GCGTATAAACTGGAATATGTTTTAAAAAGAGCCCACGAGCTTATCGATTTTACCGATTATTACGATTTGTATACGAAATACGAAACACTTACAAAAATTTCTTTTGATTATGCCGTGGTCGAAAAAGAACCGAATATTCAGGTTATGAGATTTAACGGAAGCTGGAAGGATATCGGAACATGGAATACTCTTTCGGAAGCGATGGATGATAAAATAATCGGAAAGGGCGTCATGAACGATAATTGCGAGAATGTTCATATTGTCAACGAAATGGATGTTCCCGTGTTGGCGATGGGCCTTAAGGATGTTGTTATTTCGGCTTCGGCGGAAGGAATTCTTGTTTCGGACAAGGAACAAAGCTCTTACATTAAGCCTTATGTTGACAAATTTGAGCAGCAAATCATGTTTGCCGAGAAATCCTGGGGCGAATACCGCGTTATCGATGTTACGGATAAATCCATGACGGTTAAGGTTACTTTGAATCCGGGACATTCCATGAATTATCACATGCATAACCGTCGCGATGAAGTATGGGTTGTGACGGAAGGAAAAGGCAGAACGCTTGTTGACGGCATGGAACAGAATATAAAAGTCGGAGATGTGGTGACCATGTGTGCCGGCTGCAAGCATACGGTTTATGCCGATACGAAGCTTGTTCTTATGGAGATTCAAATCGGTAATGAAATAAGCGCAGACGATAAAGTTAAATTTGAAGAAGGTTAAAAATGAAAAGCATTGCAATTATCACCGCAAGAGGCGGCAGTAAAAGAATACCGAGAAAAAATATAAAAGAATTTTGCGGCAAACCGATTTTGGCTTACTCCATCGAAGCGGCAATTGATTCAAAGTGTTTTGATACCGTGATGGTATCGACGGATGACGATGAAATAGTGGAAATTGCCGAAAGATACGGTGCAAAGGTTCCCTTTAGAAGGAGTGAGGATACGTCAAACGATTATGCGACCACATCGGACGTCCTTTTGGAGGTTATATCCGAATACAAAAAAAGAGGGGAAGAATTCGATGCGTTATGCTGCATATATCCGACGGCCCCTTTTATTACGGCAAAGAGACTTGAAGAGGCAGCAGGTTTGTTTGGAAAAAGCGATGCGGATACGTTGATACCGGTGGTGGATTTCTCGTACCCTCCGCAAAGGGCAATGCATATATCTGACGGATTTTTGGAGCCTGTTTTCCCCGAATATCTGAATTCACGTTCTCAGGATTTGGAAAAACATTATCATGACGTCGGACAATTCTATTTTGCGAGAATCGAGCGATTCGAAGAAACAAAGAATCTTATGAAAGGCAAAATTCTCCCGATGATTGTATCGGAACTTGAGGTTCAGGATATTGACAACGAAACCGATTGGGAACTTGCCGAAATCAAGTATAAACTTTTAAAGGAAAAGGGATTGCAATGAAATTCATTTTCAGGGCGGATGCAAATAAGAATATTGGAATCGGTCATGCCATGAGATGCATGTCTCTTGCTGATGCACTTAAGAAAAATGGTTGTGAGTGCATATTTGTTGTTTCGGATGATTCTTTTTCGAATAAAATTGCCGAACGCGGTTTTGAATGCCAAATACTTCAAACGGATTATTCGGATACCGAAGGAGAGATACCGAAACTTAAAGAGGTTCTTTTGAACGAGAATGCGGATTGGCTTATTGTCGATACTTATTTTGCAACCGACGAATATTTTAAGGAATTGAAAAAAATAGTAAAGACGGCATATTTTGATGATGTTTATTCGTTTCCGTATGACGTTGACGTTTTGATAAATTACAACATTTATGCAAGTAAAGAAGATTACGAGTCGCTGTATAAAGGGAATAATCTTCCGCGACTGATTCTCGGACCGAAGTATGCGCCTCTTCGAAAAGAATTTGCTGAAGGAAAGATAAAAGAACAAAAGGAAAAGGCCGAATATGTGCTTGTGTCCGTAGGAGGTTCGGATCCTTTTTGCATGGCGAAGGCATTTGTAAAAACTATCGACGAAACGGAAGAATTGAAAAACAATTTAAAATTCAGGTTCGTATTAAGTAACATGGAGCCTGACATCGCTGAGTTAAAAGAGTTTTCGCAAAATGTATCGTGGCTTGAGGTGCATGAAAACGTCAAAGACATGAAAGGAATTATTGATTTGTCCGATATGGCCCTTTCAGCAGCGGGAAGCACTCAGTACGAATTGTGTGCCTGCGGCGTGCCGACAATCAATTTTGCGTTTGCAGACAATCAGCTTCCGGGCGGTGAAAAATTCGGAAAAGAGGGTATATTCATGTATGCCGGCGATGTCAGAGATGAAAAGGATTTTTATCCGAAAGTCGCCGAAATGCTTCGTACTCTTTATTCGGACAAGGAAAAACGAACAATGATGGCGCAAAAAGCATATTCTCTGATTGACGGAAGAGGCGCTGAAAGACTGGCAAAGGAGTTTCTTGATGAATAAACCGTTTTTTCTGGAGCCCTCCTATAAGGATTATCTTTGGGGTGGCAGCAGATTAAAGGAAGAATACAATAAAATAACGGAAACGACTCCTCTTGCGGAAAGTTGGGAGGCAAGCGTTCATCCTGACGGATTAAGCCTGGTTTCAAGCGGCGAACATAAGGGAAAAACATTAAAATCGGTTCTTTTGGAACATCCCGAGTACCTTGGCAAGCGCCTTTCGAAAGAAAAGGAACTTCCGATACTGGTAAAACTGATAGATGCCAAAGAGGATTTGTCGGTTCAGGTTCATCCATCGGACGAGTATGCGGCCGTAAACGAAAACGGACAGCGCGGCAAGACGGAAATGTGGTACGTTCTTGAAGCGTCGAAGGAAGCATCGATAGTATTCGGCTTCAGCAATGATTGCAGTCAAAAACTGATTGAAAAAGCATTGGCGGACAAAACGATAAAGAATTACCTCAGAAAAGTAAAAGTTGAAAAAGGTGATGTATTTTTTGTTGAACCGGGAACGGTTCATGCCATTCAAAAAGGGTGCGTGATTGCAGAAATTCAGGAAAGCTCGAATCTGACGTACAGATTGTATGATTACGACAGGATTGACTCAAAAGGTCAAAAGCGGGCGCTTCACGTTACGAAGGCTTTGGAAGTGCTTGATTACGAATGCTCCGAAAGACCGGTACAACCTTTGAGAGTGCTTAAATATCAAAAAGGAAGCGCTTCGGAATTTTTGGCAAGGTGCAAATATTTTGAAGTGTACAGAATGCTTACGAATTCTGAAAACGAAAACGGAGTTTTGGTAACCGCAGACGATTTGAGTCCGAGAATTCTCCTTTGTACTGAAGGAAAAGGAAAAATCACGTTTGAGGGAGAAGAAATGTTGTTTAAAAAAGGACAGTGCATTTTTATTCCCGCAAATTCATCGACAACGCAAATTTTAGGCAAATCGGAATTTTTGGATATCAGGGCGTAAAGATGAAAATCATGGTAAAAAGTTATAAAATTGCACGCGTTTTTATAACAATATTGTGAAATTTGTATGAAAGTATTTAAAACGTGCAAACATTAAAATATAATGTATTCGAGGGAAAGAGGCAACCGATTTTTAGGTTGACGTATCATTAATGAATCAGGAGGTTAAGTATGAAAATCAAAAGACTGTGTTCCGCTTTGCTGGCGGGTATATTTGTTTTTTCACTGACTGCATGTCAGGGCAACGGCGGAATTACAAATGTTCCCGAAAATAACGGAAATCCGGGAGAAACAGACCCGATTGTCGACGACGAAAACGAAGTTTTGGACACGGAAGAAGAGGAAGACGACGATGCTCTTTACGACGGAAAGGTTGTAATTGACGACTGCTTTGAAGAAGGCGATACTCCCGTTTGGGGAAATTATGCCAACGGTGGAATATTTTCGATTTTTTATGAGAACGGAGAGATGGTTTGTGACATTTCGTCGGTCGGAAGTCTTGAATATTCCGTTCAGTGTTTCAGAGACAATTATACATTGAATATGGGTGGTGTGTATGAAGTTTCTTTCGATGTAAGAAGTGAAGCTGAAAGAGACATGAAGTGGCGCTTCCAAATTAACGGAGGCGATTATCATGATTATTACGAACAGGTGGATACAATCGGACCCGAGACAAAGACCATTACGGCTACATTTACAATGGAAGAGGCAACGGATCCCGCACCGAGATTTTGCTTTAACCTCGGACGTTACGATACGATGACTGATAATCCGGGACCGCATAAGGTATATTTTGACAACTTCAAGCTTGTGCTTGTTGATGCAAGCAACGCGCAGGCTGTTGAGCCGCTTCCCGATCCTATTATGATTAAAGTTAATCAAATCGGTTATAAAACCGATGATTTGAAGAGAGTTGTTATCACTTCACAGGTTCCCGTGTCGGAATTCAGGGTTTTGAAGGCTTCGAATGAGGAAGCTGTATATACAGGTCAATTTACGTCGGGAGGAATAGAATCGCCAAGCAATGACGGAACGGCATATATAGGTGATTTCACAGAATTCCAAGAACCGGGAGAGTATTACATTATCGTTGAAGGTGCTTTGGATTCATATCATTTTGTAATAGATGATGCTATTTACGATGATGTAACAAAAGATGCTGTGAGAATGCTTTATCTTCAAAGATGCGGATGTGAAACGACTCCCGATTTGGCAGGCAATTATGCTCACGGTGTGTGCCATAACACAGAAGCGAGAATTTACGGAACGGATGAGTTTATCGATGTATCGGGCGGATGGCATGATGCAGGAGATTACGGAAGATATATAGTTGCCGGAGCAAAGACGGTGTCAGATTTGTTTCTTGCTTATGAAGAAAGCGATAAAGCAAGAGGAGACGATTACGATATCCCCGAAAGCGGAAACGGTGTTCCCGATATTCTTGATGAAGCAAGATACGAACTTGAGTTTATGCTTAAGATGCAGAATTCCGAAGGTGGCGTATATCATAAAGTTACTTGCGCGGTATTCCCGGAAAATACTGTAAGACCGGATGAAGAAACGGAAGAACTTATAGTATGTCCTGCTTCTGTGACGGCAACTGGCGATTTTGCGGCTGTTATGGCTAAGGCTTCGATTATATACAGAGAATATGATGCTGCTTTTGCAGACAAATGTCTTGCGGCTGCAAAGAATGCATACACGTATTTCTTTGCTCATCAGTTTGACAGCAGAGAAGGATTTGTAAATCCGGAAGGTATCGATACAGGCGAATATCCGGATACACAGAATAAAGATGAAGGAATTTATGCTGCGGTAGAACTTTTCCTCGCTACGGGAAATGCAGAATACGCTGATAAAGTTAAAGAATTAAACACTTCAATGTTGAAGACAGGCCTCGGATGGGCGGATGTTGGAACATACGCAATGTACGAATATGTCAAGGCCGATTGCGACAAGGATGCCGAAGTTTTGGAGTCATTTAAAACAACGATAATTGAACTGGCAGACAAATCACTTGAAAAGTCAAAAGAAGATCCGTATGCGTCTGCATTGAGAAATTATCCTTGGGGAAGTAACATGTCAATCGGAAATACAGGAATGCTCTTCAGAATGGCTTATGAAATGACAGGGGAAGAGGTTTATAATGAGTATGCAAGATATCAGCTTGATTACCTCTTCGGAGTTAACCCTAAGGGTTATTGCTATGTGACGGGATATGGAACATTGTCTCCGGAACATGTTCATCACAGACCTTCGGAAGCTGAAGGAAAGGCAATGACAGGTATGCTTGTCGGAGGACCGAATTCGGCTCCGTCCGATCCTTATGCGGCTACTGTTCTTGCGGATTATACCGGCGGAATGTGCTACGTTGACAACGATTCTGCATATTCTGTAAACGAAATAACAATTTATTGGAATTCACCTTTAATCTATTTGCTTGAACTTTACAGATAAAAAATGGCGCGGATATGAAAAAATCATATCCGCGTTTTGTGTTTTCTTTTGTTAAATAAATATCATGGCTTAGTGTATTGACTTATTTGACAATGCGTTTCTATAATGTATAGGTATGACACGGGGCGACAATATAAAGTATCGTTTTTTTGGAGGAGAGATATGATTCCGCAGTGGAGAGATTTTAAGGGAAACAAATGGCAGACAGAGATTAATGTCAGAGACTTTATTCTTGAAAACTATGTTCCTTATGACGGGGACGAGAGCTTTCTTGAGGGACCTACAAAGAATACGCTTGCTTTATGGGACCAGGTGCTTGAGTTATCGAAGAAAGAACGTGAATCGGGCGGTGTTGTCGATATGGATACGAGAATCGTATCGATGATTAATTCGCATGAACCGGGATATCTTGATAAAGAGAAAGAAAAAATTGTCGGACTTCAGACGGACGAGCCTTTTAAGAGACCGATGCATCCTTTCGGCGGAATAAGAATGGCAGAGCAGGCATGCTCCGATCACGGATATGAAGTTGACCCCGAGATAAAGGATTTCTTTACATATTACAGAAAGACACACAATGCGGGATGCTTTGACGCATATACAACGGAAATGCGTGACTGCAGATCATCACATATTATCACAGGACTTCCCGATGCTTACGGCAGAGGAAGAATCATAGGCGATTATCGTCGTATAGCGCTTTACGGAATAGATATTCTTATAGAAGATAAGCTTCGTCAGAAACATACCTGCGGCAAGGTTATGACCGATGAAGTAATAAGAACGAGAGAGGAACTTACGGAACAGGTAAGGGCTCTTGAACTCATGAAAAAACTTGCCGAAAGCTACGGTTGCGATATATCCCGTCCGGCAACTAATGTTCAGGAAGCGATGCAGGCAATTTATTTCGGTTATCTTTCGGCAATCAAGGAACAAAACGGTGCTGCAATGAGTGTCGGACGTAATACCACATTCCTTGATATTTATGCATCGAGAGACCTTGCAAACGGTACTTTCTCCGAGAGACAAATCCAGGAGATGGTAGACCATTTCATTATGAAACTTCGTATCGTAAAGTTTGCAAGAACTCCGAAATATAACGATTTGTTCTCCGGCGATCCCGTATGGGCAACGGAATCCATAGGCGGTGTCGGAATTGACGGTCGTCACATGGTTACAAAGATGTCCTACAGATATCTTCATACATTGGAGAACTTAGGACCCGCTCCGGAACCCAACCTTACGATTCTTTGGTCCACAAGACTTCCCGAGACTTTTAAGAAATATTGTGCAAAGATTTCTATAAAGACATCGGCTATCCAGTACGAGAACGATGATTTGATGCGTGTAACAAGAGGTGATGATTATGCTATTGCATGTTGTGTATCCTCCATGCGTATCGGTAAGGAAATGCAGTTCTTCGGAGCAAGAGCAAACCTTGCAAAGTGTCTTCTTTATTCACTGAACGGAGGCGTCGATGAAATTACAAAGAAGCAGGTTGGCCCTATCGCACTCCGCCGTTATCAGGGAGATGTGCTTGATTACGATACGGTAATGGACAGCTTCACATTCATGATGGAGTGGCTTGCCGGCATCTATGTAAATACACTTAACATCATTCACTACATGCATGATAAATATAACTATGAGCGTGCTCAGATGGCACTTCACGACAGAGACGTCACAAGATTCTTCGCAACGGGTATCGCAGGACTTTCCGTTGTTACCGACTCTCTTTCGGCAATTAAGTATGCCAAAGTTGAACCCATCCGTGACGATGATGATATTATTGTTGATTTTAAGATTACAGGCGATTATCCCAAGTACGGAAACGATGATGACAGAGTCGATTCGATTGCCAAGGAAATCGTTACAATGTTCATGAATATGGTTCGTTCGCATCAGACGTACAGAAATTCCCTTCCCACGACGTCGGTACTTACGATTACCTCTAATGTCGTATACGGAAAGAATACCGGAGCGACTCCCGACGGACGTCCTAAGGGCGCTCCTTTTGCACCCGGTGCAAATCCCATGTACGGAAGAGATACATCAGGTGCGGTTGCTTCGCTTGCTTCCGTTGCCAAACTTCCCTATAAGGATGCACAGGACGGAATTTCAAATACATTCTCGATAATTCCTTCGGCACTTGGCAAAACAGACGCTACCTTCTCGGAAATCGACGAGCATGTTGATAAAATATATGTGCCCGGCGATGCAAGCGAGAGCCAGATAGAGAACCTGATATCGCTTATCGACGGATATGCACAGAAGGGCGGACATCATCTCAACGTCAACGTGCTTAACAGAGAAACTCTCATCGATGCGATGGAGAATCCCGAAAAATATCCGCAGCTTACAATTCGTGTTTCAGGTTATGCGGTTAATTTCATCAAACTTTCAAAGGAACAGCAGCTTGACGTAATTTCGAGAACTTTCCACGAATCAATGTAAAAGTTTAAGTATGCCTCCGGTAACCCGGAGGCATTTTTAAAAGGTATAAAAATGAGCGGACGAATTCATTCCATAGAGACTTTCGGAGCGGTAGACGGGCCGGGAGTGAGATTTGTTATTTTTTTCCAGGGTTGCCCGATGCGATGCGCCTATTGCCATAATCCAGATACGTGGGATGTAAACGGCGGTACGGAAATGAGCGTAGAGGAACTCTGGGAAAAATATTACAGAAACAAAGAATTTTATCAAAAAGGCGGAGTTACCGCAACAGGCGGAGAACCCACGTTTCAAATTGAATTTTTGACTGAACTGTTTGAGAAGTTTCACGAAAACGGTGTGCATACGTGCCTTGATACTTCGGGAATCATGTTTGACAGAGGAAACATCGGCAAATGGGAAGCATTACTTAAGGTTACGGATTTGGTAATGCTTGATATTAAAAGGATTGACCGAGACGGTCATAAAGAGTTGACGGGGCATTATAACGACAATATTATTGATTTCGCAAGATATCTGTCCGAAATCGGCAAGCCCATGTGGGTCAGATTCGTCTGTGTTCCGGGCGTTACCGATGACGAAGAAGAACTGAAGGATTACGGACGTTTCCTCGGTAGCCTTTCGAATGTCGAAGCACTCGATGTACTTCCGTACCACATTCTCGGGGTGAAAAAGTATGAAACTTTGGGTATAAAATACAGGCTCGAAGGCGTAGAGGCAGCAACGGCGGATTATGCCCGACAACGCAAAGAAATGATACTTCGGGGACGGTTCTAATGTAACGCGGAGTGTCCCTCTGTACCAAGGAGTGTCCCTTTGTATCGATTTTGCAAAGGAATAAATAAAAAATGCGTTTTTGAAAAACGCATTTTTTTGTTCTGCAATTAAGTGAAAATTAGCGACTGTTTGCGATTTTACCTTTCGGCTCTCATCGGATTGTTTAAAAAATCCTCGTAGGAAAGTTTGATTCCCTCTTCAAGCTCCGTTTTGTAGGTCCATCCGAGAGCTGTTGCCTTCGACACGTCAAGAAGCTTTCTCGGCGTTCCGTTCGGCTTTGTCGTATCCCAAAGAATTTCGCCTTTGTAACCGATAACTTTGGCAACAAGTTCTGTTAATTCTTTTATGGTAAGTTCCTTGCCGGTTCCGGCATTGACGGTTTCGTTTCCGCTGTAGTTGTTCATAAGGAAGACGCAAAGGTTTGCAAGGTCGTCAACATAAAGAAACTCGCGAAGAGGAGAACCGTCTCCCCAACATGTAACCGAGGGAAGATTTGCTTCCTTTGCTTCATGAAAACGACGTATAAGCGCGGGCAAAACATGCGAGTGTGTGGGATGATAATTGTCATTCGGACCGTAAAGATTTGTCGGCATTACGGAAATGTAATCGGTACCGTACTGTTTATTTAAAAATTCGCAATATTTAAGACCGCTTATTTTGGCCAAAGCGTAAGCTTCGTTTGTTTTTTCAAGTTCGGATGTTAAAAGACAACTTTCGGGCATAGGCTGCGGTGCCATTCTGGGGTAAATGCATGAAGAACCAAGGAATTCAAGTTTTTTGCAGCCATTTTCGAAAGCTGAGTGAATGACATTCATCTCGAGAGTCATATTGTAATACATGAAATCTGCGAGGGCTTCGCTGTTGGCGACGATTCCGCCGACTTTTGCGGCTGCCAGGAAAACGTATTCCGGTTTTTCTTTTGCAAAGAATTCTTCCACATCGGTCTGTCTGCAAAGATCGAGTTCGGAATGAGTTCTGGTAACAATATTTGTATACCCCTGTCTGTTTAATTCGCGAACGATTGCCGAACCTACCATTCCACGGTGCCCGGCTACATATATTTTTGCTTCTTTTTCCATCATTATTTGATAACACCTTTCTCGAGATATTCTTCAAGATTTGTTCGTATGTTTTCTTCGGCGCGTTCAACCGCAACTTTTTCCATATCGTGTTTAACCATAAGTTCTACAAGTTCTTCAAAACTTGTTTTTGTCGGGTTCCAACCAAGTTCCGTCTTGGCTTTGGTAGGGTCGCCCCAAAGGTTGACAACGTCTGTCGGTCTGTAAAAATCGGGGCTGACTTCGACGATAACGTCGCCTGTTGCCTTGTTGATTCCTTTTTCGTTAATTCCTTCGCCTTGCCATTCGACTTCGATTCCGGCATGATGAAAAGCAAGTGTTGCGAATTCTCTGACGGAGTGCTGTACTCCGGTTGCGATTACGAAGTCGTCCGGAGTCTCGTTTTGAAGAATGAGCCACATGCATTCGACATAGTCCTTTGCGTATCCCCAGTCTCTGAGAGAGTCGAGGTTTCCAAGGTACAATTTATCCTGCTTGCCCTGAGCGATTCTTGCTGCGGCAAGAGTGATTTTTCTGGTGACGAATGTTTCGCCGCGTCTTTCCGATTCATGGTTAAAAAGTATTCCCGAGCAACAGAACATGTTGTAAGCTTCACGATATTCTTTTACAATCCAAAAACCGTACTGCTTGGCAACAGCGTAAGGAGAGTAAGGGTGAAAAGGTGTTTTTTCATTCTGCGGTACTTCTTCGACGCGACCGTAAAGCTCACTTGTCGAAGCCTGATAAATACGACAGGTATCGGCAAGACCGCATATTCTTACTGCTTCAAGAACACGAAGAACGCCGGTTGCGTCAATGTCTGCCGTGAATTCGGGAACGTCAAAAGAAACCTGAACGTGGCTTTGAGCCGCGAGGTTATATATTTCATCGGGTTTAACGTCATTTATGACTTTTACAAGAGAAATCGAATCACATAAATCTCCGAAATGAAGATGAAAATGAGGATTGTCCTCAAGATGCGCGATGCGCTCTCTGAAATCAACGGAAGAACGTCTGATGACTCCGTGAACATCGTATCCTTTTTCGAGAAGAAATTCCGAAAGGTATGAACCGTCTTGACCTGTAACGCCTGTAATTAATGCTTTTTTCATATTGTCTCGCTTTCTTATATATATTTGTTGCTTGTCAAAAGTCATTTGTGCCTTCGGAAACGACATTTGACGAACGCTTATGTTTCGCTAAAGTAAAAATCAAAATCACAATCCAAATGGCAACCGACGAGCCTAAAAAATCGAGGGACACGTCAAAAAGCGACGGGTATCTTCCGCTGAAAATTTGGATTGTTTCGTCGATAAGAGCCGTGCACAGACAAAATACGCCCGTTTGAATGTAAATTCGAAAAGGCACTGCCAAGGCTTTTGCTCCGTAGCTTCCGGTAAGAAAAAAGAGCGACAGTTCCAAACCGAGAAAAGCGTATTCGATAAAATGAGCGGCTTTTCTGACGAGTTTTTCGGAAATGTCGAATGAATTGTCCGAGCCGAAACTCAAAAAGTCGTCAAGCATATCTTTTACAAGCCCGCTTTCGGCACTCGAACCTTCTTGCGGAACCATGGAATGTCCCCAAATGAAGCCGAGTGTCAGGATGGTCGCGATGATAAGAAAAATTCTGAAGAATTTCATTTGCAATATCCTTACCGTGTGTTGATTTCAATACCGAAAGTTATTATAACATCTGTGGTTTGCCGTGTCTATGAAATGGAAATAATGAATGTGTTCGAAAAATTGCTTTTATTTCGCGACAAAATATAGTAGACTGAATAATTAGTGAGATTTGCAGAGGATTTTAAACATGTTTATCGATTATTTATTCAGCGGAATAAAGATTCTAGGAGGCCTTGCGCTTTTCCTTTACGGAATGCGTCTAATGGGCAATAACCTGAAAGAAGGCCAGTCGGGAACGTTAAAAGTAATAATGAGTAAGGTTACGGACAATCCGATAAAAGCTTTTATCCTCGGAGTTTTTGTTACTGCTGTTATTCAATCGTCGACCGCTACCATAGTGATTACGTCCGGACTTGTTGCCGCAGGCGTTATTTCTCTCGATGCATCGCTCGGAATCATTATAGGTGCGAATGTAGGAACGACCGTTACCGGTCAGATTATCAGACTTCTCGATATCGGTGAGGATTCGGCAGCTTTTCTTCAGCTTTTTCAACCCTCGACGCTTGCTCCTCTGGCGCTTGTTTTGGGTATAATTCTCATAATGTTTTTAAATTTCAAAAAATCGGACAATTACGGTAACATTGCCGTGGGCTTCGGTATTCTTTTTACCGGACTTATGAACATGACGGCTGCTGTGGATACGCTTAAGGAAAGCGGAATTATCGACAGTCTTTTTATGAAACTCGGAGATGCTCCGATTCTCGGTTATATTACCGGTGCCGGAGTTGCGTTCATATTGCAGAGTTCTTCGGCGACAATCGGTATTTTGCAGGCATTTTCCAAGGCCGGAGATATTCCTTTTAAGGTTGTATACGTTATGCTTGTGGGAATTTATCTCGGAGATTGCGTAACAACCGCGATAGTATGCTCCATAGGCGCAAAAAACGATCAGAAAAGAGTCGGAATTGTCAATATTCTCTTTAATTTAAGCGAAACCGTTCTTGTTCTTGTCGTCGTGATGGTAATCAAGCAATTTGGTTTTTTGGATGAATTGTGGGATGCCAAAATGGATTCCGGTATGATTGCCAACACGAATACAGTTTTCAACCTGGGATGCTCGATAATTCTTTTGCCGTTCGTCAAATTGTACGGAAAGGCCAGCAGAATTATTATAAAAGACGAAGAGGAGCCGGCAGGAAAATACGACGAAAAGATTGCGGCGTTAAACCCGGTGTTCTTCAATACGCCCGCCATTGCTTTTAACGGATGCTTTGATTGTCTTAAGGCGATGCTTTCGGCATCTGAAAGCAATATAAGAACCGCGTTCGGACTTCTTGCCGATTTTAAGGAAGACGAGTTTGATGCCATCAATGAAGAAGAGGAAAACATCGACAGACTTACTGACTGCGTCGATACGTATCTTATCGATTTGTCGCCGCATGTAAAGGAAGACCTTCATGTCAGAATACTTACGGAATATCATAAAGTTGTAAAAGAGTTCGAAAGACTGGGCGATCATGCGGTCAACATTGCAGAAGATGCAAGGGAACTTGCGGAAGGAGACAATAAACTTTCGACCGAAGCTTTGAAAGAACTCGAAGTTGCGCTTGAATTGATTGAAAAAATCATGGGATATACCACCGTCGCTTTTGAAAAAAGAGACGTCGAAGCGGCAAGACACATTGAGCCTTTGGAAGAGGTTATGGACGATTTGATAAACATGCTCCACGACAATCATCTCGAGAGACTTCGCGAAGGTAAATGCTCGGTTCAGACAGGCATTGTTTTTCTTGATGTTCTTTCGAACATGGAGAGAATTGCCGACATCTGCTCGAACGTCGGCGTTGCGATTGTGGCGAGAGTCAATCCTGAGACGGCGAGCCTTGCACATACATATATTTCTTCGTTGCACCAGGGCGGGGATGCGGTTTTCAATGAAGAATATCTCAAAGCGCATGATGAAATGTTCGGCAAACTCAATGCATAAAAAAGAAATGCGTTTTGTAAAAAGAAATGTTAAAAAATACGGAAAAACAGAGAATAAATCGTGTTTGATTTCTTGACAACAAATTGAAACGAATGATAATATAACATTGTCGCGTGACTGACGGATAATGTGGAGTTCACCACAGGGAGCGCGAGAGAATATGTGTCGACCGTCTGGGCAAAGCAGTGGCTTTTGTCCGGGCGTTTTTTATTAATTTATAAAGGAGATGACAACATGGAAAAGAAAAGCTTGCAGGAAATTTTACAGAACAACGCTTATCCCGGAAGAGGTATCGTTATCGGAAAGAGCGATGACGGAAAGTATGCCGTAACGGCGTATTTCATCATGGGAAGAAGCACAAACAGCCGTAACAGAGTATTTGTTGAGGACGGAGACGGAATCAGAACGAAGGCATTTGATGAGTCAAAACTTGAAGATCCCAGCCTTATCATTTATGCTCCCGTTCGTGTTCTTGGCAATAAGACAATCGTTACAAACGGAGATCAGACCGATACGATTTACGAGGGAATGGATAAGCAGATGACTTTTGAACAGTCACTTCGCTCACGCGAGTATGAGCCCGACGCTCCCAACCTTACACCGAGAATTTCCGGAATTATGCATGTTGAAAACGGCAAATACAATTATGCATTGTCAATTCTTAAGAGCAACAACGGACGTGAAGGCGCACACAACAGATTTACGTTCGCATATGAGAATCCTTTTGCAGGCGAGGGTCATTTCATTCACACATACAAAGAAAACACAAATCCTCTTCCCAGTTTCGAAGGCGAACCCACTTGGGTAGGAATTTCCGGAAACATTGATGATTTCGCAAATTCCGTTTGGACAAATTTAAACGAAGAGAATAAGGTTTCGCTTTTTGTTCGTTACATCGATATCGCAACAGGCGAGACACAGACAAGAATTTTCAATAAGAATAAATAAGGAGTCAGTTATGAAAGAATTGGAACTTAAATACGGTTGTAACCCCAACCAGAAACCCAGCAAAATTTTTGTAAACGATGGACGTGAGCTTCCCATTACGGTGCTTAACGGAAAGCCCGGATACATAAACTTCATGGATGCTTTCAACGGATGGCAGCTTGTAAAAGAACTTAAGCAGGCAACAGGTCTTCCCGCAGCAACATCTTTTAAACATGTTTCACCCGCAGGTGCAGCTGTAGGACTTCCCCTTTCGGATGTTCTTGCAAAGATTTACTGGGTAGACGATCTCGGCGAACTTTCACCCCTTGCATGTGCTTATGCAAGAGCAAGAGGTGCAGACAGAATGTCATCTTTCGGCGATTTCATTTCTCTTTCGGATGTTTGCGACGTTTCAACTGCCAAGATTATTAAGAGAGAAGTATCCGACGGCGTTATCGCTCCCGGATATGAGCCCGAAGCACTTGAAATTCTTAAGGCTAAAAAGGGCGGAAATTACAATATTATTCAGATAGATCCCGATTACAAGCCCGAACCCATCGAGCATAAGGATGTATTCGGAATTACATTCGAGCAGGGCAGAAACGAATTCAAGATTGACAACGACCTTCTTTCCGAAATCGTTACAAAGAATAAGGAACTTCCCGATCTTGCAAAGATTGACCTTATTATTTCTCTTATTACCCTTAAGTATACACAGTCTAACTCGGTATGCTTTGCAAAGGGCGGACAGGCAATCGGTATCGGTGCGGGACAGCAGTCAAGAGTTCATTGTACACGTCTTGCAGGTTCAAAGGCAGACAACTGGATGCTTCGTCAGTGCCCGAAGGTACTTGAACTTCAGTTTGTAGACGGTCTCGGACGTGCCGACAGAGACAATGCAATCGACAACTATATCGGAGATGAACTTGATTGCCTTGCAGAGGGCAACTGGCAAAAGATTTTCAAGGTTAAACCTGAAATCTTCACAAAGGAAGAGAAGAGAGCATGGCTTGATCAGATGACTGACGTTGCTTTGGGCTCAGATGCATTCTTCCCCTTCTCGGATAATATTGAGAGAGCTAAAAAGAGCGGCGTTAAGTACATTGCAGAACCCGGCGGATCGGTAAGAGACGATCTCGTAATCGAATGCGCAGACAAGTATGATATGGTAATGTGCTTCACAAAGATGAGACTTTTCCATCATTAATAAGCAAAGAGATTTGCACAATAAATCGATAATAAATATTGGGTTATTTTTATGATAAGCCTAAATGTATTTATTATAAAATTGTCACGGAACTCCCGAGAATATCGGGAGTTCCGATTCTTTTTTGAGACTTGAAAAGAGTACTCGGATGAGGTAGAATATCATGGAGTGTTGACTGAAAACGCTTGCTTAGAATAAAAGTCTTTTGAAGGTGAAACAATGGTAGGATATTGGGACTATACAGTTATATTGACATATTTATCCGTCGCTTCTTCCGTGGTAGGAATATTCCTTGCGTCGCACGGTATATTCATAGGAGCCATGGGATGTCTTCTTTTATCGGGACTTTGCGACATGTTTGACGGAATGGTTGCGAGAACAAAGAAGAACAGAACCGATGCTGAAAAGAAATTCGGAATTCAGCTTGATTCATTGGCGGATGTAATCTGCTTCGGTGCTTTTCCGGCAATGCTCGGATATTCTCTCTGCAGAGATACGGAAAGCCTTAGGATACCTGCGATGATAGTCGGAGTATTGTATGTTTTGGCGGCAATAATCAGACTTGCGTATTATAATGTTACGGAAGAAATCAGACAGCAGGAGACTACGGAGAAGAGAAAGCATTTCGAAGGACTTCCCGTAACGACGATAGCGCTTATCGTTCCGGCTCTTTTTTGCGCAAAAGGAATTTTGGCGGAAGCTTTCGGAGTCGCATATATAATAGTGCTTTTGCTTGTTGCTTTTGCGTTTGTTATCAAAATAAAGGTCAGAAAAACCGGGAAAAAGGGCAGCATTGTTATGATAATAATAGGAATTTTGCTTTTTGCGATTCTTTTGGCTCTTCAAATAACCGGTAAATAGAAAGGATATATCTGAAATGAAAAAAAGAAGTGTTGCCGTTTTATTGACGGCAGTATGCATATTGGCCTCATTCGGATGCCAAAAAGAAGAAACGAAGGACAGAGGGTTAAGTCTCAGAAGTCTTAACATGAGTGAATATGTTACGCTCGGAGAATATAAGGGGCTTACAGCAACAAAGGAAAAAGTTACGGTTACGGATGAGGAAGTCCGCGAGAATATCGATATTATTGTTGAAAATTATATCGATGAATTGGGAGTTAAGGACAGACCGGTCGAAAAAGGAGACAAAATCCTTTGCGATTTGAGATGCTACGTAGATGATATTGCGGTTTTGTCGGAAGATAACGAGGGAGAAGTGTTCGTAGTCGGTGAAGGTGAGATACTTTCGGAGGTTGAAGAAGGCGTTGTGGGAATGCTTCCCGGAGAAAGCAAAAAAATCAAGATGTCGTTTGATAAGGATTATGCTTCTGAAGAACTTGCAGGTAAAGATGCGGTGCTTCTTATTAAGGTTAATGCCATTTTCCCCGACAAACTGACGGATGATATGATCGGCAAAATGAGCAATACCATGTATTCAAATGTCGAACAACTAGAACAATATATAAGAAACGGTTTGGAAAGTACACGCCAAACTCAGGCTGAACAGAATGCTCAGTATGCTCTTTTGACGCAGGTTACAGACAATTCGACAGTCAATGCTTTGCCTGATGAATACATGGAAGACCAAATTCAAAAAATTATCGATAAATATGAATTTCAAAGCGGATTGTCCGGCATGAGCGTTGAAGAATATGTTTCGAACGTTTACGGACTCAGTGTAGAAGAACTTGCTGATAATTACCTCAAGCAGAGGGTTGTTATCGAAGCCATAGCTCAGAAAGAAGGCATTGGCTATACGGATGATTCATACGAAGAAGAGATAGAGAAAAGGGCCAAGAATCAGGGAATTACTGTTGAATACTACTTCCTTCTCAATAATTTGGAAGACAGCGAAGATTATATTGAACAGTTGACATTTGAAAACGTTATGTCTTTGGTTACGGATAATGCGGTAATCGATTAGGAAAAATTATATGAAACATTGGCTTTTCGCCGCGACAACGGTTTTGATTGCTTTTATGGCAATCGGCTGCTCGAAAAAAGACGATTCGATTTATACGTCTGCGGGATATGAACAATTAAATAATATGGAAATATCGTCAGCAGAAGAGAGTTTTCGTTCGGCAATCGACGCGAAAGAAGAGTTGACTCTATCATACAGAGGACTCGGAATCTGTCTTATGAACAAGAATGACTACGAAGGAGCCATAGAAGCGTTTACCAATGCGCTTCACGAATCGGGTTCCACTCCGTCCGATATTGATTTTGATATCAATTATTACCTTGGCGTTTGTTATCATAAGCTTTCGAAGTATCAGGAAGCCAAAGAGCGATATGATGCGATTCTTGTATTAAGACCTAAGGAAACGGATGCTTATATCCAAAGAGCTACGGAATATCTCTATATGCAGGATGCGGATTCGGCATGTGCCGACTTTGATACGGCTCTTTCGTTGGACAAAAAGAATTACTCACTTTATATTGACGTATATGCGCTTTTAAAGGAAGCAGGATATGAACAATACGGTGTAGATTATCTGAATGCGGCACTGAGCGAGTACGACAAATATATGTCGAATTATGATAAAGGATATATCAATTATTGCCTCGGTAATTACCCGACGGCCAAAAAGTATCTCGAAGATGCCAGAAGCGACGGTGATAAAAGTCCCGAACTTCTTTTGCTTCTTGGCCATTGCTATGAGGAATTGAATGAAACTTCATATGCGATTAATATCTATATGAACCATGTCGAAAAAAATCCGGATGCAGGAGTATACAATCAGCTTGCTGTAGCTTTAATGAAAGAAGAAAGATATGATGAGGCTTTGGAAGCGGTTGTCAACGGACTTGAATTCGACAAAAGCGAATGCAGACAGGAGCTGTTGTTTAACAGAGTTGTGATATACGAATATCTTGGGGATTATTCGAAGGCAAGCGAACTTGCAGCACAATATCTTGTAGATTATCCTTCAGATGAAAACATGACGCGTGAATATCTGTTTTTGTCAACAAGATAAATATGTAAACCAAAAAACAAGGCATTTTCCCTAAAAATAGGGAAGATGCCTTTTTATTATGTGATTTTATGTAAACAAGACATTTACACTATATGTAGTATTTGCACAAAAAAACAATCCAAATATGTTGTGTTTTTTCGTTGACACGGGATATTGGTAATGTTACAATAATTTCAATCGGCGCAAAGTCAAAGAAATAGTGTTGGAGGAGAGGTAAATGTTCGGAGTTATTAAGAGAGACGGAGAGAAAACAGAATTTAATCTTGTGAAGATAAATGATGCGATTAAGAAAGCGTTTGATGCTACAAACGTTCAGTACAGCGATGATATCGTTGATTTGTTGGCTCTTCGCGTAACAGCTGATTTTCAGGCTAAAATAAAGGAAGGCTATGTTCATGTCGAAGACATTCAGGATTCGGTAGAGAAGACATTGGAGCAGGCGGGATATGCCGAGGCTGCAAAAGCTTTTATCCTTTATCGTAAGCAGCGCGAGAAAATGCGTAACATGAAATCAACTATTCTCGACTATAAAGATGTTGTCAATTCATATGTTAAGGTCGAAGACTGGAGAGTTAAAGAGAATTCTACGGTAACATATTCTGTAGGTGGTCTTATCCTTTCAAACTCGGGAGCTGTAACGGCAAATTACTGGCTTTCCGAAATATACGATCAGGAAATAGCAGAGGCTCACAGAAATTGTGATATTCATATTCATGATTTGTCGATGCTTACCGGTTATTGTGCAGGCTGGTCGTTGAAGCAGCTTATTAAGGAAGGACTCGGCGGAATCACAGGCAAAATCACATCTGCTCCCGCAGCTCATCTTTCGGTTCTTTGCAACCAGATGGTTAACTTCCTTGGAATTATGCAGAATGAATGGGCAGGCGCTCAGGCATTTTCCTCATTTGATACATATCTTGCACCTTTTGTAAAGGTTGACAATCTTAATTATGATGAAGTTAAAAAGTGCATAGAATCTTTCATTTACGGTGTAAATACACCTTCAAGATGGGGTACGCAGGCTCCTTTTACAAATATTACGCTTGACTGGACGGTTCCCGCAGACCTTGCAAATGAGAAGGCTCTCGTTGGCGGCAAGGAACTTGACTTCACATACGGTGAATGTAAAGAAGAAATGGATATGATTAACCGTGCATTCCTCGAGACGATGATTGAAGGTGATGCAAACGGAAGAGGATTCCAGTATCCCATTCCCACATATTCCATAACGGAAGATTTTGACTGGTCGGAAAGTTTGAACAACAAGCTTCTTTTCGATATGACATCCAAGTACGGTACTCCGTATTTCTCAAACTATATCAACTCGGATATGAAGCCTTCAGACGTTCGTTCCATGTGCTGCCGTTTGAGACTCGATCTTCGTGAACTCAGAAAGAAAACCGGTGGATTTTTCGGCTCAGGCGAATCAACAGGTTCCGTAGGCGTTGTTACGATTAACATGCCGAGAATTGCATATATGGCAGCCGATGCAGAAGATTTCTATAAGAGACTTGATAAGGTTATGGATATTTCTGCCAGATCTTTGAAAATTAAGAGAGGCGTTATTTCCAAACTTCTCGAAGAAGGCCTTTATCCTTATACTAAGAGGTATCTCGGAAACTTTGATAACCACTTCTCGACAATCGGTCTTATCGGAATGAATGAAGTCGGACTTAATGCAAAATGGCTCGGAAACGATATGACAAACAAAGATACTCAGGAATTCACAAAAGATGTTCTTAATTATATGAGAAATCGTCTTTCCGATTATCAGGAACTCTACGGAGATCTTTATAACCTTGAAGCTACACCTGCAGAATCGACTTCGTACCGTCTTGCAAAACATGACCGCAAGCAGTTCCCCGATATCAAGACGGCAGGAAAAGAAGGAGATACTCCTTACTATACAAACTCATCGCATTTACCTGTAGATTTTACGGATGATATTTTCGATGCTTTGGATATTCAGGATGAACTTCAGACGTTATATACTTCGGGAACCGTATTCCATGCATTCCTTGGAGAGAAACTTCCCGACTGGAAGGCTGCGGCTAAACTTGTAAGAACAATTGCCGAGAATTATAAGCTTCCTTACTATACGATGTCGCCCACATATTCGATTTGCAAGAATCACGGATATCTTGCCGGCGAGCAGTATACATGCCCGGATTGCGGCTCGAAGACAGAGGTTTACAGCCGTATAACAGGTTATTACAGACCTGTACAGAACTGGAACGACGGTAAGCTTCAGGAATTTGAGAACAGAAAAGAGTACGATATCAATGCATCTCTTGCAAAGTCGGATTCTTACAACAAATCGGAGACGGTTTCAAATTCGGAAAGTTTTGAAGCAAAGGCAGAGGAGCAGGTTATCGAAAGCTTTAATATCGCACCCAAGAAGGATGTCAACGTACTTTTGTTTACGACGAAGACATGCCCTAACTGCGCGATAGCCAAAGAATACCTCGGCAGCACACCGTACAAATTGATTGATGCTCTCGAGCAGCCCGATTTGGCGAGAAAGTATGGCGTTCAGATGGCACCTACTCTTGTAGTTGACAATGGGGACAGCATTAAGAAATATGTACGCGCGTCGGAAATCAAGAAATATGTTGACGAACAGAACGGTGTATTGGCATAGTTAATAGTTTAACCCCTTGCGTTTTCGCCTGCTTTTCATAAGACGGGCAACGTAAGGGGTTTTATTGTTTATATACATATTGTTCATTCTTGCTTCTTTCGTTGACTAAAAGACAGAAATATGACAAAATTATGTAGGTAAAATAAACTTGAAAGGACATCGAAATGATACAGAAACTGATTAACAATATTGTGAAAACGGATGCACCCATTGTTGTGGGTCTTGACCCGAACATGAAATTTATTCCCGAATACATAAAGAAGGAAGCATTTGAAAAATACGGCGAGACTTTGGAAGGAGCAGCTGAAGCGATTTGGCTTTTTAATAAAGGAATAATAGATGCAACATATGATTTGATTCCCGCAGTTAAACCGCAGATTGCCATGTATGAGCAGTTTGGAATCGAAGGACTTTCGGTATTTAAAAGAACGGTTGATTATTGTAAATCTAAAGGGCTTATTGTTATAGGAGATGTCAAAAGAGGCGATATAGGTTCAACGTCGGCATCTTATGCAATCGCTCACCTTGGAAAAATTCAGGTGGGAAGCAAGACATATGCTCCTTTTGACGAGGATATGGCCACGGTCAATCCGTACCTCGGAACAGATGGCGTGAAGCCTTTTGTTGATGTTTGCAACGAGTGTGATAAGGGTATATTCGTGCTTGTAAAGACATCAAATCCAAGCTCGGGAGAATTCCAGGATAAATTAATGGAAGGCAAGCCTTTGTATGAGCAGGTAGCCGACAAAATTGTCAACGAATGGGGCGCTGCATCCATGGAAAATGATTACTCAAATGTCGGTGCGGTTGTCGGCGCAACATATCCTGAACAGGGCAAAATTCTCAGAGAAAAGATGCCCAATACATATATTCTTGTTCCCGGCTATGGAGCACAAGGCGGAAAAGGTGCCGATTTGGTTCACTTCTTTAACAAAGACGGACTTGGCGCAATCATCAATTCTTCCAGAGGAATAATTGCGGCATATCAGAATGAAAAATATGCTTCGTTTGGCGAAAAGAACTTTGCTGATGCTTCGAGACAGGCAGTGATTGATATGAAGGACGATATTAAGTCGGCCATGAAATAAAAATACGGGGGATTGATGGACAGATATTTGTTTGACAGGGGTTTTGCAAGATTTCTTAAGATATTCATTGCGCCGTTTGTTAAATTTAGATTTAACTTTAAAAGAAAAGGGCGATTTAATGCGCCGGACGAGCCTTTTGTACTGATATGCAATCATGTCACGAATCTGGATATGATATGGGTCGGCGACAGTGTAGACAAGCACATGTATTACGTTGCAAGCGAACATGTTGTAAGAGGCGGCATTGGAGGAAAGGTTGTAAACCTTCTTTTTAAACCGATTGTCAGAGAGAAGGCGACAGTCGGATTGAGCACCGTTGTTGAAATGAAAAATCATCTTAAAGCGGGTCACAATGTGTGCATTTTTGCGGAAGGACTCCGCTCTTCGAACGGCATATCGAATAAAATAGTCGATTCGACGGGCGCTGTACTCAAAAAACTCGGCGCAACGGTTGTAACGTATAAACTTCACGGCGGTTTTTTGACATCACCGAGGTGGGCGTCGGATATACGAAGAGGCGAAATGACAGGTGAGGCGATTCGTGTGTACAAACCCGAAGAAATTGCTTCAATGTCTGCAAAAGAGGTTAATGATGCGGTAAACAGAGATATTTTCGAAGACGCATATGAATATAATGAGACTCGAAAGATTGCTTATAAGAGCAAAAAAGCTGCCGAAGGCATAGAATATGAACTCGTCGCATGTCCGAAATGCAAAAAACTCGCGAGCATTCATTCGAAAAAATCAAGTTTCTTCTGTGATTGCGGAATGAACGGTACGTATAACGAATATGGGCTTTTGGAAGGAGAGGGATTCAGCTTCTCTAAATTGACGGAATGGGATTCTTGGCAGAAAGAATATATAGCAAGCCTTCCGGATATAGACGGCGAAGAGAAACTTGTATCGCATCCCAATCAGGTACTTAAAGAAATAATCAAGGGCCATGATGATGTTATTGCGGACGAAGGTGAACTCGTTCTTACAAATAAGTCCCTTTCAATAGGAAATACCGTAATACCTCTCGAAAATATAAGAGGATATGATATTTTTTTCCATGGAAATATTCTTCTTTATACAAAAGATAAAAAATATTATGAAATAAGAAACGATAAATGTAAGATACCGGGCTATCTGTACGTTCTTTTGATGGATCGGTACAAGGAGGTTTAATGTCAAGCGGAATGTCTTTTGCCGATTCGTCGGTATGGTCAATGGTTGTATTTATAGCGATTATAATGGGTGGACTTCTTATCGGAAATACGTTAAAGAGGTTTATTCCGCCTCTTAAGAAATCGCTTATTCCCGTTTCGGTAATCGGCGGAATTGTTCTTTTGGTGATTTCAAGCGTTGTAAAAATTATTACGGGTGAATATCTCTTTAATCTTCCTGCGTTTAACGAAGGAAGTTCGCTTACCGGCGTGGAAATTTTGGAGATTTTGACGTATCACTGTCTTGCAATAGGTTTTATAGCAATGACTTTGAGAAAATCCAAGAAAAAAGACAAGACTGCCGGAAGAGTCGGAGAAATAGTCAATACCGGTATTTTGACGGTAAGCACATATCTTGTACAGGCATTTTTCGGACTTTTGGTTACGATTGTCGGCTCAATTTTTATACCCAAACTTCTTAAAGCGGGCGGCATTATTCTCTGCTTCGGATTCGGACAGGGTACCGGACAGGCACTCAATTACGGCTCAATTTATGAGAATACTTACGGATTCATTGGTGGCAAATCTTTCGGACTTACGATTGCTGCAATGGGATTTTTGGCTGCCAGTATCGGTGGTGTCGTTTATCTTAATTATCATAAGAAAAAAGGCGATATTACTGTAAGACAACAGCTTTCGGAACTCAATAACGAGGTAGTTGAAGATGAGGGCGAGGTACCGATGGTTGATTCCATTGATAAAATTACCCTTCAGATAGCACTTATTGCCGTATGCTATGCGATGACATACGGAATCATGTTCGGACTGAGCAAAGTGGTAGGGGAAGGACTTGTCACTACGATTTACGGCTTCAATTTCCTTTTCGGCGCATTGTCTGCGGTTATTGTCAAATATGTTTTGGATCTTCTTCGTAAGTGGAAACTTATGAGAAGAGATTACGTTAATAATTTCCTTTTGAACAGAATAGCCGGATTTGCGTTCGATATTATGATTGTTGCGGGAATCGGTGCGATTCAGATAGATTTGATAAAAGATTATTGGTTGATAATTCTTATTTTGTCGGTTGTGGGAGTATTGGTGACATTCCTGTATGTTAAATTTGTTTCCTTCAAACTTTTCCCCGACTATCAGCATGAGGAATTTATGGTTATGTACGGAATGCTTACGGGTACGGCTTCAACGGGTGTCATCCTTCTTAGAGAAATTGATCCGCAGTTCGAAACGCCGGCATCGGAAAATATTGTTTATCAGAATTTCCCTGCAATTCTTTTGGGATTTCCGATGATGATTGTGGCTGCATTTTGCCCCAAAACCGAAATAAGCACATATATTACGCTTGGAATACTTGTTTTGTATTTCCTGGTGTTGAATGTCATTTTGTTCAGAAGTGTTGTTTTCAAGAAGAAAAAGGTGAAAAAGAATGAAGATTGATTCTGACAAATATCTCCAAGTCGGAGCGATAACTTCGACTCACGGAATTAAAGGCGAGGTTAAAGTATTTCCGACAACGGACGATCCCTCAAGATATGATGATTTGGATGAGGTGTTTCTCGATACCGGCAAGGAATTGTTGACATTACACATTGCAAACGTCAAATATTTCAAACAATATGTAATAGTCAAATTCAAAGAATTTTCGGACATTAATGAAATTGAGCAGTATAAAGGCAAAGACATCTATGTTGACAGGGAACACGCCGTAGATTTGGAGGAGGATGAGTATTTTGTCGCAGATCTCCTCGGACTTAAGGTAGTAACGGATGACGGAACAGAATTGGGAGAACTGACGGATGTAATGTTTCTTCCGAATGCCAATGACGTATATCAGGTAACGACCGAAGACGGCAGCGAAATCCTTATTCCTGCAATAGAGGATTGCATTCTTGACATTGATTTGGAAGAAGAAATAATGACCGTTCATTTGCTGGAAGGCTTAGTCGGTTAGCGTAAAGAGGCGGATGTGAAATTCGAAATTTTAACGTTGTTTCCCGAGATGGTCATGTCGGGATTGAATACAAGCATACTTAAGCGTGCAATCGAAAGCGGCGTGATATCTATTCATGCCACGGATATTAGAGATTACACGCTCGATCGTCACAAGAAAGTTGACGATTACCCATACGGAGGCGGTGCCGGAATGCTCATGCAGGCACAGCCTGTTTTTGATGCATATAAGGCGGTTTCACAAACTGACGGAAAATCCCCCAGGGTTTTATTTATGACTCCTCAGGGAAGAAAATTCGATCAGAATTATGCGAAGGAACTGGCCAAAGAAGAAGAACTTATTTTTCTTTGCGGACATTACGAAGGAATCGATGAAAGAGTCATAGAAGAAATAGTGACGGATGAGGTATCCCTCGGAGACTTTGTTCTTACGGGAGGGGAACTTCCCGCTATGGTTATGATAGATTGTATTTCCAGATTGATTCCCGGAGTGCTTGGAAGCGATGAGTCGGCGGAAGACGAAAGTTTTTCCGAAGGTCTTTTGGAATATCCTCAATATACGAGGCCTGAGGAATGGATGGGAAAGAAAGTTCCGGATGTTCTTTTGAGTGGAAATCATAAGGAAATTGCCAAATGGAGGACCAAAGAAGCTTTGGAGAGAACCAAAGCAAAACGCCCTGACATGTATGAACAGACAATCAATGAATTGAACGTTTTTATGGAGAATAATCCTAAAAAATTCAAAAAAACAAGGACTATTGAAGAAAATCTCATTCGAATGAGAGAATTGCACGGAGAGAACGATGAAGAAAAATAAAAGAATCGCACTGAAAGCGGCGGCTTGGGTAATTATTATTGCCGCGTGTCTTCTGTTTGCGAGAATTTTTGTGTTTAATCTGCATACAAAAAGCGATATTTCGGGAAATACCGCTTTTGCGCCAAAGGTGTTGACTAAAGAAGTCAAAGTAGAGGATAAGCCTATCGACGGGTACGTTATTTCATACGGTTTCGGGTTGAGAAGTCTCGCAATCGAGCTTAAGGACAAAATTGCAACGGTTTCTGAAGCAAAGCTTAAAGTAAAACCGGTGAAACAGAAAGACGGATACATTCGTCTTTCGATTGACAAAAACAACAGAGGAATAACGATTACAGACGGCAATATAGAAATAAAAGGCAGAAACTATTCCGATTGCGAAAAGCTGATGAATGTTTTTGCGAACACATATCTCGGCTTTGCTTTTTCGGGCGAGGAACGCGAACATATTTTGGATAATGCGGAATATATCAATATTCCCGCAAATGTTTTCGCAAACAAAGAAGGCGCTTGGATTGAAGAGCGTGAACCTATTATTTGCCTTTGGAAAACCGATGAAGCAAGAGGTATATATTCGGACGGAAACGTATCACTGAAAAGCGAACTTTTGTCATATTCGGACGATATGCTTTACGATTACGTTAAGTTGATGAAATACTGCGGATATACGGGAATTCAGGTTACCGATATGTGCTCTGCATGGTCTCAGTACGGCGGTTATGAGTTTGTTCATGACAGGTTACGGTTTATGGCGGATGCCGCCCATTCGCTGGATATGAAGTTCACGCTTTGGGTATGGGGCGCGGAATTCGAGGGCTATGGCTGGGTTGACGACAGCGTAGTTTATTACGACTATGAAAAAAGTCCGTATGCTTTCGATTGCCCGGAAGCGGTAGATACTTTTGACAAGTATTATTCGATATATGCAGAACTCGCGGACTGCTCCGACAGAGTGATTATGCATTTCAACGATCCGGGCAAACTCGATACATGCACCGATATCGGATATTTTGCGAATATGTTCAAAGAAAAATGCATGGCGGTCAATCCGGATATCGATTTTGGAATCAATTGCTATACGTATCAGATTTCTTTTGAAGAAATGGCAGGTAATCTGGACTGCGAATATACCGTTTATTCCGGAGTTGTTCGTACTGATGATGACAGAAACAATGTTGAACAATTCAGACATTATGCATTAAATGAAGGCAAAAAACTCGGAGTATGGTCGTGGAATCTTACGGAAATGGAAATCGACCAGCTTGCGGAAATGAATGTCAATACTGACATCATTGCAAAAAGTTATCTTGCGACAAAGGAATATGACGATGTGATGAAACCGACGTATTGGAGTGAGATGGATTCGTATCATATAGCGAATTTTTTCTCTTTGTATGCTTCGGGACATCTATTGCAGGACCCGAATATCGACAGCCAAACGCTTCTTCATGAATCTGCGGAAGCGATAGTCGGAAGCGAATATGCAGATGATTTAACCGAGGTCCTTTCCTTGATAAGCGATGCGCGGTCGGGTGAGAGTTTTGAAGAATTCAAAAACGAGTATGATGAATATATCCTTTTAAGCGACGATTATCCTGCAAAAGATTTGTATGATAGGGCAGATGCGGCCGTAACAAGGCTTGAAGAAATGATTGCTGCCGATTTGAAGAACAATACGGCGCCGATTCCGATGTCTTCCTCGGAGATGCTTTCGCTTATACTTCCTCATGTTGTTCAGATTAAGGAATACTCCGAATTCAGAATTAATCTTCAAAAAGCGGAAGAGATGATTTCGGAAGGTACTTCGACAAAGAAGGTGGAAGAATTTGTGAATTCAATGTATGTTCCCGTGCATGATTACAATACCGTAATCGGAAGCTGGGGCCAGACGGAAGCGAGGGCGCAGTATCAGCTTTTGGACGAATTCTGTAAGGCAAACGGAATAGATACGCCTCATGATTCTGTATTTGATTATTACAGAAAAGAACGTATTTTATGGGGCATGATTGAAAAACAAAAGAAAGAAACGGAACGTGTTTCTTTTGATATTTCAACAAATTATCAGCTGGGAGCCGCTTTCGGAACGGAAGAAACGGAAAGACTCACGTTGGAACTCGAAAAAGAAGGACTTGTTACGAAATGTTCCGATAATGAAGTATATTTGACTGACTGGCAAAATTATAAGTATGATTTTTGATAAATAGATCTTTATCTGGAGACGGTATGAAAAAGATTGGAAAAAAGGCATTGTTTATTGCGCTCGGAGTATCGCTTAATCTGATAGATTTTGCGAGAAACGACCTGAATCCCGATATTTATTCGATTGCAACGGCGCTTACCGGGCTTGTGATTTTTGCGTGCATTTTGGCCAAAGGCAAAATAAAACAATATTTGGATGCAACATCGCTGGCAATTACGATTGCGATGTTTGCTGCATGCGTTTTGACGGTAAAAGTATTCAGTGCGTGGCTGATACCGACGGTTGTGTGGCAGACGGTTCTGGCGATTGTGAATATCTGGTGGATAATGATTGTCGGAGCAAAACGTCTTGAAGAATATCTGAAAGAGCGCAAAGAAAACGGCAATAAAAAACTTGATATTCTTGTTATTCTTTGGGGAATTGCTTCGCTTTGGGTTCTTATCGGAAAGTCGGATGTGATTTGGCCTTTGTGGTTCTTCGGAATGTTTATTCTGTTTTACTCGACAAAATATTCAAAGGAAGAATGGTATGAATTGTGGGACGGACTGATAACCGGCTCTGTTTGGTCGTTTGTTGTACTCGGAATTGCACTTCTTCCGTTCAGACCGATTCTTGTTACGAGATATACGGGTTATTATTCTAACGCAAACGGTTTTGCAAGTTATCTGGCGATAATATTTACGCTGACGTTGGTGAAAATCAACATGCTTTTGATGAAAAAGAAAAAATTCCGGGTCGTATTTTATGGAATTGTTGCATCCGTTCTTCTTTGCCTGTCCTTTATGACGGGCTGCAGGACGGTGTGGATGATAGAAGCGCTTCAAACAATACTGTTTTTTGTATTCGTCATCAAAAAAAGAACAAAGACTTGGAAAATGTTGCTTATTTTTGCAGCATCGATGGCGGCGACGGTAATTATGTTTTTCCCGACTTACTATGCCGTAAGATATGTTCCCGCAGTATGCCCGTATTCACTTCATTTTTGGGATGAGGACAGAAGTGAGGGATACCTTTCAAAAGATTATTATGATGCTTCCGATTACGCCGAAGAGAAGCCGTATGCAAACATTGATGAGGTGTTGTCCGACAATCTCGGAAGAGTGTTCGAAATGATGGAGGGCGTTTTAAACAATTCACCCTTTGCTCTTAAGGCCAAAGCTTTGGAGGTGGTAGTGTCAACTGAAGAAGTCGAGTGGATGCCGTATTCGATATCCGTAAGGTATAATTTGGCCAAAGCATATCTGTCGGTAACGAATCTTTTTGGACATGAACGCTATGAAATCGATTTTGTGAATGACGAAAATGAACCTCAATGGCACTCACAGAACTTTTGGATTCAGATAACATATTGGTTTGGACTGCCGTACGGATTGCTGATGTTTGCGGTATTTGTCATTGCGATAAAAAGAAACATAGTATCGTTTAAAAACGGTGATTCAAACGGACTGAACATCCTGCCGCTTATGTATATGGTATTCTACTTCCTTTACGGATTGATGGAGGCAAGCTGGCTTCCGGGATGTATGATGCTTACGTTGGCGTTTCTTGTCGAACACCCTTTGTTTTATGCATCAATGCCGAAAGAATCAAAAGAGAAGACGGAGTAAAAAAGATTAAAGTTAATAAAAAAAAAGAAGACCTGCTGAAAATCCACGGATTTTTCGGCAGGTTTTATTGATTATAAGCATATCTGGGTGTAAAATAAAATGGAATATGTGTATTCAAAAGGAGCAAAAATACTATGTCATTACAAGCGGAAATGATCCAGAAACAGTTACTCGAAGCAAATATGGAAGAAGGACTGGATTATATTGCAAATAAAGTGTTTGGCAAATCTTTCAGAGAATGTGATAACAGGGAAGTATACTATGTTATTCTTATGTTTACGAAAGATCTGACAAATGTTACCGACAGAATAAACGGAGAGAAGAAGATATTCTACATTTCGGCAGAATTTTTGATTGGAAAGCTTTTGACCAATAATCTCATCAATTTGGGTATTTACGATAAGGTAAAGGAAGTATTGGCAAAGAACGGAAAGGACATTGCCGATATAGAAGAGGTTGAACCGGAACCTTCTCTCGGAAACGGAGGACTGGGACGCCTTGCGTCATGTTTCCTTGATTCGATAGCTACAATGGGTCTTCCCGGAGCCGGAATAGGAATTAATTATCATTACGGATTATTTAAGCAGGAGTTCAAAGACAATCTTCAATGCGAACAGAAGAATGAGTGGATTGAGGAAGCAAGCTGGCTCAGAAAAACCGACACATCCTTTACAGTAGAGTTCAAAGACTGTAAAGTTAAATCCAGATTATACGACATTGATGTAATAGGATACGAGAACGGAGTTAACAAACTTCATCTGTTTGATTTGGAAAGTGTTGACGAAACAATCGTAAAAGACGGCATTAATTTTGATAAAGAAGATATTGAGAAGAATTTGACGTTATTCCTTTATCCGGACGACTCTGATGAAGCCGGAAACCTTTTGAGAATATATCAGCAATACTTTATGGTTTCGAATGCTGCACAATTCATTCTTCACGAACTCAGGGAAAGAAAATATGATTTGAGACATATGTATGATTTCTGTGTAATTCAGATAAATGATACGCACCCGACGCTTATTATTCCCGAACTCATCAGAATTATGACAAGTGAAAAGGCCATAGGAATCGAAGAAGCAATAGAAATAGTATCAAAAACATGCGCTTACACGAATCATACCATTCTTTCGGAAGCACTTGAAACATGGCCTCTCGAGTATCTTGAGAAGGTTGTTCCGAACCTTGTTCCCATTATTAAGGAACTTGATAAGAGAGTACGTGCGAAATATACGAATCCCAAGGTTCAGATTATCGATAAAGACAACAAAGTTCATATGGCACATATCGATATCCATTACGGATTTTCAATTAACGGTGTTGCCGCAATTCATACGGATATTTTGAAAAATACTGAACTTAATGCTTTTTATAAAATCTATCCCGAAAAGTTCAACAATAAGACAAACGGCATTACCTTCAGAAGATGGCTTATGGGCTGCAATCGCGAATTGACGGAACTTTTGGACGAACTTATCGGTAAAGGCTATAAAAAGGATGCGAATGAACTTGAAAAACTTCTTGTTTTTAAGGAAAACGAAGAAGTACTTTCAAAAATCGACGCTATAAAGCATAAAAAGAAAGAGGACGTGGCAAGATATATAAAAGCCAAAGAGGGAATTGAAATCAATCCCGACTCGATTTACGACATTCAGGCAAAGAGACTTCATGAGTACAAGAGACAGCAGATGAATGCTTTGTATATAATCCATAAGTACCTTGAAATAAAATCCGGAAAGAAGCCTAAGAGACCGATTACTTTTATTTTCGGTGCAAAGGCAGCTCCAGCTTACGTTATTGCCAAGGATATCATTCATTTGATTCTTGTTCTTGAAGAGATTATTAATAACGATTCTGATGTGAACGAATACATTAAAGTCGTTATGGTTGAAAATTATAATGTCAGCTACGCAGAGAAATTGATTCCCGCGTGCGATATTTCAGAGCAGATTTCGCTTGCGTCGAAGGAAGCGTCGGGAACGGGTAATATGAAATTTATGCTTAACGGTGCCGTAACACTCGGTACGGCGGATGGAGCCAATGTTGAAATAGCGGATTTGGTAGGTGCTGACAATATTTATGAATTCGGTGTTTCGAGCGATGAGGTAATCGGACATTATGCGAAAGCGGATTACGTATCGAAGGATTATTATGAGAAATCGGCAGTAATCAAAGAAGCGGTTGATTTTATCGTTTCAAAAGAGGCGTTAAAGGTCGGACATAAGGAAAATCTTGAAAGACTCTACAAAGAACTTTTGAATAAAGACTGGTTTATGACACTTATTGACCTTGAAGAATACATTGAGGTAAAAGATAAGATGTTTGACGACTATGAAGACAGAAAGAATTGGCAAAAGATGATGCTTGTTAACATTGCCAAAGCCGGATACTTCTCGTCAGACAGAACAATAGACGAATATAATAAAGACATATGGAAATTATATCCGAAGAAGGATATTAAAGTATCGATTATTTAATCGAAAATGGGGAAAAATGAGAAAAAGCGGAATTTTGACGGCTGTGTTCAGCCTTCCAAATGAATACGGAATAGGATGTTTTTCAAAAGAAGCATATGATTTTGTGGATTTTCTTAGTGAGGCGGGACAGAAGTTCTGGCAGATTCTTCCTTTGGGACCTACCGGATACGGAGATTCGCCTTATCAGTCGTTTTCGACTTTTGCGGGAAATCCGTATTATATCGATTTGCAGGAATTTATCGATGAGGGCTGGCTTTCGAAGGAAGAGTGCGCAGAGGCTTATATCGAGTACTACGAGTCGAATGACGGGTATAATGCGCTCACCGACGACGAAAAACAAAATTATGTCGATTATGAGGCACAGTATTATGCGAGATATTCGCTTTTAAAGCGCGCTTACCAAAGAAGCAACACGCAGTCACGGGACGAATATATTGATTTTGTGACCAAAGAGAAATATTGGCTGGATGATTATTCTCTTTATATGGCAATAAAAGACGATCACAGAGGTGAGAGTTTCTTTGATTGGGAAGAGGCTCTTAAAAGAAGACAACCTCAAGCACTTAAGAATGCAAAAGAAAAGCTTGTTTCCGAAATCGGTTTTTATAAATTTTTGCAGTATTATTTCTTAAAACAATGGAAAAATCTCAAAAAATACGCAAACGATAAAGGAATTGAGATAATAGGAGACATTCCCATTTATGTAGCACTTGATTCGGCGGATACTTGGGCGAATCCGGAATTGTTCATTTTTGATAAAGATATGAAACCCAAAGGGGTTGCGGGATGTCCTCCCGACTATTTTTCGAAGACGGGCCAGCTTTGGGGCAATCCTTTGTACACATGGGACTATCATAAGAGTACAGGGTATTCCTGGTGGGTAAAAAGAATTTCAAAATGCCTGGAACTTTACGATGTAATAAGAATAGACCATTTCAGAGCATTTGATGAGTATTATTATATTCCTTACGGAGACCTTACCGCGGAATACGGACATTGGGAAAAAGGCCCGGGATACGATTTATTCAAAACAATAAACAAAGAATTGAATAAACCCCGCATAATTGCAGAAGATTTAGGACTTTTGACTCCTTCGGTCATTAAACTTGTAAAGAAAACCGGCTATCCCGGAATGAAGGTTTTGGAGTTCGCATTCGATTCGGATGAAGACAATGATTATCTTCCGCATAATTATGATAAAAATTGCGTGGTTTATACAGGAACCCATGATAACGACACTGTTCTCGGGTGGTATTCGACTCTTAAAAGAAAAGATCAAAAATTCGTCAAAGATTATCTTGGATTAAATAATGCAAGAAAGTTAAACCGAGATTTAATAAAATGCGCGGAAGGCTCTGTTGCAGACACTTGCATAATTCCGATTCAGGATGTATTCGGACTCGGTAAGGATGCACGAA
This sequence comes from Lachnospiraceae bacterium, assembly GCA_045628965.1. Taxonomy (GTDB): domain Bacteria; phylum Bacillota; class Clostridia; order Lachnospirales; family Lachnospiraceae; genus UBA3766. Next base: position 18,223 of record JAZQQI010000031.1, on the reverse strand, counting down.
TCAATACGCCTTCCACTCTCGGATATAACTGGAAGTGGAGAATGCTTCCTAAATACATGCAGGGAGAATTAAGAAACGAAGCATCCGGATTTTTAAGAGGAAAAGCGACCGTGTACGGAAGGATATAAGACAATTGGGCATTAAGTGTGATATATTTTGCAAAAATGGGTTGTTAAAATCTGCAAAATATGTATTGTATTAGGTGTGATGTTTATAAATAAACAATAAATTGCCGAACGGCATAATAATAAGGAGGCTTTCATAATGAAAGAAAAAGTAATTTTGGCTTACTCCGGCGGACTTGATACGACAGCTATCATTCCCTGGCTTAAGGAAAATTTTGATTACGAAGTAGTTTGCTGCTGTGTAAACTGCGGTCAGGATGCAGAGCTTGAAGGACTTGAAGAAAGAGCAAAGAAGTCCGGAGCAGAAAAGCTTTACATCGAAGATATCACAGATGAATTCTGCGATGAGTACATCGTTCCCTGTGTATGGGCTCATGCAGTATATGAGAACAAGTATCTTCTCGGAACATCGATGGCTCGTCCCGCAATTGCAAAGAGACTTGTTGAGATAGCAAGAAAAGAAGGCGCTACGGCAATTTGCCACGGTGCTACAGGAAAAGGAAACGACCAGATCAGATTTGAACTCGGAATTAAAGCACTTGCTCCCGATCTTAAGATTATTGCGGCTTGGAGAAGCGATAAGTGGACAATGAATTCCAGAGAAGAAGAAATTGAGTACTGCCATGCACACGGCATCGATTTACCTTTCTCATCAGACAACTCATATTCAAGAGACAGAAACTTGTGGCACATTTCTCATGAAGGTCTTGAACTTGAAGATCCCGCAAATGAGCCCAACTACGATCACCTTCTTGTACTCGGCGTAAGACCTGAGAAGGCTCCTGATGAAGGAGAATATGTATCTCTTTCATTCGAAAAGGGTGTTCCCGTTGCTATTAACGGTGAAAAGAAGTCTGTTCAGCAGATTATCAGAGACCTTAACGCACTTGGCGGAAAGCATGGTATCGGAATCATCGATATCGTTGAGAACCGTGTTGTAGGCATGAAGTCAAGAGGTGTATATGAAACACCCGGCGGAACAATTCTTTACGAAGCACATCAGCAGCTTGAGGAACTTATCCTCGACAGAGACGTATATCGTGAGAAACAGGAAATCGGAAATAAGTTTGCTCAGATAGTATACGAAGGAAAATGGTTCTCTCCTCTCAGAGAGGCGTGCCAGGCATTCCTCGAGTCAACTCAGCAGCAGGTTACAGGTGAAGTTAAGATGAAACTTTACAAAGGTAACATTATCAAAGCAGGTACAACGTCACCTTATACACTTTACGATGAAAAGATTGCTTCCTTTACAACAGGAGATCTTTACGATCACCATGATGCTGAGGGCTTCATCAATTTGTTCGGGCTTTCAACAAAGGTTCGCGCCATGAAGGCTCAGGCAAGAGGAGATTTGAAATAAAAATGTAATTTTGCGGCGGCTTTGTTTAGACAAAGCTGTCGCAGAAAGAAATTCACGGAGGAAATAGTATGGAACAAAGACCTAAATCTAAACTCAGCACCGCAGCATTGGTTATGGGAATCTTGTCCGTAGTATTTGTTTTGTTGCCTTTCGGCAGCATGATTTTCGGAATACTCGGATTGATTTTTGCAATAATTTGCCTTGCAAAGAAGAAAGGCTCTAAAGGAAAATCGGTGTGGGGACTGATTCTTTCGATTGTAGGATTGCTTGGAAGAGTTCTTGCAACGGTAGCAGTAGTCGTTATACTTATTGCGGGAGGAACCATCGGATTCCTTTCTCTCGGAACGATTATGGCAACTGTCGGACCGTATCTGTCTGATATGGGAATCGATACCTCTTCGATAATGGAGAATATTGATGACGGTTCGATTGATTTGAATGAATCGGACGATTGGAGATATTCGTATCTCCCGAGCAAAGATGTTATGGAAACAAACGGAATTGAATTTACCGTACCCGAAGGTTTTGAAGTCGGAGATTTGAGAGAAGACGAATACGGCAAAAATTATATTTTATATTCCGATGATGCTGCTTATTATTTCCCTGAAGTGGTATATGAGTACAGTTCTTCCGATTACTATGAAGCATACGATGAATTTTTGGATTATTGGTTTGCTTATCCGGAGTATTCGGAGTATATTCCCTGGATGGATGACAGAATTGATTATTGGAACGATGATTGGTATGTTACGGGACTCGATTACGATGACGGAGATAGTTATTCGTACTGCTTAATCGCATTCTCGACACATTCGAATAAGATTGTGTTGTTGTCATGCTTCCCTTATTCGAACGAATATGACGAAGCTTGCATGGATACTCAGTTCCTTCTTCAATATATTGAAGAATAATTGATTTTCAATCTTTTTTATGGCGGGAAATTAGGATGGAAAGCATTTGGGAGGTTATTGCAATTTATCTTGCTGCCGTAAATGCGGTAGGATTCATATTGATGGGCATCGATAAGTCTAAAGCTAAAAGGAGAAAATGGCGAATCCCCGAGACTACGCTTTTTCTTGTTGCCGCAATCGGCGGCTCTTTGGGCTCATGGCTTGGAATGTATACATTCAGGCACAAAACCAAACACCGGTATTTTGTCTGGGGCATGCCCGCGATTCTTTTATTGCAATTGATTGTGGCGGCAATATTGTTTTTGGTGCCGAACGGTCTGATATTTTTTTGAAGTAAGTGTTACGATACAAAGCGAAACTCGAAAAAATGGGTTTCGCTTTTATTATAAGTGTAAGAAACGTGAAATAACAATAAAGCAAGTTTGAAAGGCTTTGGTACTGTAGAAGATGTAAATTATTTTGAAAATATATAATAAAATATTAGAAGCAAGATTTCTTTAGAAAGTTGTGTAATACTTATTGGAATTGCACAAGACAATGATAGATATAATGTGACGGCAAGAATAGTAATTCGATTGTCTACGCTATTAAGATATGTAGACGATATAGATCTTAATGGGGTAATATAACATATTGACAAGTAACGACGATGTCGTTACGATTAAATTGAATGGAGGCGATATTTATGGAGAAATCAGCAACGCTTAACTTAAGAGTGAATCCTACATTAAAATCCGATGCAGAAACAATTCTTACAAGACTTGGTATTCCAATGTCTACTGCGGTTGACATGTTTCTTAATCAGGTGGTATTGGTTGGCGGCATTCCTTTTTCTGTTACAGTACCAAAGCCACCAATGGATATAGATGCTTCGCAGATGACTGAGTCTCAGTTTCATGCAAAACTTCAGTGCGGATACGATGATTATTCGGCAGGTAGAACACAGAATGCTGCAGATGCATTTGCAAAATTTAGGGAGAGCCATTCTTAATGACAAAATACGAAGTAAAAAATTACAGACGAAGCTCTCGCAGATATGGAAAAGATATACGATTACATCGCAAATGAGTTATTGGCACCGGAGAATGCAATGGGACAGTATAATCGAATTGCAGAGGCTATACTTACATTAGATTCTTTTCCTGAGAAATTTTCGCTGTTTGAAATGGAACCGGAGCATTCCTGGGGGATGAGATGTATGGTAGTAGATAATTATCTTGTGTGCTATATAGTTGATCCAGGTGTTGTTACGGTTACCGATGTCTTATACGGTGCATCAAATGTACATGCAAGGTTAAAAGAAAGACATCCATAAATACATCCGGGTTTTCAACAAGATAGGTTCTGTAATCCATATTTCGATTAATTGTTTTTTCTGTGGCTTGTGCGAGATTTTGTGAACCGACAGCACAGGAAGTGATGAAAAACATAAAGAAAAGAAAGGAATAAAGGCTTTTCACATTGAGAAGTGATTAAAAGTATGTTATAATATCTCGATTATTATGTAATTTCGAGGTTAATTATGGAACAGTGGAACGTTAGAGAGATGAAAATTGAAGACTATGAGGGTGTCAAAAAGCTCTGGCTTTCGATTAAAGGATTCGCGATAAGAAGTATCGACGATTCTTACGAAGGCGTGGAGAAGTTCCTTCGACGAAATCCCGGCTGTTCTGTTGTATGCATTAAAGATGATGAAGTTGTGGGGGCAATCCTCTGCGGTCATGACGGCCGACGAGGATGTCTTTATCATGTCTGCGTACGGGAAGATGTCCGAATGCACGGTATCGGAAAGGCGATGGTAGTCCGATGCATGGAAAGTCTTAAAGCTGAAGGCATCAACAAGGTGAGCCTTATAGCTTTTACTTCCAACGATATCGGAAACGCTTTTTGGAAGCAGGTAGGCTGGACCAAGCGCGAAGATTTGAATTATTACGACTTTACACTTAATGAAGCAAACATTACGGCATTTAACAGGTAATGTTCGGGAAAGGAAATTACAATGAAAGATTTTGAGATAATTGAAGGCGGCGTTACTGCCGCAAAAGGATATAAAGCAGCTGTTTGTGAGGCGAACATTAAATATAAGGGAAGAACGGATATGGCAATGGTTTATTCCGAAGTACCCTGTGAGTGTGCCGGAACTTTTACAAGCAATGTGGTTAAAGCTGCTTGTGTTATGTGGGATAAAGAGATTACCGAGTCAAAAAGACCCATGCAGGGTGTAGTTGTCAATTCGGGAATCGCAAACGCATGCACGGGAAAAGAAGGATATGATGCATGTGAAGCAACCGCCAAAGCTTTTGAAAAGGCTTTGGGTGTACCATATGATACCGTAGCGGTTGCATCTACCGGCGTTATCGGAATGCAGCTTCCGGTAGATAAGCTTGTTGCCGGTGTTGAGAAGATGGCGGCAAGTCTTGATGACAGTCTTGAAGCGGGAACCAAGGCGAGCAAGGCTATTATGACGACGGATACCGTAAATAAGGAAATTGCCGTTTCATTTGATATAAAAGGAACGAAGGTTACACTCGGCGGAATGAGCAAGGGTTCGGGAATGATTCATCCGAATATGTGTACAATGCTCGGATTTTTGACCACAGACCTTGCAATAGAGAAAACCCTTCTTCAAGAAGCTCTTTCCGATGTTATCAAAGATACTTTTAACATGATTACGGTTGACGGAGACACTTCCACGAACGACACGCTTCTTATCATGGCGAACGGTCTTTCCGGAAATGACAAAATCGTTGAAAAAGACGAAGATTACAATACATTTAAGAATGCACTTTTCGAAGTATGCAAATTCCTTGCAAGAAAAATGGCTTCGGACGGCGAGGGTGCCACGAAACTGTTCACTGCTCATGTTGTAAACGCAAAGAGCAAAGAAGACGCAAGAATTCTTTCAAGAGCCATAGTCGGATCGAATCTTTCGAAAGCAGCCATCTACGGATGTGATGCCAATTTCGGAAGATTTTTGTGTGCGATGGGATATTCAGGCGTAACTTTCAAGCAGGAAGACGTTGAACTTTTCTTCGAAAGCAAGACCGGAAGACTCGAGGTGTTCAAGTTCGGTGTTCCGCTTGAGTTTGACGAAGAGTACGCAACAAAGCTTATGTCAGACGAGGAAGTCATAGTATTTGTAGACATGCACGAAGGCGATGCCGAAGCGACTGCATGGGGATGCGATTTAACATACGACTATGTAAAAATTAACGCAGACTACAGATCGTAAAAGGATTACAGCCGCCGTTGGCGGGATTTTTATAAATAACATGTGTCCCGAAGGGGCATGGGAGGTCATTATGGAAAAAGACATGGAACAAATACTTGCAAAGGCAGAGGTGCTCGTTGAAGCCCTTCCTTATATCCAGAAATACAACAGAAAAATTATCGTAGTAAAATACGGCGGTTCGGCAATGACCAATATTGAACTTCAGAAAAAAGTCATCGAAGACGTCGTTCTTTTGAAACTTGTAGGATTTAAGCCCATTATCGTTCACGGCGGCGGAAAGGAAATCAGCCGTTGGGTCGACAAAGTCGGCAAAACTCCCGAATTCGTAAACGGTCTTCGTGTTACGGATGCAGAGACAATGGAAATTGCCGAAATGGTACTTAATAAGGTTAATAAGTCTCTTGTTGCCATGGTACAGGAACTTGGCGTAAAAGCAGTTGGAATTTCCGGAAAAGACGGCGGACTTTTGACGGTTGACAAGAAATTGGCCGGAGGCAAAGACATCGGATTTGTGGGAGATATCAAGAAGGTTAACGCAAAGATTATTTACGACCTTTTGGAGAACGATTTCCTTCCTATTGTTGCTCCCATCGGACTTGATGACGATTACAACACATACAATATCAATGCAGATGATGCAGCTTGTGAGATAGCTAAAGCGGTAGGAGCTGAGAAACTTGCTTTCCTTACGGATATTGAAGGTCTTTACAAAGATATTAACGATAAGTCTTCATTTATTTCACGCATCTCGGCAAGCGATGCCAAAGCACTTATCGAATCGGGTACAATCGGCGGCGGAATGCTTCCGAAACTTACAAACTGCACACAGGCAATCGAGTGCGGTGTTAACAGAGTACATATTCTTGACGGAAGAATCGCTCATTGCCTTCTTCTTGAAATATTTACCAAGAAAGGTATCGGTACGGCCATCGTGGCAGATTCCGACGAGGATTAGAAAAGAGGCGAAACACAATGCAGAAAATTATAGACGAAGCAGAGGAGTATCTGCTTCATACATATAACAGATATCAGGTGGTATTTGACCACGGCGACGGAGTAAATCTTTACGATACAAACGGAAAAGAATATCTTGATTTCGTTTCGGGAATCGGAGTTTTTGCTCTCGGATACAATAATAAGAAATATAACGATGCAGTGAAGGCTCAGGTCGATAAGATTCTTCATACGTCGAATTATTACTATAACGAGCCCATCGTAAGTGCGGCTAAGGCTGTTGTAAAGGCTTCGGGAATGGATAAGGTATTCTTTACCAACTCCGGCGCGGAAGCTGTTGAAGGCGCTTTAAAGACTGCGAGAAAGTATGCTTATCTTAAGGACGGCACGACGGACCATGAAATTATCGCCATGAACCATTCTTTTCACGGAAGAACGTTCGGCGCTTTGTCCGTAACCGGCACGACGAAATACAGAGAGCCCTTCCTTCCCATGATAGGAAACATTAAGTTTGCGGAAATCAACGATCTTGAGAGTGTTAAGGCGCTTGTTACCGAAAAGACCTGCGCGATTATTTGCGAAACGCTTCAGGGCGAAGGCGGAATTTATCCTGCAACGGAAGATTTCTTAAAAGGACTCAGAAAAATATGCGACGAAACAGGCGCACTTCTTATTCTCGATGAGATTCAGTGCGGTATGGGCAGAACGGGATACATGTACTGCTGGCAAAAATACGGTGTTAAGCCGGATATCATGACAACCGCAAAGGCTTTGGGAGGCGGAGTTCCCGTGGGAGCTTTCCTTATGACAAAGGAAGTTGCGGACAATTCTTTGGTCGCAGGAGACCACGGCACAACATACGGCGGAAATCCTTTGGCCGGCGCTGCCATTACAGAAGTTTTCAAACTGTATGAGGAGCTTGATATTTGCGAAAATGCTCAAAAAGTCGGAGATTATCTTTTCTCGGAACTTGAAAAAATAAAAGAAGCATATCCCGAAATCATTGACCACAGGGGAATGGGGTTGATGCAGGGACTCGTTTTCGACAAACCGGTTAAGGATGTAATCAATTATGCATTGGAAAAAGGACTGGTTTTGATTAATGCGGGAACGGAAATCGTAAGATTCCTTCCTCCGCTTGTCATAAACGAAAAAGATGTGGATAAAATGGTTGCTATTTTGAAAGAGGCAATTGAGAATGCACATTAGAAGAAAATTTGCGTCAATTTTAATATGTTTGGCTATGTGTGCTGCCGTAATGTTCGGTGACAGTTATCCGAAACATTCGCTTATCGAGAATGATTCGAAGTATGATGACGTTGAGTCGATTACCGTCTGGTATACGGATTCTTTTTTGGAGGAGTATGTCAGAAACGCAGCCGTTGTATATGAAGAGCAGACCGGAGTCAAAGTGATTCCGACATGCGTATCGGGACTTGAGTATCTTGAAGCGATTCAGAGAGCGACAATCGATGAGGATTACGGACCGGATCTTTATATTCTCGGAAGCGAATCACTGGAAAAAGCCTATCTGTCCGGACTTTGCGTAAATGTTAAGGATGAAGACAAGGTTTTGAATACTTCGCATTTTCCTCAGACTGCTTTAAATGCGGTAACATATTCGGATAAGCTGATGGGTTATCCTTTGATGTTTGAGGGCTCGGTTTTCCTTTATAACAGGACTCTTCTTGAAGAGATAGCCGATAAATATAACGAGAAAATAGCTACGGCAGAGGAAAACGAAGACTCCGAAGAAGACGGAGAGACCGAAGAAAGTAATGTTGTATCAGAAGTTACTGCCGATGATATTCTTCCGACATCTATAGTCGGAATTATTGAATTCGCACTTAATTACGATTTGGCGGAAGGCATGGAATCGTATTTTAAGTGGTGCATAACAGACGTTCTTTACGAGTATTGGTTTGCGGGAGCTTATATGAACGTCGGTGGCCCGATGGGCGACGACCGTGACAATATCGAGGTATATAACGAGGAAAGCATGTATGCGCTGAAAGTATTTCAGGATTTTAAGCAGTTCTTCTCGATGGAACTCGATGAATGTTCTTACAACGATATATTGAAAGAATTTGAAGAAGGTAAAATTCTTTTTATGGTTGCGGATACCGACGCAGTCAAAAAACTTGAAGAAGACAAGAAAAAAGAAGAGGACGGGTTTGCTTACGAATACGGTATTTCGAGCATAGGAATGCTTAACGATACGCTTCAGTCAAAAGGCTTGTCGGTGACGAAAATGGTTGCGGTAAACGGCTTGTCGGAGCATACCGAGCTTGGAGAAGATTTTGCCAGATTTCTGACGGTGGATTATTCCGAAAACTTCTATTCGAGAACGGGCAAATTTGCGTGCGCATATCAGAAAGAGTATCAGTATCCTCAGATGGACGATGTTATCAGAACTTATGAGAACAGCGTTTCGCTTCCCAAGATAGTTGAAACGTCGAATTACTGGGTACTTGCGGAGATGGTTTACACCAAAGCATGGGACGGAACGAATGTTAATACGCTTCTTCGCGAGTTGTCGTCTCAGGTCAAGAAGCAGGTCCACGGAATATATGTGGAAGAGAAGTTTATAGATACGCCTACGGTTAATGAAGATTACCAAAACAGCGACATTTAATGAGAGTCAAGAAACCGCTTTGCCGAAAGGCAGGGCGGTTTTTTAGGGGAAATGATTCGGCATACAAGAAAACACAAATTATGCATTGCATAAATTCACAAACGGCGTATAATAAAAATAGTTGACTCAAGGGACGGAAACGGAGTTGACTATGAGAAAAGTCATTTTTTTATCTTTGATATTTGGGAGTCTGTTGTTTCTGCAAGCATGCGGCGATGACGGGCTTGTTCTTTCCGGGGTCTCGGAGGAATCTGACGAAATTGTAATTGAATATGAAAACGAAAAGACAGAGAGCAAAACGGGTGTTGTGTATTTGTGCGGAGCCGTAAATACTCCGGGAGTCTACGAAATTGACGAAGATACGCGCCTTTACGAGGTGGTGGAGAAAGCGGGCGGACTTGACGAAGAAGCCGACATTGACGCCATAAATCTCGCCAAAGCGCTAAAGGACGGAGAAAGCATAAGGGTTCCTTATTACGGTGAGAATTTATCGGTTTCGGAAAATAAGCTTGTGAATATAAATTCGGCTGACAAAGAAGAATTGTGTACGATTCCGGGCATCGGGGAAACAAGGGCACTTTCGATTATCGAATACAGGGAGCAAAACGGCGGGTTTTCTTCATTGGAGGAATTGATGAATATTCCCGGAATAAAAGATGCGACGTTCAAAAAAATTGAGGGCTATGTCTGTGTCGACAGTTAAATTCATCAAACGACCGCTCATGCTTGCAAATCTTTTGGCTGTCGGAGCAGTGATGATTGCGCTTAATCTGTACTGCGAAAAAGTCGAATTTCCGCGCATGAAACCCAAAGACTGTATAATTTACGGCAGAATAAAGGATATTGAAGATAAGGGTACATATTGCGACATTACGATAAACAGGATTTCTTTTTCGGATGGCGAAACGGAAGAAATCGAAGCTTTTCTTGAAAAAAACGATATTTTTAAACTCTTTTCGGCTAAGTGTTCGCTGACGGGGGATGTTTCTGACCTTCATATAGGGCAAAATGTCAAAATATCGGGCAAATTCGGCTTTTTTGATGCCAAAACGAATCCCGGACAATTTGATGCGAGAAAATATTACATATCTAAAGGGGTTATAATAAAGGGTACTTCTTGCGAAGTGATTTCTTTTGACAATAGAACGAATTATCCTTTGGAAGCTTTGAGAATAGCGGGGAATTTCTGCCTCGGACTTCTTGACGAAGCTCTTGATGAAAAAGATGCGGGTCTTATGAAGGCAATTCTTCTCGCGGATAAATCGGACATCGACGCGGAAACAAAGGAAATGTACCAAACGGCCGGAGCGTCGCATATTCTGGCAATAAGCGGCCTTCATATATCTCTTTTTGCAACGGGAATTCTCACAATTATGAATATGCTTCCCATACCTCTTTCGGCGGGCTGCTTCATTACTGTTTTTCTCATTTGCATGTACGGAGCACTTATAGGATTTTCGCCTTCGTCGATGCGTGCAATAGTCATGTTTGCGATTCTATCTTTCGGTAAGCTTAGACTTCGTTCGTACGATGCTTTGACGGCAATGTCGGAAGCGGCACTTGTAACGCTTTTGTTTCACCCTTTTTCATGCCTGCAGACGGGATTCTTGCTGTCTTATCTGGCGATAATCGCGTTGGCTTTGGGGATGACGGCCTTCACTTCGCTTTCGGATACGAAAATCAAAATAAAAGAATCTCTCAAATCAAGCCTTGCCGTCTCGCTTTTTAATTTGCCGGTAATAATTAACTCGTATTTTCGGGTCCCTATTTATTCTGTATTTTTGAATCTGATTATTGTGCCGGGAATGAGCATTATTATTCCGGCAGGAGTTTTGTGCATGGTATGGGAAGCGTTGCTTCCGCGTGTTTTTAATGTTTTTTCGTTTGTAATACACGTGATGTTTCTTATATACGATTTTTTTGTGAAGTGTTCCTTGAAACTGCCTTTTTCGACGGTATCTTCGGGGGAAAAAAGTATCGCGGAATGCATTTTTTATTTAATCTTTTTGGTTGTCGTCTGTGTTGTCAAAAAGAAACTTGATAATGAATTTTACAGAAGAAAAAAGGTGTTAAACAATAAAAAAAGATGGTATCCGGAAAGAAACGTTACGACGGAATCTACTGATCTTAAGAAAAAATCGATGCTTCTAAAGGTAGTAACCGCGATACTTATCGCCGCGGATGTGTGCGTTTTTATGGTATCGTATCCGAAGGACAGCATAAGTTTTCTTGATGTCGGACAGGGACTTTGCGTTGTTATGACGATTAACGGCCAAACGTATTGCTACGACGGGGGCTCGAGCGACCGACGGGAGGTTTTTTCATATATAATTAAGCCGTATCTTTTGTCTGTCGGGAGTAATCAGGTCGACATTTGGTTTGTGTCGCACGCCGATAACGATCATGTGAGCGGGTTAAAAGACGCGCTTTCGGACGACGAGATAAGGGTGAAACGGTTATGCCTTTCCGAATGCCGAAACGAAAAAGCGGACGAACTCGTAAATATTGCAAAAGCGAATATGACCGAAGTATACTACGCAAGCCGTGGTCAGAAAATAGAAGGAAAAAACGTCGATTTTGAAGTGCTTGCACCGAAAAAAGGGGGATATGCATCTAAAGAAATAAATGCAGATTCACTTGTGATTCTTGTCAAAACCGAAGCGGGTAATGTTCTTCTTGCCGGAGATTCGGGCTTTGAAGCAGAAAAGGATATTCTGTCATATAAAAGCATTGTGAATGTATATCAGACGGCACATCACGGCTCCGCGGAGGGCTCCAATTCAAAAGAGTTTCTCGAAAAATTAAAACCGCCGGCAAGTGTAATATCGTGCGGCTTCGAAAACGCCTACAATCACCCGCATAAGGAGACTTTGGAAAGACTTGACGATTGTTCTTCGATTGTATTTAGGACTGACACGGACGGTGCGATAACGGTTTGGCTTTCGCATAAAGAGATGAAGATAAAAGCCGTGAACCTCAAAGGAGGATAAAACACTGTATGGAAGTCGCCTTCGATTTGTGATAGAATGCATTTATGGAAAAAATCAGAGAGCAGATAAAAGAGAATAAATTGGAACACGTTTACCTTCTTTACGGAACGGAACAGCAGGTGGTCAAAATCTACAGAAACAAGATTTTAAAAGCACTTCTCGGAACCGATTCGATGGAGGAGTTGAAGAACGACTTGAATTTCTCCGCATATGTGGGGACTCCTTTTGATGTTGATTCGGCAATTCAAATGGCAATAAGTTTTCCGTTTATGGCTGAAAAGAGGGTAATTCTTATAGAAAATGCCAAAGTATTTTCGAAAGGCTTTCAGAAACTCGAAGACTGCGTAAGAAATCTTCCGGAAACTACGTATATGATTTTTACCGATACGGAGATTTCTGATAAAAAAGGGCTTTTTGCCGCAATAAAAGAGGTCGGTTATGTTACACAGATAAACGAGCAGCCTCAGGGATTTGTAGAGAACTGGATTATCAGACAGTTTTCGGATGCGAATAAGCGAATATCGAGGGCGGCGCTTGATTCTTTAATAGCCAGATGCGGTCTTGACATGATGCGGCTCGGAAATGAGATTGAAAAGCTGATTTCCTATAAAGGCGATGAACAGGATGTTAAGGTCGAAGATGTGGAAGCGCTTGTGTCGGAGGATCCGAAGGAGCAGGTGTTCAAGATGGTTGATGCCATGTCAAACAGGAAACTTGACGAGGCTATGAAGTATTATTATGACATGCTTGAATTGAAGGTCAGCCCTCAGAATATCATAAGACTTGTCGAAAGACAGATGAGGATTCTCTATCAGGTTAAGGATATGAGAAAAAAGGGGTATGCCGCAAGTGCGATTGCCGATTCGATAAAGGAAGTCAAGCCATATTTTGCAAACAAATACGTCAGCCAGGCTTCAAAATTTAAAGAAAACGAAATCACGGATTGCCTGAAGGATTGCGTGGATCTTACCTTGCAGGTAAGAACGGGAGCAGTGAGTGACAGAATGGCGGTGGAACTGATAATTGTGAAATATTCATCGCAAACACTCTGAAATTCATGAAAAAAGAGGCGCTTGACCCGGCGAGTCAAAGAGACTTGCAATATGTATAAATAAAGGAAATTACGGAAATGATATCCAATAAGAAATCGGAATGGCTCGGCATAGCGCTTTTGCTTTTGACTTCGATCATTTGGGGAATGGCTTTTGTTGCTCAAAGTGTCGGAATGGATTATGTCGGAGTGTATACTTTTAATTCTTCGAGATTTTTTGTGGGAGCGGTTGTCCTGCTTCCGTTTGTGGCGATAAATGTATTCAAAAAGAAAACAGTCAAAAAGCAAAATCTTAAAATTACGATTTGGGGCGGCATCGGTTGCGGAGTGATACTTTGCGTTGCAAGTTGCCTTCAGCAGATAGGCGTTTTGTATACGGATGCTGTCGGAAAAGCCGGTTTTCTTACGGCTTTATATATTATCATTGTGCCGATTCTCGGCTTGTTCTTCGGTAAAAAATGCAAAGCGCTTATATGGCTTTCGGTAGCGATTGCAACGGTCGGACTTTATCTCATATGCATGGCGGAAAGCTTTGGCTTCGATAAAGCGGATATTGCATTAATAGGTTGTGCTTTCGTATTTTCTCTGCACATCATTTTTATCGATTATGTATCGCCAAAAACCGACGGGGTTGTGATTTCATGCATTCAATTTGCCGTTGCGGGCGTTCTTTCTTTTACGATTGCGTGTTTTACCGAAAAAATCAATTTGTCCGATATTCTTTCTGCATACATTCCGATTCTTTATGCCGGAGCCATGTCTTGCGGAGTGGCATATACGCTTCAGATAATAGGGCAGAAGTTTGTTGAGCCTGCAAAGGCATCGCTTATAATGTGCCTTGAATCGGTATTTGCGATTCTGGGAGGATTCCTTGTATTAAAGGAAAGAATGAGCGTAAGAGAATTCATAGGGTGCACAGCTGTTTTTGCGGCAATAATAATTGCTCAGTTTTGCGAGAAGAAAACGAAGGACACAACCATGTGAAAATTTGATAAAAATTAAAAAAAAATTCTTGCGCATGAAAAAGTGAGTATGTATAATGTTTTTTGGTAATTTTGATTCGCTCTTTTGAGCAGATTGGAGATAAATATATGGAAAGAAAAGTAGGTACAGTGTCGCGTGGTATTCGTTGCCCGATTATCAGAGAAGGTGACAATTTGGTTGATATGACTGTTACAAGCGTACTTGAAGCTGCCGAATCTGAGGGATTTTCACTCAGAGACAGAGACGTAATCGCTTTGACAGAGTCAATCGTTGCAAGAGCTCAGGGAAACTACGCATCCGTTGAAGATATCGCTGCAGATGTAAAAGCAAAACTCGGCGGCGGAACAGTAGGCGTTATTTTCCCCATCCTTTCACGTAACCGTTTTGCTATTTGCCTTAAGGGTATCGCAATGGGTTGCAAGAAGGTTGTTCTTATGCTCTCATATCCTTCCGATGAGGTAGGAAATGCACTTCTTACTTATGATCAGCTTGACGAAGCAGGAATCAATCCTTACAGCGATGTTCTTTCACTTGAGAAATATCGCGAGCTTTTCGGAGAAAACAAGCATGAGTTCACGGGTGTTGACTACGTAGCGTACTATTCGGATATTATAAAAGAAGCAGGTGCAGAGGTTGAAGTTGTTTTCGCAAATCAGGCAAAGACAATTCTTAACTACACGGATTGCGTAATTAACTGTGACATTCACACAAGAGTAAGAACAAAGAGAATTCTCAAAGAGAACGGTGCAAAGGTTGTTTGCGGTATGGACGATATCATGACAAGTTCCGTAAACGGCAGCGGATACAATGAGAAGTACGGCTTGCTCGGTTCAAATAAATCTACTGAAGACAAGATTAAGTTGTTCCCCAGAGATTCCCAGTGGCTTGTTGAGGATATTCAAAAAGAAATCCTTGCAAAGACAGGAAAGCACGTTGAAGTTATGGTATACGGCGACGGCGCATTCAAGGATCCTCAGGGAAAGATTTGGGAACTTGCAGATCCCGTTGTTTCACCTTTCTTTACAGAAGGTTTGAAGGGAACTCCCAACGAATTGAAGCTTAAATATCTTGCAGACAACGATTTCAAGGATCTTTCGGGTGAGGCACTTAAGAATGCCATTTCCGAAAGCATTAAAGCTAAGTCAGGCAGCCTTGTGGGCAACATGGCATCACAGGGAACAACACCCAGACAGCTTACGGACCTTATCGGTTCACTTTGCGATCTTACAAGCGGTTCGGGAGACAAGGGAACACCCGTTATCCTTATCCAGGGCTACTTCGACAACTATACAAACTAGTTTTTGACACTGTAAATTAAAAATTATTAACGCTAGGGGCGCTTATTTGCTGAGATAAAGTCGCATGACTTTGGTCCCTCATAACTTGAACCGGATAATACCGGCGTAAGGAAGCTACAAAGACAATGAAACCTCCGGCGTTAAATATTTGACACGGAGGTTTTTTTATGAGTATTTTTATTGAAAAAGTCGGCGAAGGCGCAGATGCTTACTTTGTTCCGTCCATGACGGGCTATGCGGTTATTGTATTGGTGCTTCTTGTACTTCTTCTTGTTGTTTCTTTTGCAACGGGAGAAAAGAAGTTCAACGCAAAGCAGGTGGCGTTTTCCGCGGCTGCGGTTGCACTTGCAACTTTTCTGAGCAATGTAAAGTTGTTTCATATGCCCATGGGCGGTTCGATAACGCTTTTCAGCATGCTTTTTGTGACCTTGACGGGATATTGGTTCGGAATAAGAGTAGGCTTATGTGCCGCCGCTGCATACGGCGTTTTGCAGCTTGCTTTCGGACCTTACATTATTCATCCGTTGCAACTCGTAGTTGACTATGTGTTTGCTTTTGGTGCCTTGGGACTTTCAGGACTCTTTAAGGGCAAAAAGTACGGGCTTTACATAGGCTATTGGGTTGCGATACTCGGAAGACTTATGTTTTCGTTTTTGTCGGGAATGATATTCTTTGCGTCGGCAGCGGAAGAGTATAATATGTTCATTCCTGTGTACTCGCTTCTTTATAACGGTGGATATATTGTCGGAGAGGCAATTCTTACAACAGCTCTTATTGCGATTCCACCGGTACGAAAGGCTATCGAGAAAATAGGCAAATTGTAAACGCAATATATTGTAGAAAAGTATAAAAAACACACAATAAAATGTGGAAAAACATCTGAAATTATGCTACAATTCTTTTCGGGACATAAAATCGGTATGTAAAAGAGGTAGCAAATTATGTATGATTTATTGATTATCGGAGCCGGTCCTGCGGGCATGGCTGCCGCAATATATGCTCAAAGAGCCAAACTCAATGCGATAGTTATAGAAAAGGAAGGATGCGGCGGTCAGATGTCGCAGACCTATGAGGTTGATAATTATCCGGGCCTCCCGGGAATTTCAGGCATGGATCTTGGTACAAGGATGAAGGAACATGCGCAGGGACTGGGAGCAAATATTATATACGAAGAGATCAAAAGCATTAATCGCGTAGACGGTAATTTTCTTGTACATTTCACAAGCGGCGGAGTATGCGAAGGAAGAGGCGTAATTGTGGCTTCGGGTGCATCTCATGCGAAGCTTGGAGTATTCGGAGAAGATAAATTTGCAGGATGCGGAGTATCCTATTGCGCAACCTGTGACGGTGCGTTTTTTGCGGGACAGGATGTAGCCGTAGTGGGCGGCGGTGATGTAGCTATAGAAGATGCCATCTTTTTATCGAGAATTGCTAGACAAGTTACTCTTATTCACAGAAGAGGGGAATTAAGAGGAGCCAAGTCCTTACAGGAAAGCCTTATGAAATGCGAAAATGTTACAATCCTTTGGGATACGATTGTTGAGTCAATAAACGGAGGGGATTCCGTAGAGACGTTATCCTTAAGAAACGTAAAAGACAATGAAGATTTTAATCTTTTTGTATCAGGAGTATTCGTTGCGGTGGGAATCAATCCTTCGAAGGTAAATATAGACGGGATAGCCGTTAACGAAAAGGGCTATGCCATAGCGGGAGAAGACTGCAGAACAAATATTGAGAGAGTTTATGCAGCCGGAGACGTGAGAGCAAAGGCCTTAAGACAGATTGTTACGGCTGTAGCTGACGGTGCCAATGCGGTTACCAGTTTTATTGAGGACATAAAATAATTATTGTTATAAGGTGTCATATTTGGTATAATGTATGAGTAATCACTGATTACAAATTTACGTATTAAGAGGGGTGATAATATGAACATTATAATTATTGGCAAGAATATTGATGTTACACCGGGGTTGAAAGAAGCAGTCGAGGAGAAGATCGGAAAACTTGAGAAGTATTTTACTCCCGACACAGAGGTTCATGTTACATTAAGCGTTGAGAAAGACAGACACAAGATTGAAGTTACAATTCCCGTAAAGGGCAACATTATTCGTTCTGAACAGGTTTCCAATGACTTATATGTATCGATTGACCTTGTTGAAGAAATTATTGAGAGACAGCTTAAGAAATATAAGAGCAAACTTACAAGCTACAAGCAGAACAACGAGAACTTCAAACAGGATTACATCGAAAAAGAGTTTTCGGATGATGATGAGATAAAGATTATCCGTTCAAAGAAATTTGATATGAAACCTATGTATCCTGAAGATGCATGTGTTCAGATGGAACTTCTCGGACATGATTTCTTCGTATTCCAGAATGCTGAAACAGATCAGGTATGTGTTGTTTACAAGCGTAAAGGCAATACATACGGAATGATTGAACCGGAAATTTAATTTAATATTTTAGGGCTGCGAATGCAGCCCTTTTTTATACTTTGGGCAAAAAAAGAAACAAAAAACGAAACCTGTTTTATCAGGTTTCGTTCAGACTGCAGACAAACCCCTTTTCAAAACGAGATGTTTTTGAAGAGGGGTTCATTTTTTGAGATTTTATGCGATTTTGATGACTATAAATCGCGAAAAGTCAAAAAAGTGCGATATATGGGTGCCTATTAGCCCCATTC
>JAZQQI010000030.1:0-10615 GCA_045628965.1 Lachnospiraceae bacterium | reverse complement strand
CACAGTGGTCAAGAGTACAGTCAAAGAAGGATGTAAAGTATCCCAAACCTTCAAAGCACCTGCTTAAGCTGTATGAATCCAAACGTCATGCGGTAAAGGATTATCTCCATAAGGTTACAAGGTATGTGGCTGATTACTGCAAAGCCAATAGGGTAAACAGCGTTGTAATCGGAGACATCACGGGAATCAGAAAGGACAACGACCTCGGCAGTAAGAATAACCAGCAGCTTCACAGTCTCCCCTATGCACAGATTTATACCATGCTTGAGTACAAGCTGAAGCTGTACGGGATCAGACTGATAAAGCAGGAAGAATCGTATTCCAGCCAGTGTTCACCGGAGTCCGAGACGGTATCGAAGGAGTCTGCAGCAAAGTCGAACAGGGTAAGGCGCGGCCTGTACGTTGAAGGAAGGCAGCTTTATAATGCGGATGCGGTAGGTGCCTATAATATCCTGAGAAAGTATTGTGCCGTTTCCGGCGCTGTAATTATTATGCCCGTATCCGGGCTGAGTAACCCTGAAGTAGTAAAAGCAGCTGTGTAACCCCAAAGGGGTAGCAGTAAGGGTGTCATGGACGCACCCCAGGACCTACGCGGCGTAAGTCGCGCGCACCTGATGCTCGGTAATTCAATTTCCGATGTGGTTCACTGACACAAGAATTGCTTAAAGTGTTCAATACTGAACTGTATGGTGACGAAATGCCGTCAAAACGTTCAGTATTGAACATTTTTTTGATATATGGTATTATTAATGACAACAATCCGGTTTAAAGGAAAAAGAGGGAATACGTGATGACGATAGATAATTATATGGGCATACAAGAAAGCCTTTTGGAATTTGGGTTCAGGGTAAAAGAGATACGTATCAGTGCATGCATGACTCAAAAGGATTTGGCAGAAAAGGCCGGAGTTTCATTAAGCACCGTTCGTAGAATAGAAGATGGCCAAACAGTTCAATTTGAAAATATTCTTCGTGTACTTAAGTCGTTGAATTTGCTGTCTAAATTGGAGATGTTGGTGCCCTCGCAGAAACTTACTCCGATGCAACTTCTTGAAGGAGAAAAAAAGAAAAAAATATATCGCAAACCGGTAAAAAAGCAATCAGATTGGACCTGGGATGAGAAAGGATAATCAACATGGCAACAGCAGAGGTAATTCTTTGGGGCAGAACAATAGGCGCAGTAACCGATAATAACGGTTATGTCGAATTTTCATATAATCCATCGTTTATAGGAGCCGAAATAGAATTGGCCCCGTTGGCGATGCCGGTTAACAATACAGTCTATTCTTTTCCTGAATTTGAAAACAGGAAACCTTATTACGGGTTGCCCGGAATGCTTTCCGATTCGCTTCCTGACAGTTTTGGTAATTATTTGATTAAAGAATACTTAAAAAGGTATTCAAACGGTCGTACGAGTCTCACTCCCGTTGAAAAACTATGTTATGCGGGTTCTCGCGGAATGGGCGCATTGGAGTATAAGCCGGTTTTGGAAGAAGCGAAGACGTGCGAAAATATCAATATTGCAGCGCTTACCGAGCTTGCAGAAAAAATTCTTTCAAACAGAAAAGATTTTCAATTGATCGAAAACGAAAATGCCATGCAACAGTTGCTTCAGGTTGGAACATCTGCAGGAGGCGCGAGAGCAAAAGCTCTTATTGCGTGGAATGAGAAAACAGGCGAGATAAGGTCAGGTCAGGTTGATTCCGGAAAAGAATTCGGTTATTGGTTGTTAAAATTTGATCGCATGACTAATAATACTGACAGAGAAGTCAAACCTGATGATATTGATTCAACAAGAGTTGAATATGCATATTATCTTATGGCGAAAGATGCGGGAATTTCAATGTCCGAATCGAGATTATATAAGGAGGGCGAGTGCGCGCATTTTATTACAAGACGTTTTGACCGCTATGACGGATATAAGAAACTTCACATGATTTCGCTTGTGGGAATGGCTCATTTGGAATTTCAGGATACTCGCATTTACGATTATACGGACGTAACACGAATAATCGATCGTTTGGGATTGGAAAACGGTGCAATAGAAGATATTTTTAGAAGAATGGTATTCTCCGATATTGCGTACAATTACGATGATTATGTAAAAAATGTTGCGTTTTTAATGAACCCAAAAGGTGAATGGTCTCTTTCACCGGCTTTTGATATGACGTTTGCCTTTGATAAGGAGGGACGTTTTACAAATATGCATCAGATGAGTATAAACCATAAATTTATGGATGTTTTGTATGAAGATTATCTTGCGTGCGGAAAGCAAATGGGACTAAAATCGGCTAAAATGAAATCAATAATTGAGGAAGTACGTTTTGGAGTTTCAAATTTTGTCAAATATGCGGAATCAAGCGGAGTTAGGGAAGAACGCGTGCTTGAAATTCAAAAATTGATTGATAAAAAAATGTGATACAAAATTAGTCGATACCATTATTTTTGGATAGGATGCAGAACTATGGCAGTGCTTTTTGACAAGGCGGGAGATGATTAGGGAGAATGAAAAAGTGAATGACAAAAAAGAGGATAATGAAAAAAACAAAATTATAAAAGGCAACAAAGCGGCGGCTGTTCTTGTTGTTTTGGCGGGAATCATTGCTTCTATTATATCTATTTCGGCTCGTGACAATTCTTCCAAACAGGAGGAAGTGCCAGAATATATGGAAGTTTCGGCGCAACTTCAGGATTTTAATCAAAAAATATCCGACGGAGCGGTTGATATCGAAGGAATGACGACGGATGAAATTATAGATGCGTTTCAAAAAGAGTATCAAACAGATGAGACGGATGAAGAAAAAGACATCGAATCGAATGTTGAAGTAAATGCTTTGACAAGTGAAGGCCAAAATGCGAAAGATTTTTATGATGTTGCTTATTGGACATCCGATTCTAAAGGAAAAGATACAAAAAGGAAATATATAACTTCCGACGAAGACAGATTTATTCTTGATTTTTGCGAGAATTACGGTGAAATCGGAAAGTGTACAAAACTTTTTAATCTTAAAAATCTTGACACGGTTGATGTGGGACTTATAAAACCTTTTTCGGAAGTCAGTTTGTGGGAATATGAAGTCGGAGACGGAGCGAGCGTGTATATTTTGAAAAAAGCCTACGAAGACGGAATCGGCGAAACCTGTATTTACGTTGGAGAAAATGTTTCGGAATACACAGGGGACGCAGAAGAATTGATGTTTTTTATTCCTTCGAAGGATGAAGAAGGTTTTGACTTTGAATTCTATGAATTTGATGATTTTTCCTGTGAAAAATATACGGGCAAAAAAGATGAGTCTCAGAGAAATCAATCAGGCCTCAAGTATTATGATGCAAACGGCCGATTGGTGTATATAAATTATTATATGACACACGGAAACCACGACGTTGTTATTGTCTGGGACGAGGATACGGTTTCGATGATACTTGACTGCGGAGGGATGGCTTATGGACCGGATTCGGAAGATGAGAGTATAGAAATCGGAATACCTGCGACGATTTACTATTTTTCATCGGGGACGGTTCTAATGTAACGCGGAGTGTCCCTCTGTAACGCGGAGTGTCCCTCTGTACCGCAGTATATACGTTTGTTCGATGACAATTCATGAATAAAAGGAGAAATCGCCATGGGATTAATAAAAGGAATGCATCATGTATCCATGAAGACATGTTCAAAAGAAGAATATGAGAAAGTCGTTTCGTTTTACAAAGATATATTGGGAATTTCTGTTGCAAGAGAATGGGACAAAGGAATTATGTTTGATACGGGAAACGGACTCATTGAGATTTTTGATAACGGTATCGAGAATCCCGGAAGGGGCGTAATAAGACACTTTGCTTTCAGTGTGGATGATGTGGATTTGTGCGTAAAGAAGGTTCAAGAAGCGGGATACGAAGTTTTTGCGGGACCAAAGGATATTGTCATTCCGTCAGTGCCCGAATTGCAGGCAAGGATGGCTTTTTGTCACGGTCCGTTAGGTGAAGAGATTGAGTTTTTTTGTGAAAGATAAATTGTTTTGGCGAGGACAAATATGCTATGAAAAAGCCATATTTGACAAAAAATGCGTTCTCAAAAGGGAACGCATTTTTATATTAATGCTGCGGACCATGGACTTCAATTGATACGGTGTCTTTTAAGTCTTCTTTTGAAGGAAGAATTCTGTCGCGAAGACATCCTTCAGGAAGGTGGTCGATTCCAAGTTCCTTGGCACGCTTTATGGCGGCGATGCCAAACAAATCTATTTTTAATTCGTCTCCGAGGTTCATTACCTCATCCGCGGTCAAATCGCTTTCTTTAAGCTCTTCATCCAGTTTGTCTCTTGCACTGTCTTTTCCCGTCATTGTTGCAATAAGATATACTATCCACATGACAATGGGAAGCACAAATCCCATAATGGCAAAAAATGTTATCGGAGATCCGATGTTTTTTATACCGCATACGCATACGCCGATTAGGCCGGTTATAAATAAAAGGAACATTAGCGAAAAATAAGTAATGATAAATGCTTTTTTTCTGAATTTCAATCGTTTATATTTTTTAAGAAAATTTTCCATAATCGTTGTCTTTCTTATTGCTGATTCGAAGTATTGTTTTTTGATAATTTGCCATATATATAAAATGCTCGCACGACCACAAACAAAAGTGCCGGCACCGCAACGGAAAGATTGTATACGATTACCGTATCTATAGAAGAAAATCTTGCGCAAAAACAGCTGATTACAGAGGACAATGCCAAGGCTCCCACTACTGAGAAAAGATATATTAAACATTCTTTTTTACTTATATCTTCGGTATTCTTTCGGATATACACAAAGCCGATTGCCGCAAAACCTGCAAAGGATAAAACAAATAAAAAAGCTTCAAGCAGATAATCACCCACAGCCGCTTTGGCAGAATATGCCAATTGTTTTCCAAAATTAGTTATTCCTGAAAAGTCACTGCCGTCAATATAGAAATTGTCGCCATTCAATGATTCGACGTATTCTTGATATTGTAAATGTTCGATTCCGAGCCTTACGCAGAAACCTATTGTAATTGCAAACAGGATTGCGAGAACGGTTATAAAAATTTCGATACGCTTTTTCATTTGATTCTCCTATGTGAAAAATACTATAAATAATTTTATCTATTAACATAAAGAAAATCAATATTAACAATATAAAAAATGACGGTGAAGTGATTGGCGAACAAATGGAATTATGTGACATATGGAAAAACTTTGCGACAATATGTAAAATATAGTTGACAAAATGTAAAGGCAATGATATCCTTTGTTCATAAAGAACGAAACAGGCAACATCAAATGCTAAAAAAGGAATTCGCTGTTACAGGGCTTCCAAAGACAGATGTGTTGCAAAAGAAATATATCTAAGAAAAGAGGCAAAATTATGAAAGAGAAGAAATTAGGGAAAAAAGAAGCGGCAATTTTCACAATACTTATGGGGGTTGTATTGATAGTATCGGTAGCAATCGGAATGGGTTCGGGTGATTCGGTGAATAACGAATATGCAAGCGGAACATGGTATTACGAAGATACAATAGACGTAAAAGACGGAAAGATGGAAGTAAGTAATAATAAAATTGAAATAGATGTGGATAAAGATTGTACTTGCGATGCATATATTAAATGGGGAGATGCAGACAACATTCCGGGAGTCCTTCCTCTTTTGGTCATAAAAGACGAGGCAGGCAAAGAAGTGGCTTGGGTCAGCGGTGACGTTGTGGATGCGGAACTTGAATTGGATTTGACTGCCGGCAAATATTATGCGGAAACAGAATACTATCTTACGGCGGAAGAATTCGCTGAAGCTTTAAATTCCATGAATCCTGATGAGAAAGTAACGATTGAAAATGACGGTTCGGTTCTTGGATACAATAATTTCGGAAATGACTGCTCGGTAACCACTTTATATGAAATTGAACTTCATTTTCCCGGCAATGATACTAATTTCTTATTTATAGGACTTATTTTCGGAATGCTTTTTGCAATTGTGGTTTTTGGCGTCGTAATGATTGTTGTGTTGAAAAATAAAAGTGCTAACCAATATGATGAAAGACAAATTCTTGTTCAGGGTAAAAGTTACAAATACGGATTCTTTACGCTTATAGGTTACTTTGTCATAATGGGATTTTTGATGGAAGCAGGCCTCGTTCCTTTTATGGAAGATACTGTGGTGTGCGTTGTTGGAATCATGATGGGCTTGCTTGTATATGTAGGTCATGCTTTATGGAACGATGCATATTTTCCTTTGAACGAGAATAAAGGGAAAGTCCTTTTATGTCTGGGATTGATATGTGTATCGAATCTGCTTATCGGATTGGCAAACATGAGCAATATGAATTTTCTTACAGACGGAAAATTAAATTTCAGAAGCGTAAATTTATTCTGTGTCTTTACGCTATTAGTCGTAATAGCGGAAATTATTGTAAAGACGATTATCGACAAAAAAAGTGACAATGAGTAGCGGAGGTGAGACTTATGAAGAATTTGAAACTTAAATCCGCACGTGCAGCACTCGATATGTCGCAACAGGACTTGGCCGAAAGGGTGGGAGTATCGAGACAGACCATAAATGCAATTGAAAAAGGAGACTACAACCCAACCATAAAACTATGCCGGGATATCTGTAAGGCACTTGGTAAAACTTTGGATGAACTTTTCTGGGAAGAAGAATAAAAGTTTCGGACGAAATTACGGCAAATCTTGCGGATATCGCAGATTTGTTGTAATAAGCGTTCAGACCACGTTACCGATTACGCAAAAAACGTTTGCTTATGCGTAAAATAAAACGTGTAATGCGTAAAAAAATAAGAAATAACCGCTTATCAAGATGATAGAATTACTTTGGACAAAGAGATTCAAGGAGTACATAATGAGTTATTCTTTCTTGGGATCAGTGGCGATTCTTATAAACTTAATAATGAACAGAAAAATTCTTAAAACTCCCCGTCACAGTTTATCGGAAAACAGTGCCGAGAAGGAATACAGAAACTTTATACTGGGAGTTCTGACTTTTCTTGCAACCGACGTTGCATGGGGAATTCTGGAAGAAAACGGTTTGTCACTGCTTCTGTATATTGATACGGTTATATATTATGTTGCCATGTATTTTGCGGTACTTCTTTGGACACGGTATGTTGTAAAGTATTCCGATGACAAGAGTTCTTTTGCAAAAGCTCTTTTGATCGTGGGGAATGTGCTTTTTTCGGCCGAACTTGTTGCTCTTTTTGCAAATCATTTCTATCATTTCTTTTTCTGGATTGACTCATCCGGTGAATACCATGCATATGCTTTCAGATATATAGCACTTGTGATTCAAGGTGCGCTTTTTATTGTGACTGCGATTTATTCGTTTGTTATGTCACGCAAAATGGCAAATACGTACACGGCGAGACGATATCGCGCAATCGGAGCCATGGGACTTGCAATGTGCGGTGCAATTGCGATTCAGATGCTTTATCCTCTGATGCCCTATTACGCACTCGGATATATGATTTGCACCTGCATGATAAATGCTTACGTAATAGAAGACGAAAAAGATGAACTTAGAAGGAAAGCCGATGGCGCAAGCAAAGCCAAGACAGAATTCCTTTTTAACATGTCGCATGATATCAGAACGCCGATGAATGCGATTACGGGATTTACTGAGAAAGCGTTGAAAAACAAAAACAATCCGGAGGTCCTCGAGCAATCGCTTATGAAGGTAAAAACTTCAAGCGAGTATCTTTTAAAAATCATTAATGACATTCTCGATATGGCCAAAATCGAATCGGGCAAACTGGAACTGCAGGAAGAGATTAATTATGTGGAAGACGGTAACAAAACGGTTTTGGAAATCTTCGGAGGAGAGGCGGCGCGTAAAGATATTACGTTTGAAACATATTTTGAAATAAAGGATAAATATTTGTGGTTTGACGGAAACAGAATGCTTCAAATCATCGCAAATCTGTTGTCCAACTCGGTCAAATATACGAATCCGGGAGGTATAATTCATTATTCCATAGTGCAAAAAGAATGTGAAACGGAAGGCTACGCGGATTTTGAAATAATTGTCGAAGATAACGGAATAGGAATGAGTTCGGAATTTCAGAAAAAAGTATTCGATTCTTTTGAACGTGAACAGTCTGCAACACAAAGCGGGGCGCAGGGAACCGGACTCGGTATGTCAATAGTCAAAAAACTTTCGGATGCGTTCGGCAATACGATAAGTGTCGAGTCAAAGCAGGGAGAAGGCACAAAGATTACAATGCTTACGAGATGCAGAATTGCCACACCAAAAGAAATTGAACTTTTTGAAGAAACAAGAAACAATGCGATAACGGATGTTGTCAATAACCTTATTGGAAAGAGAGTGCTTCTTGCGGAAGATAATGAGCTCAATCGCGAAATTGCGTCGGATATTCTGGCGGATGAGGGGATTTTTGCCGACACGGTCAAGAACGGCTCGGAGGCTATCGCAATTCTTAAGGAAAAAGGTCCGAATTACTATGATTGTATCCTTATGGACATTCAAATGCCTGTAATGAACGGATACGAAGCAACAAAGGCGATACGCCAGATGTATCCGAACAATCATATTCCGATAATTGCCCTTTCGGCAAATGCCTTTGAAGAAGACAAAAATGCTTCTTTTTCGGCAGGAATGGACGGCCACGTGGCCAAGCCGATCAATGCCAAAGAACTTTTCACCATAATGAAAAAGTTCTGCTGATTTATACACAAAACATAATAAGCACATTCATGGTAAAACAAAAAAATACCGCCCTTCGCAATATGTCCGATATTTCGGAGGCATGTCGCAAAAGGGCGGTTTATTATATGTTTATTTAATCTGCTGAAGGAATGTTTACTTTGCCGAGTTTCTTTTCTGCAATTGCAAATGCTGAAGAAATAACCAAAAACGATATTGCGATTGCGGAAAGAATATTAGTCAAAGGTGCTCCGTAAGAATGCATGTAAATTATCAGTACGTCTGCGCTGAAATTGAGCTTATCAAGAATTCCGTATATTAATTTATAAAATGCGTAGTCAACTATAGGATAAATCAGTGCGCCGTAGAAGATGGCAATGTAATTGAGAACGGCGTTTTTGCCGGCTTTCGGCTTTAAGGCGAGAATTGCCAAAATAATCTGAATTGCTGCTTTGACAATCGCAGGAACCAGTGTACAGAATAAAAGAATAACAATCACCGCGATAATCTCGCTGACTTCGAGATCCTTCCATGAACCGGCACAATGGTTGATTTCAGAGAAAAATCCGAGGACTATTTGACTCAAAAATGCGAGAACGCTTGCCACAATTGATATAATTCCGAAAATTAATGCTTGTTTTTTCATAAATATTCTCCTTTCGGGGACGGTTCTAATGTAACGCGGAGTGTCCCTTTGTACCGAGGAATGTCCCTCTGTGCCAAGGAGTGCCCCTTTGTAACAAGGAGTGTCCCTCTGAAGCGTATTTTAACACAGAATTTGAAAGATGACAAAATATATCTGCATAATTTGCCGGAAAAAGTATGTAAAGAAACTAAAAACAGTGTATAATGAGCAGAAATGCAGTAAAAAAGGAGATACAAATGAAGAAAAAATTTAAAGCATCTTATGTATTATGGATTATCGTGGCTATCGCAGTAATTATCGTAGCAGCCAACTCGATGAAAATAATACCTACAGGATTCACGGGTGTTCGTACAACATTCGGACAGATTTCATCGAATGTCGTACAAAGCGGACTTAATTTCAAAATTCCCTTTGTACAAAGTATTACGCTTGTTAACAATAAACAGCAGGACGTAACATTTGAGAACACAATCAGTTCCGAAACAAGCGAACGTAACGAAGTATTTTTCTCGGGTATCACGGTTACATACCAGATAAATGCAGAGAAAAGCGCATGGATTTACGCCAATGTCAGCAACTACAAGAACAATCTTATCAGTGAAAGCCTTGTAGCCAGCGCACTTAAGACGGCCTCCAAAACACTTACTCCTACAGACGTTACAAGCCGAAACATTCTTGAGCCCATGGTTAAGGACAATATACAGAACTCGCTCAATGAAAAGTATGGTTCGGAAGTCGTTAAAATTAACAAAGTCGTAATCAACAATGCAACATTCGACGAAGAATACAATGCAAAAATAGCACAGAAACAGCAGGCGCAGATGGCATACGAAACACAGCAAATCGAAAACAAGACCGCTGTTGAAAAAGCTGAAGCCGATGCTAAAGTAAAAGTAACGGAAGCTCAAGCCGATGCCGATGCCAAACTTATCGAGGCAAATGCCGAAGCTGAAGCAAACAAAGCTCTGGAGGAATCGCTTACAGAACAGATTCTTCAGGAAATGCTTATCGACAAATGGAACGGTGAACTTCCGCTTGTGTCGGGCGAAAGCGATTTGATGCTTGATGTATCGGGCCTTATGGCCGAGGGTGCAGTTTCGACGACGACTGAATAAAGATTAAGCCTTCCTCTTCGGAAGGCTTCAGAGTGAAGACAAAGTCCACGGATTTTCCGTGGATTTTTCTTTTGAAATTGCTTAAAAACCGCGTAAAATAGGCACTTTTGTGGTATAATAGAGTCATGGAGGGTATTGCCTATGATGACTCAGAATACTGACAAGAA
>JAZQQI010000029.1:0-2583 GCA_045628965.1 Lachnospiraceae bacterium | reverse complement strand
GGGTATCCCCATGGACACCACCACCAATCTTCGCGAGGCTATAGAGGCTGTTTTCGTTAAAGAGAATCCCGCGGACAGAAAGGAACTTTCGAAGAAATCCTGTCAGAGAGTTTTCCAAGCACTTCGAATCGATGTAAACAGCGAGTTTGAGGTTCTTTACTCATTCCTTGATAAACTTCCGAATGTATTAAATCCCGGGGGAAGAGTTGTTGTACTTACCTTCCATTCGGGAGAGGACAGACTTGTGAAACAATCCTTCAAGACATTGTATTCCGAAGGAGTTTATTCTGCTATTTCAAAGGATGTTACAAGACCGTCTGCGGAAGAAATAAGACTTAATCCCAGATCTAAATCAACCAAACTACGATATGCCGTTAAGTGATAGTGTCACCGGGGGACGGGGGTGCAGTGACATTTGCCAATGCCGCTAAAATAGGGGACTTAGCAGACTTGTTTGCAAAATGTCACCCCACCCCCCTCCCCGGGTGACATTTTGTTGACTTAATGTGATATAATAAATACCGCTTATAAGAATGACATGAAAAGTATTTGAATATATGGAGATAAAAGAAAATGGAAAGAATCATTACAAGCCTTCTTGAAACGGATGCATATAAGTTCTCAATGGGACAGGCTATCTATCATCAGTTCAGCGATTACAAGACAACATGGGATTTCAAGTGCAGAAATACGGATGTTAAATTCACACCCGAAATGGTTGAAGAAATCAAACACCAGATTAAGTTATACTGCGATTTAAGATTTAACGAAGATGAACTTGAATATCTGCATAACATTAAATGGATTAAGGGCTCTTATGTGGATTTCTTAAGACTTTGGAAACCCAGATACGAGGATTTCGATATTACGGACAACGCTGAATGCGGTCTTGCCATCGAAACCAAGGGAACATGGCTTAATACTTCCATGTATGAGATTCCCACCCTTGCCATTGTAAACGAAGTTTACTTCAGAATGGCATATGATTACGACGAACTTTTCCAAAGTTTCAGAGAGAGACTTGCCAACAAGGTTTCCAAACTCGAAAGCGGAATTTACGAACTGGGAGCATTCTCGGAATTCGGTATGAGAAGAAGACTTTCCGCAGAAGCTCAGGATCTTGCCGTAAGATCATTAAAGAACGGTAAACTTCAAAACTCCGTATTCGTCGGAACGTCGAATGTATATCTTGCCAAGAAATACGGAATTACACCTGTGGGAACAATGGCCCATGAGTGGATTATGTGTGTGGGACAGGGTAATCACAAGCATAACCCCGCATATTCCAACTGGTATGCTCTTGATGCATGGGTAAAGGAATACGGAGTGCTTAACGGTACAGCCCTTACGGATGCCATTACAACAAAGTGCTTCCTTAAGGATTTCCAGTTGACATACGCAACACTTTTCTCCGGCTGCAGACATGACTCCGGCGATCCTTACGAGTGGGGCGAAATGCTTATAAATCACTATAAAGAGCTTGGAATCGATCCCACAACCAAGACGTTACTTTTCAGCGACAGCCTCGATTTCGACAGAGCTACTGAGATATATAAATACTTCAAGGGACGTGCCAAAGTTGCTTTCGGAATCGGAACATATATTGCCAATGATACGAAAGTTCCTGCTCTTAACATTATCATGAAGACTACCGTATGTAACGGTGTGGATGTAGCAAAGATTTCGGATGTGGAAGGAAAGGGAATGTGCAAGAATCCCGAATATATCCACTATCTTAAGAGATGCATCGACTGGAGAATGAATCACGTTAACGATGTTTTGAGGTAAAATGGAAGAGAAGAAGAGAAGAATACATTATTCCGGCAAATATCCCCGTAAATTTGAGGAGAAATATAAGGAACACAATCCAGAGAAGTATTCGGATACGATTTCCCATGTAATCGAAAAAGGAAATACACCTGCGGGAATGCATATTTCCATAATGGTTAAGGAAATTCTCGAGATACTTGATATTAAGCCGGGAGAGAACGGCTTGGATGCGACTTTAGGTTACGGCGGACATACGAAAGAGATGTTATGTAAACTAAACGGCAAAGGGCATTTAACGGGACTCGATGTAGATCCCATAGAACAGGCCAAGACTGTTGAAAGACTTCGTAAAGAAGGGTTCGGTGAGGAGATTTTCTCCCCGGAGCTTGTTAATTTCGCCAATATAGACCAGATGGCGGAGAAATACGGTAAATTTGATTTCATCCTTGCGGATTTGGGAGTATCTTCCATGCAGATAGATAATCCCGAAAGAGGATTCTCTTACAAAATCGACGGTCCTTTGGATCTTCGAATGAATCCCACTCAAGGAGAGAGCGCGGCGGAGAGACTTAAGCGAATTACCAAAGAAGAATTTGAAGGAATGCTTATTGAGAATTCCGATGAGCCCTATGCGGCAGAAATTGCGGATGAGGTATTTAAGCGAATGAAAAGGGGTATCCCCATGGACACCACCACCAATCTTCGCGAGGCTATAGAGGCTGTTTTCGTTAAAGAGAATCCCGCGGACAGAAAGGAACTTTCGAAGAAATCCTGTCAGAGAGTTTTCCAAGCACTTCGAATCGATGTAAACAG
>JAZQQI010000028.1:0-45564 GCA_045628965.1 Lachnospiraceae bacterium | reverse complement strand
CCTTCAAAATAAGGTAGGGCCGGAATGTCCCGAACCAAACGCTTGCGGACACTGCGTAAGACTTAGCCGATACGAAAGGTATTAGCCGAGCGGTAGTGGTTGAAGCAAGAAGCTCGTATATTCAATATACGAGTAATTCACAATTTTATACAAAGAGGATCGGTTATGCTGAAGAAATTATTAGTTATTGTTTTGGTAATTGCTGCACTTATTGGCGGTATGTTTTTGTTTGGAAGATATGTACTTAATATCGGAGAACGTGAGTATGATAATTTTGAAGATTTTAAAGAAGAAGCAATTATTAAATTATTTGTGGATGTACCTCAGAATGCTTACGAATGTGAATTTTATACCAATAATATTTATATCGCAAAGACATCCATCTATGCTTTTTCCCTGGCAGGAAATGATTATGATGAATTCCTTGAAGGTATAATAGAAGAGTATCATCTGGAGGAAGAAGAATCAGAAGAAAATGTCGGTACAAAATCTTATAGAAAGTGGTATCTTACAAAAGTAAAAGATGCGAATGATTCTTATTCTTTAGACAATTTTCCTACAAATCTTAAATTTAACAAGGTCATTGATGACGATATTGAAGATTATGACATAATTTTATACAGTCCCCAGGGAACGGGTTCTTCTTCGTATGGATTGGTTGTTAATCCTACGACAGGACGAGTTGTTATCTATAATTTTGCTTCTGTAAAGTAGAAGGTTCATAATTTTATACAGATATTTGTATCCGGAAGGATAGAAACTTCGGAATACGATGATCAGGAGTGGTATTTGTAGAAATTGGTGAAGCTGTGAACAATATTGGAATCTATGAAAAATAAGGACGCTTTCACGTAAGGCACAAGCCGTGCATTCGTAAATGCTTCGCATTTACTCATCACGGGCGTCGCCCTATGAAAATAAGGACGCTTTCACGTAAGGCACAAGCCGTGCATTCGTAAATGCTTCGCATTTACTCATCACGGGCGTCGCCCTATAAAAATAAGGACGCTTTCACGTAAGGCACAAGCCGTGCATTCATAAATGCTACGCATTTATTCATCACGGGCGTCGCCCTATACACAAAAATAAGACATATAATCTGTCCAAATAAATTTGGTCATCTTATATGTCTTATTTTTGTGTACACGGCTTGTGCCTTACGTGAAAGCTGCTAACGGGAATCGGACCCGTGACCTCCGCACTACCAATGCGACGCTCTACCGACTGAGCCATAGCAGCTGATTTGCACCGAAAAGAATGATAGCACATAAGTGTTTGAATTGTCAATGAATAACGGTAATCGATTCGAAGGAAATAGATAAATAGCATCGAAATCAGGATCATAAGAACTATAGGATGCAATTTTTTATTTTATCCCGAGTCGATTAGAATTCTTATTTATAAAGATATAAAATGGAATTCCGAGAAGGTAACATGAGATGAATTCGCCGATAAATACTGTCAAAAAGAACATATAAATAGGGTTCAAATTATAAGAATAATGAAGAACAAAAGGTATTATTGCCGTATTGATGATTACAGGAGGAAGCGGAGCAAGATATTTATTCTTATTACCGATTAAATGAGTTCCGACAGCACCGATAAGTGTCGCAAGTGTTCCGAAAATGATATCAATTAGTGTTGCTCCGGTTAATATATTTGACAAAAAGCAACCGATAGAAAGCCCCGGAATAGCAGAGATTGTAAATGCGGGAAGTATAGTGAGTATTTCTGATAATCTTATTTGAATTGCCCCTGACGAAAGACCGAAACTATAAGAAAGATACGTAAGTATCACATATAAAGCGGCTATGATTGCTGCTCTTGTAATGTTTAATGTAGATTTTTTCATTTGATTTTGCTCCATAGTTTTGTTTATTGTGAGGATGGTTTCGAACTCACATTTTATTAATATAATGGTTTACAGTATTTTTGTAAAGACATTCAGTAGATAATCATTTGTTTTATTTCTAAAGTTCGCGAGTAAGTAATTTATAACCATAATCTTATTTCCGCGATACTGTAGTATTTGTTTCGCAGTCGGAATCGTGAATTACAAGCGGGCACCTAAATAATAATATTTCTTTCGATTGTTGTAATTTGTATCCATAGAATGATATAATAACTAAGTGTGAAAATATCAGTCTTTATAAGGCTGTTTGGAGGATAAATAAATGTATTGCAGTATATGCGGTTTTAAAATAAATGACGGAGCGGTATTTTGTACAAATTGCGGTTCTAAAGTTGAGACAGAAAGCACTGCTTCTTCGACGAGCAAAACAATACCCATAGATGAAACGAAGCAAGTAATAAATGAGATTCCTTTAACCGAAGCACCTGTTACAACAGTTCAAGAGGTAAAGGTTACAGAAGCACCGGTAGATGAGGTTAAAGTTACTGAAGTGCCTGTTGCACTTTCGGCTCCGGTTGAAGAAGTAAAGGTTACAGAAGCACCTGCGGCGCCTGTTGAAGAAATTAAGGTCGTTAATGCAAACGGCCCCATTATTGAGAATCCGACCGAAGAGAATATTAAGAAGACTAAGACAAAGAAGAAAAAGAAAAAATCAAAAACAAAAAAAGTCATATTGATTATTTTGCTGATTTTGCTAGGATTATTCATATTATTCGTTGTATTTCCTGTTCTTTGCTTTGTAATCTTTTCGATTTGTGCAGGAGGAGGATATACGCTTGCTTTCTTATTCTCTGATTACGATGCGAAACCCGGAACGGATACAACATATCTTGAGACGATTTCTGATTATTATGGAGACTATCACGGTACAAGCAAAATTATATCTACTTTTAATTCAGAAGATCTTAGCAATTATATGCAATCTATCGGAAACGATATTGATGAAGAATTGTTG
This sequence comes from Lachnospiraceae bacterium, assembly GCA_045628965.1. GTDB lineage: Bacteria > Bacillota > Clostridia > Lachnospirales > Lachnospiraceae > UBA3766. The sequence goes on along the minus strand of JAZQQI010000028.1, from coordinate 42,697 downwards.
CATACCGATTTGTCCGAGCAGGAATTTGCGATTTCAATTTATGATGACGCGTATTCGGATGCTTCTTGGGACATGATGGTTTATCTCGGTGATTATTTCGGATATCAAAGAATAAACAATCTTTCTTTTGTAGCAAGCGATGATATGGATGATTCATATTTTGTTTTCGGTGATATGAATATCAAAGACGAGGATGGAAGCTTTTATATCGGAGTAAACGATGAAGACAATTCCGGTTGGTTTGAAGAAAATATGATTAAAGCAGATTCAGACGATACTTGTACGTATAATATGAAGTTTTATGGAGATGCAGACGGTAACAGTATTGACGGAACTTTAAAAATCACGTTTATTTATGACGGAATGGAGAATCCGTTCAGTGAAATAATAGAAATACATGCCGAAAAATAAACTTCGAAAGAGGTAATATGAAAAAGTTTGAATTAATTGATAAAAATACGCGAACGAATATCATGTATGGCGTTATAGGCTGCCTTTCGATTGCGGTTGCTGTTTGTGTAATAAAAATTGCTACCAGGCCCAAGGTCGAAATAAATGATGAGATAATTATTGCGTCGACGGAAAATAAGGAAAAACCTGATATTGAGACAATGCAACCTGTCGCGAACGAACCGGTCAAAATAGATGTTAAAGACAGAGCAAGGATAATTGAGGACAATGTTAATGTCCGTTCAGGTCCCGGTACGGATTATGAAAGACTTGGTACAGCTTATAAGAACTTTGACTTTGAAATGCTGACTCAGGATAATTCCGAATGGGTTAAGATTAAATACGATGATAAAAATGCATATGTATTCGGTGAGTATGTTGAAATTGTTCCTATGTTTTTGAATGACATGGGTGAGTATGAGGAGTACGTAGAAAATTAAATAATAATGAAATTAAATTAAAAAGAGGACCGACGGTCCTCTTTTTGTTATCTGTTATATATTTCCCATTGCTGAGATTGTATTATATCGTAAGCATTAGGCTGTGCAAAGAACTGATCGTTGTGACAGCAATGATTGTCGCCTGCTCCTTCCGGTTGACCGTAATCAAGAAGAGGAGATTCGCTTAAAGGTAAGGTAGCTACGCCTTCCGTTTTGAAAGGACAGTTCTCGCATGCTATTTTACCGTCATATGCGCATATTGTACCGCTGTAATGAACATCGCAATACTCCGTAGGTTCTGTACCTACGGCAAAATATTCTGTACGAACGAACTCGTCACACAAACCGGGATTCGGAAGTTTACCGGATTTTGAACATATTGTAACCTGTGTGATACCGTTAGGCATATTGAACGACTCATTTGGAAGTTCTGTGTGAATTCTGGACATTGATTCACGCCATAAATGCTTGGCAATATCATGCTGATTACCTGCAAGGTCAACGTTATTGTCAAAACCGACCCATACGGTTGCCGTATAATACGGTGTGTAACCGGAAAACCAGATATCGTTATATGAAGAGGTTGTTCCTGTTTTACCTGCAATAGACATATTAGGGAATTTTGCAATATTTCCGGTTCCGCCCGATACACATTCCTGCATAGCTGATGTTAAAAGGAATGCCGTCGTTTCTTCAATTACTCGATGACTTTCGGGTACGGATTTATCCAAAATAACGTTACCGTCAGAATCAAGAACTTTTGTATACAAGGTAGGTTTGTTGTAAACACCGTTATTTGCAATTGCAGCAAAAGCAGCGGTCGTTTCCATGTTTGTAACGCCTCTTGTGATACCGCCGAGTGCCAATGCCTGTCCTATATCGGTAAGAATTTGACCGTTCTTTGTTACTTCTCGGTCAACAAGAGTTGTAAATCCGAAACTCTTTAGATAATCAAATCCTACCTGAGGAGTAATCTGTGTTAAAACTTTTACGGTGACGATATTGAGGGATTGAGAAATACCTGTTCTCAAGGAACATATACCTCTGTATGTTTCACCGTACCAGTTTGAAATAGGTCTTCCGTTTGTATAAGAGAAAGGTGCATCGTCCTGAACGTTTGCGAGCGTAAAACCGCATGAATCCAATGCCGGTGCGTAAGTGGAAAGAACCTTAAACAAAGAACCCGGCTGTCTCATGGCATCGGTTGCTCTGTTTAAAGTTTTACTTGCAACTTTTTCACCTCGTCCTCCGACCATTGCGACAACGTATCCTGTGGACTGATCCATTACTGTAATAGAAGCCTGCGGCTGCAAAGTCAGAGATATGTTTTCAGCTCTTACTTCATCGGTTTCTTCCATTACCGCCAATTTATAATTTTCTATGGCTTCATATGCTTCTTCTTCCGAATTGTAAATCAGATTGAATTTGGAATTTGATTCTTTATAAAAGCTCTCAAACATTTCAGACGAGTGATTTATCAAATCTCCGTTTTCTTTTTCGACTGTAAGCTGATAACTCAACAAATACTTAACGGCACCTGCATAATTTTCCTCGTTTGTAAATACTTCATCACAATAACCCTGAATTTCGGGATTTTGAGTAGAATATATTTTAAGACCGCCCGAATAAAGAAGTTTATAAGCGTTGTTTGAGTCAAGTCCCAAATCATTCTGCAAATCTTCAGCAACCTGATTTGTCAATTCGTCTACAAAGTAAGAGTTAACTGTTGTAGAAGCAACGGTTTCGTTATACTTCTGAATTCTGGAATATACATCATCTGCAAGAGCTTCGGCATATTCTTCGTCGGTAATATAATCCTGCTTCCACATTTTTTCGAGAATTTCTTCACGTCTTTTGGCATTTTTATCGGGGTGGGATATGGGGTTATATGCCGAAGGGTTTTTAGTGATTCCGGCAATAACGGCACTTTCAGATATTGTAAGCTGATAAACGGGCTTGCCGAAATATCTCTGAGAAGCTGCCTGTACACCCAAAGTGTTCTGTCCGAGGTTAATTGTGTTTAAATAATATTCAAGAATCTGATCCTTGTCATATTCCTTTTCAATCTGGACTGCAAGATATTGTTCCTGGACTTTTCTTTTGACTTTATTTATCATATTGGTTTCTGTTACCCAACTGTCATCGAAAACATTGTTTTTCAAAAGCTGCTGCGTTAATGTTGAAGCACCCTGACTGAATTTGAAACCGTTCGTTACACCCTTGTATGCGGCACGAATGATACCTTTAATGTCAATACCGTTATGAGAATAAAATCTTTCGTCCTCGACAGCTACTACAGCGTGCTGAAGAGAAACGGGAATTTTCTCCAATGTTACATAGGTTCTGTTAGAGTTTGAGGCTACAAGTTTTATCATTTCGTGGCCTTCTGCGTCATAAACCATAGTTGCATATCCTGTCGGGGCAAGTGAGAGCATATCAATTTCGGGAGAACTTTTGAGGATTCCGTTGAAGGCTCCGATTCCCATGCAAAACATTAATATACAACCTATAATTGCAGATATAAATACTATCTGTAAAAAAGATACTTTAAACAGATTTAAAATTTTAATGCCTTTTGATTTTAAATTTCTTAGAGTTTTCTTTATGCCTCTTTGTGAAAAATTCATAGTGTTTAACCTTTCTTTTGCACAAAATCAAAAGATATTATATCATGTTTTCAAAATTTTGTTAATATAAGGAAACGATTCATTTTATTTAGTATTTTCTTTTGTAAAAATCAAGGAAAATACTGTGTTTTGAGACTAAGTTTGTATGTCTTGTTTTCAGATGACGTTTTTTATGGTAAGATAAAAAAGTATGAAAATTCTTAATGAACCTTCCGAAGGTATATATATCGAAAAAAAATCAAAATTTATATGTCATTTAAAAAAAGTTTCTTCATTGGAGGAGGCTTCCGAATTTGTTTCTTCGGAAAAGAAAAAGTATTATGATGCCAAGCATCATTGCTTTGCGATAATTGTCGGAGATAACGGCGAGACGGTAAAGTGCAGCGATGACGGAGAACCGTCGGGAACTGCGGGACGTCCGATGCTTGAGGTTTTGAAGCATGAGAATCTGACAAATATTGTGTGTTGTGTTACAAGATATTTCGGAGGAACTCTTCTTGGTACAGGCGGACTTGTCAGAGCATATACAGAGAGCCTTAAAGATGCGCTTGAAAACAGTTCGTTTGATGAAGAAACTGAAGCGGATTTGATAAATGTTGCATTTTCTTATTCGGATGAAATGAAGGTGATGAATTTTCTGAAGGAATCCGGTTTAAAAATACTGAACAAGGAGTATTCCGATACGGTATCATATTCGTTTGCGGTAATAGGAATTCCTGTTGATGAAATACAGGTTAAAATTACCGATTTGACAAACGGAAACGCTATATTCGGAGATGTCGTTCATCAATCGATAATTATATGATATTTATGATTTTATTCTCTGAAATTCAGAATAAAATTTGTAAAAAATAAGAATAAACGGAGAGAATTATGAGTTACGCAGATCAAGTATTTATCAATATGTGCAAGGATATCCTTGAAAACGGAACAAGCACTGAAGGAGAGAAAGTCAGACCGCATTGGGAAGACGGCACGTCGGCTTACACAATCAAGAAATTCGGCGTTGTTAACAGATATGATTTATCAAAGGAGTTTCCGCTTATTACTTTAAGAAAAACGGCTCTTAAGTCCGCAACTGACGAGATTCTTTGGATATGGCAACAAAAATCCAATAATATTAACGATCTTCACAGCCATATTTGGGATGAGTGGGCGGATGAAAACGGTTCTATCGGTAAAGCTTACGGATATCAGCTCGGTGTGAAACATCAATATAAAGAAGGAATGATGGATCAGGTCGACAGAGTTATTTACGATTTAAAAAACAATCCTTTTTCACGAAGAATAATGACGAATATATATGTACATGAGGATCTTCACGAAATGAATTTGTATCCTTGTGCGTACAGCATGACGTTTAACGTTACACAAAAACCCGGTGACGATAAGCTTACTTTAAATGCAATTCTCAATCAAAGGTCTCAGGATGTTTTGGCTGCAAATAATTGGAATGTTGTACAGTATTCCGTACTTCTTCATATGCTTGCGCAGGTTTGTGATATGAGAGTGGGCGAACTGGTTCATGTAATTGCTGACGCGCATATTTATGACAGACATGTACCCATAATTAAAGAATTGATTGAAAGACCGACATATGATGCTCCGAAGTTTTGGCTTAATCCTGATATTAAAGATTTTTATGAGTTTACAAGGGATGACGTAAAAGTTGAGAATTATATTACCGGACCTCAGGTTGAAAATATTCCCATAGCAATCTAAAAAGGAGAAATCATATGAATTTAATAGCATGCGTTGATTCCGAATGGGGAATCGGATACAAAAATGAACTTCTTGTGAGAATTCCTTCCGATCAGAAGTTCTTCAGAACAATGACAACAGGAAAAGTTGTGGTATTCGGAAGAAAGACAATTGAAACTTTTCCGGGCGGAAAACCATTAAAGGATAGAGTTAATGTTATCTTAACAAAATCACCGAATTATGAAAAAAAAGGTGAAGAAATCGTTGCAGATTCGGTTGAGAAGTGTCTGGAAATATTAAAACAGTATCCGACGGAAGATGTCTTTATTTGCGGCGGTTCAAGTATATATGAGCAGTTTCTTCCGTATTGCGATAAGGCTTATATTACAAAAATTGACAGAAGTTTTTCGAAAGATGCTTATTGTCCCAACCTTGATAATAATGATGAGTGGAAGATTACGGATGAGGGTGAAGAGCAGACGTATTTTGACAATACCTTCAGTTTTGTCGTATATGAAAGAGTTTGAGCAAAAAAAGACAGTTGAAACTGTCTTTTTTATTTGCTTTATAGTATTACTCTGTTTCGTCCGGCAGCCTTACCTTCATATAGTTTATTGTCTGCTTTTGAAATTGTACCTTCGATTCCGGTGATGTGATAATATTCTTCGAGACCTATGGTTATTGAAACTTTAATCTTGGTATCATGATAATCAAATTCATGAGCTTCGATTGACTGACGCATTTCGTCCAGGATGTTGAACGATTGGCCTACGTTTAAATCCTCGAAACAAAACAGGAATTCTTCGCCGCCCCAACGCGCTACTTTTCCTCGTCCTTCCATTGTCTTGGAGAAGATTCCGGACACTTCTTTTAAAATGTAATCACCTGCATCGTGACCGTAGTTGTCGTTTATTTTTTTAAAAAAATCAAGGTCTGCGATTGCAATTGAAAATACGTCGCCCTTTTTGTCTTTTTCGTATACAAGCTGTGAAAGATAATCATTCATGCTTCTTCGGTTCATTAATTGAGTAAGAGTATCGACTGAAGCCATTTGCTGAAGTTTTAGATTGTAATTTTTGAGCTTTAACTCGGAGGCGTTATATTTTTTACTGTAACTGAAGGCAATGAAACAGATGGAAGCACAGTAGTATTCGCCGGTTATTATAGCAAATACTGTATTCATTACCGGAATGCCTGTCTTGTGTCCTCCGACAAGGTGGGAAATTAATGCTACCGCAACTGCAATCACACAAATTATTTCGGCTTTTTTGATTTTTGATTTGGAATCGATGTCAACCGAATAAAAAATAACCAAAGCCGCAAGACCGAACATCCATTGGAAATTCTTATCCCATCCTGCCCAAAGAGTATACAGTATTGAAATACAGATTGTCGTATATATATAAATATGATACGAAAGCATTGTTTTGTTTTCGTAACTTTCTATAAAACAACCTATAAAAAAAGCTATCGGTATCATACTGAATACCGCAAGAAAATACATGCCGATATGTGCAAGATATAAACTCGAAAAAATCAGATAAGCGGCAGACATAATCGAAAGCAGTCTGAGTAAAACCGCCAGGTCTTTTGATTCAGATTCGTTTTGAACGTCTTTAGTAATAAATCTTTTGATAGTTTTAAGCAGTCTGTTCATATTTAACCCCACATTTTATTCGTTATTTTATCACAAATTATATATGTTGACAATTATATGCGATTGACTATAATAAAAATTGCTATTTTTTGAAAAGGAGATATGTGAAATGTCAGTATTTACAGGTGCGGCAGTTGCTATAGTAACGCCATTCAAAGAAAATGAAGAAGTTGATTATGAGCAGTTTTACAAAAACATTGATTTTCAGATTGCTCATAAGACTGACGCCATTGTTGTATGCGGTACGACAGGCGAGTCGTCAACAATGAGTCATGAAGAACATTTGGACGTTATCGAGGCATGTGTCAAGCGTGTGGCCGGAAGAGTTCCGGTTATCGCAGGTACCGGTTCAAACTCTACGGCCGAAGCAATTCATTTGTCAACGGAAGCAGAGAAGAGAGGAGCAGATGCTCTTTTACTCGTTTCACCTTATTATAATAAAGCTACACAGAAAGGCTTATTTGAGCATTTCAAAGCTATTGCGGATTCAGTAAAGATTCCTTGCATTCTTTACAACATTCCCGGTCGTACGGGCGTAAACATTCAGCCTGCTACAATCGTTAAACTTTGTACAGAAGTTGAGAATATCGTTGGTGTTAAGGAAGCAACAGGAAATCTTTCTCAGACTGCAAGACTTTCATATCTTGCAAACGGAAAAGTTGATATTTATTGCGGAGATGATAATGAAACTTTGCCTTTCCTTTCGGTAGGCGCAAAGGGAGTTATCTCAGTTCTTTCTAATATCGCTCCCGAGCATGTTCACGACATGTGCGACAAATTCTTTGCAGGAAAAGTTGACGAAGCCAGAGAAATGCAGATTAAGGCAGTTGCGCTTGTTGACGCTTTGTTCTCTGAGGTAAATCCCATTCCTGTTAAGAAGGCTATGAGTTATCTTGGAACATGCGATGACGTATACAGATTGCCTCTTTGCAAAATGGAAGACAAGAATGCCGAGATTCTTAAAGAAGAAATGAAGAAATTCGGTTTACTTTAATTAAATGATTTAGACTTCTCGGGCACAGGTATTTTTTTACTCTGTGCCCTTTGTTTTTTTCGGAGGAAAAACACCTCGCGTACTTGAAAATTTAGTGATACAATATTCGATATATGAAAAGGAGAGCAAATATGGTAAAAATTATTATGCATGGCTGTAACGGTCGTATGGGTCAATTTATTACAAAAATGGCAAAAGAGGATGAGGGCATTGAAATAGTTGCGGGTATCGATCCTTTTGACGGTATAACAAACGACTATCCTGTATTCAAAACAATCAATGATTGTGATATCGAAGCAGATGTTGTTATAGATTTTGCCTCAAAGAGCGCAGTTGAAAATCTTCTTGATTACTGTGTTTCAAAGAAACTTCCTCTTGTTCTTTGCACGACCGGACTTGATGCGTTGGAACTTAAAAGAGTAGAAGACGCGGCCAAAGAGATTCCTGTTTTGAAATCTGCGAATATGTCTCTCGGAATAAATCTTTTGATGAAAATACTTAAAGAGTATTCAGCACTTCTTGCCGATGAAGGTTTTGATATTGAAATTGTCGAGAAGCATCATAATCAGAAAAAAGACGCACCTTCGGGAACGGCACTTGCACTTGCAGATGCAATTAATGAAGCAACTGAAGAAAAATATCAGTATACATACGACAGACATGAAAAACTTGCAAAAAGAGATAAACTTGAAATAGGTATTTCTTCCGTAAGAGGAGGCACAATTGTAGGAGAGCATGAAGTTATTTTCGCCGGTGAAGATGAAGTGATTACTCTTGAGCATACAGCTTATTCACGTTCACTTTTTGCAAAAGGCGCTATTTCTGCAGCCAAATTCCTCTCGGGAAAAGAGCCCGGATACTACACAATGCAGGATGTAATAGGATAATTTATGGAATTCAGACCATGTATAGATATTCATGACGGATATGTCAAACAGATAGTCGGAAGCAGTCTTTCGGATGACAAAAATCCTTTGGAAAATTTTGTTTCCGAAAAGGACGGCGCTTATTATGCGAAGCTGTATAAAGAGCATAATTTGACGGGCGGTCATGTTATTCTTCTTAATAAAATCGGAACAAAAGAATATGAAGCTTCCAAAAAAACGGCATTTTCCGCTTTTAAAGCTTATCCCGGCGGTCTTCAGATCGGGGGCGGCATTAACGACATGAATGCAAAAGAGTTCATTGATGCCGGTGCGTCGCATGTTATAGTTACGGGTTTCCTTTTTGAGGATGGGAAACTTTCGGTTGATAAAATGAATAGACTTAAAGAAGCTGTCGGTAAAGAACATATTGTTTTTGATCTTTCATGCAAGAAAATCGATGATAAATATTATGTGACAACAGACAGATGGCAAACGGTGACCGATACGGAAATGAATTGTGATGTGTTATGTAAACTTGAGAAATTCTGCGATGAATTCCTAATACATGCAGTAGACGTAGAGGGAAAGAGTAACGGACCTGAGAAAGACGTAATAGAAATTCTTCGAAATTATAACGGCAATCCGATTACATATGCCGGCGGAATTCACTCTTATGAAGATATTGAGACTATTAAGGAGTGCTCACAGGGAAAGATTAATGTAACCGTCGGTTCGGCACTCGATATTTTCGGAGGAAATCTTTCGTTTGACAGTATATGCAGAATTTGCTGTTAACGTGCACGGATACCGTTTGTTCCGGTAAGTTTTCTATTCATAAGAAATTGCACGCACGGAATGAGAGACGATATGAAACAAAAAAGACCGATAAAATCGGTCTTTTAATATCTCGTTAATCTTTAGCTGATTTTAAACTGCTTTCTATATTTTACTGCAAATATAAAGGCACATTTATCATATGACTAATTATAACTTTGATACATTAACTGCCTGAACGCCTTTTTCGCCTTCGATAACTTCGAATTCTACAGCTGCACCTTCTTCAAGTGTCTTGAAGCCGTCAGAAACGATTCCCGAATAATGTACGAAAATGTCTTTGCCGTTTTCGTCAGAAATGAATCCGTAACCTTTTTGGTTATTGAACCATTTAACTGTACCTTTATTCATTGCCAGTCTACCTCCGTATAGAATATATATGCTTTCGCAAAAAAAATAATAGCATAATGTTTTTTTAATGTAAAGTTATTTTGTTTGAAAAAATCGAGTATTGTGGTATGATTAAGTAATATTTGAGGGACAAATTCTATATTTGTTTTATGATGATAGAATTAATATGTATTTTTTATATAAAATAAGGGGGTATTACGATGAAATTGTTAATTTTGAACGGACCGAACATTAATATGTTGGGGATTAGAGAACCTGCTATTTACGGTAATAAGACTTATTACGATCTTGTTGAGTATTGCGAAGAAATATGCAAGCAGCTTAATATTGAAACAGAAATTCTTCAAAGTAATCATGAGGGAGAATTGGTTGACATAATTCAAGAAGCGTATAAAAATTACGACGGAATTGTACTTAATGCCGCCGCACTTACACATACATCTATTGCCATTCTCGATGCGCTTAAAGCTGTAGGGCTTCCTACTGTTGAGGTTCATCTTTCGGATATTGATGCCAGAGAAGAATTCAGAAAGAATTCCGTGATCAGAAGTGCTTGCGTGAAGACATGCTCAGGTCACGGATTTGAAAGCTATAAAGAAGCAATATTATATTTATCGGAGAATTATGATAAGTAGTTTCAAAAAATTAATTCAAACATATAAGAATATGACGTTTGATAAGAAGAGAACTCTTTTTATCAATACACTTTTGATGTTGTCTTTATTGGGGTTGGCTCTCAATGCCGTTCTTTTGTATTCTTTGTTTAATGTAAATTCCGATTTGAAGACTTTGGAGGATACATCACAAAAACAAAATGAAAGATATGAGAGTAAAATCTCCGATTTGGAGAGCAGAGTGTCACTTCTTTCCAAACAAATGATGGTAGAAATCGTTAAGAACGAAGAAGAAGAGGCAAGAAAACTTCCGGTCGGAATTCCTGCCAGCGGATCGGCGGTGATAGAAAGCGAACCGAATACCGATACGCTTCCGCCTCAATCGATATCATCCATTAACAGTGATATAAGCAATGATATCGATCGAATGTTAAATCCGTTTACTTTGGAAATTACGGTAGAAAAGGATTCGAAAATTATTGCCGCAGGCGACGGAATCGTAACACTTGTTTCAACGGATGATGTCTATGGAAACATCGTCAAAATTGATCATCAAAACGGATATGTTTCCGTATACAGATATGAGGAAACTCCCAAAATCAAGCAGGGCGATTCCATTTTGAAAGGACAGATGTTATACGATATCACACAGGAAAAGGGTACATTTGCATATCATATTCTTTATGATAACGTCTACATCAATCCTTTCGATATGATTGAAATATCCGGATAAAATTACTCTTTATCCTTTTTGCCCAATCTGGAAAAAATAAGTTCGTATCCGTCGCATCCGTAGTTGAGAGATCGGTTTACTCTGCTTATGGTTGCGGTGGATGCGCCTGTTTTGTCTACTATTTCCATGTATGTCTTTTTATCTCTGAGCATTGTTGCCACTTCGAAACGTTGGGAGAGTGACAAAAGTTCGTTGATTGTACACAAATCTTCAAAAAATGTATAACATTCCTCTTTTGTTTCGAGACAAAGAATGGCCTCGAAAAGGGAGTCCATTGCATCTGTTTTTAATTTAGGGTTCATGTTTCTCCTCCAAACTTTAAAACTTTAAAATTTTAAAACTTTAACTCTTTAAAATTTTACAACGAGATATGTTTTTTTTCAATAGAAAACGATTATGTTTTTTCTGTTACTTTTGGCACTTTGCCTTTACATCGCAGTGTAAATTAATTATAATAAAATGGATTGACGAGATAAGAAAGAAGGATATTTATGGCTATGGATAAAGAGGAATATAAAGTACGTTCGACAGGAGAGGTTCTGGACGACATTATTAAGGATTTGGACGGCGTACTTAATATTACAAGCTCGGATATTCCCAATATAGATTTATATATGGACCAGGTTTTGTCGTTCCTTGATGATAAACTCAAAAAGACCAAAAGATGCTTTGATGATGAGGAAGAAAAGATTCTTACGAAGACGATGATAAATAATTACGCAAAGAATGATTTGCTTCCGCCGCCTGTTAAGAAAAAGTATTCCAAAGAACATATGATGGTTTTGATTTTCATATATTATTTCAAGAATTTCCTTTCCATCAACGATATTCAAACGATGCTTAAGCCTATTACCGACGAGTATTTTGACTCTGACGAGGGAATGTCTTTGGAAGATTTGTACAGTGAGATATTTAATTTGGGAGGCGACAGAATTCCGCTTCTTAAAGAGGATCTTTTGGATAAATACAATTCCAGTATGAAGGCATTTCCGGATGTAGAAGGGGAAGACGGAGATTATTTACGTCTGTTTACTTACATTTGTTATTTGAGTTACGACATTTTTATCAAAAAGATGTTGGTCGAACAACTAATAGATGAAGTAAAAAACAAAGAAATTCAAAAAGAAATGAAACAGAAGAAAAAGGAAAAAAACGAAAAGAAGAAATAAATCTAAAAGGGGTATAGTGGGATGAAAAAAGTTATAATTATCGGTGCGGGACCTGCCGGTTTGACTGCAGGTTACGAATTGCTCAAAAATTCTTCGGATTTTGACGTTACCATAGTCGAAGAATCTTCTAATGTCGGCGGATTGTGCTCCAAATTTGTTCACAACGACAAAGTACTTGATGCCGGCGGTCATATGTTTATTTCTAACAATTCACAGGTAAAAGAATTTTGGAAATCGTTTTTGCCCACACAGGGAGTTCCTTCCTGCGATGATTTGTTTTTGGACAGATATTGCAAAATATCAAACGGCGGTCCCGACCCGGAGACTGTCGATAATGTGATGCTTTCCAGAGAAAAAATCACAAGAGTTTACAGCGACGGCAAATTTTATGAATCTCCGTTCAGATTAAATAAGGATAATTTCAAAAATTTCGGCTTGGGAAATTCCATTAAATCAAGCTTTTCTCAACTTGGCGGTACAATGTTCAAAAAGAAGGAAAAGAGTCTTGAGGAGTATTATGTTAACCGATACGGCAGCAAACTTTATGATATGTTTCTTGACTCGTATACCGAAAAAGTTATGGGAAGAAATCCCGGAAAGATTTCTGCTGCATTCGGACCTGTTTCGGAGAGAGATGTAATTACTCCGAATATAAGCGTTGACAAGAATGACGGTCGAGACCTTGAAAAGGCGACACCTCCTTTTGCAAACAGATTCTATTATCCCAAGAAAGGTGTTTCGCAGCTTTGGGAGAATGTTGCAGACAGATTTATCGAAAAAGGCGGAAGCATTCATAAGAATTGCAAGGTACAAAAGATACATACAGAAGACGGCATTATTACCGGCATTACCTGTGATGCTGACGGCGAATTGTTCTTTGTAGCATGCGATTATTTGATTTCTTCAATGCCGGTAAAGGATTTTGTTAACGGACTTTCCGAAGTTCCTTTTAATGTAACGGAAGTTGTTCATGGATTGAGTTACAGAGGACTTGTTACAATCGGTGTTGAACTTCTTGATATGGGTATCAAAAACGATACTTATGAAAAAACGGTCAACAACATTATCCCCGATTCATTTTTGTATGTGAACGAGAATGATGTTAAGCTTGGCAGAATTCAGGTTTATAATAATTTCTCGCCGTATATGGTTGGCAAAGACAATCATATTTGGCTTGGACTTAATTACTATTGCAATGAAGGTGACTATTATTGGTCATTAAATGAGGATGCTTGGAAAAAACTTGCAGTCAGTGATTTGAAGTCACTCGGAATCATTAGAGATTCAGAGGAAATTCTTGATTACAAGAAAGTTTCTTTCAGTAAGGCTTTTCCTTGTTATTGCGATACTTTTGAGAGATTTGAGGAGGTCAAAACATTCCTTGATACATTTGACAATTTGTATTGCATAGGAAGAAACGGACAGCATAATTTCTTGACGATGGAACAGACCATGCTGACATCGTTTGAAGCTGTAAAATGTATTCTTAACAAATCTAAAGACAAATCTTCGATATGGAATGCTTCCGAAATTCAGGAATTCGCCGAAGAAGGAAAGGTTAATTCTGCGCTTTTGGCACAGAATGTTGAGTATAGGGGAAATGCGATACCTTTACAAAGGACCGATACTCTCGGACCTGAAGGTTTGAGAGAACCGTCAAAAGAGCCTATTTCAATTAAGAGAATGCGCCGTCCTATGATGACTCCCATCAAAAAAGCTGAACCGAAACTTGACGAAAACGGTCAGGTAGTAGAAGGAAGCGTTGTATTTAATGACTATAATCTTATCGGCGCACCTTCTTTTAGAAGAGCACCTTTGGTTATTGAGGAAGTCAAGGTTGAGGAAGAAAATGAATCGGCTTCATTCGAAAATGCAGATGAAAATAATGCTTTGAACGATAATTCTTTGGAGACTTCCGAAACGAAACTTGAAAAAGAACCGGATATCAACGATATAATAGCCGAGATCAAAGAAAACGAGAAACTTGCTCAATCAAAAGAGAAAACGGAAGATCCCGTTATTTTGAAAAATTCGGTTATTATTGCACAAAGACCCGAAAGAACTATTCCTTTTGATGTTCCCGAAGAGGAGTTGAATGCTGAAGCGGATGTGAATGTCAAAGAAGCGGAGATAGAGGATACAATTAATCCCGATACGTTGACAGTGCAAACTGAGGCTGTTTCGGTTTCGGTTGAAACTGCTTACAATGAGACTGTATCTGATAATAATTCTTCGCAAAATTCTTCGTTTGGAATCAAGAATGATAATCCGTATGCATATCTTTGGAGTCAGCCGACAACTGTAGCCTCTCAAAATGATGTGCATGAAGTATCAGATGATGAAATTAAGCCCTTGAACAGTTCGAATTCTTTTGATGATTTTTCGGCAACAGATGAAAAGATTGAAGAAATTCAGCCTATAAGTGAAGAAATCATTGATGCGAACAGTAATAGTGAAGAGAGTTCTGAGGCTTCCGATATGGCATCTGCGTATGAAGTAACTCCAAAAGAGAATGATCAGGCATCGTTTGATTATTATATGGAGCATATGTTTGACGATATGCCTGAGGGCAATATCTCATTCAAGAAAGCCGATACGTTTGAAAAACCTAAAATTGAGGAGCCCAAAGAACCTGCAAAGATTGTAAAGAGCGGCTCTTTTGATTTTGTAAAAGTCGATAAATTTGTTGAAAAAGATTCAAATATCGAGAATCTTAAGGTCATCGAAAAGAGCAATTCATCTGATTCCGATAATTCCGATATCTTCGGAAAAGTTGAATCTTTTGAAGAAAAAGAAATGCTTGAAGATACAGAACGTGTTGTTAAGAGTCATCATTACGTTGATTTGAGCTCTTTCTCGGATAATATTTTTAACAAAGCGGAATCATTTAATGAAAATGTTCTTCTTTCGGAGACTGAAACTGTTATTCCGAGACCCGTGTATGACAGTTCTGAGGTTAATACTGATTTGTCGCAGAATGAGAATGTTATCGATAATGAAGTTGAAGAGGACAATCGTGATATTGCTATTGATAACACAGAAGTTGAATATACTGACAAGAAGACTGATGTATTGACTAACGTTTCATCGTTCAGTCCGTTCTCTACGATAACTTCTGAAATCGATCCTTCGATTGTTTTCAAAAATGCCAAAGTTATTAAGAGCACGAAGGTTGCCAGAAAAGAGTCGGAAGAGAAGAGCGTTATCAGAAAGAGTTGGCTTAATAATATTTCTGAACTCGGAGGCAAAGAAAAGGTTATTGCGAAATATGTCAACGGTGAACAGGTTCCTTTAAAAGAAACTGCAAAAACGAAGACCAAATCCAAGGCAAGTAAGCGTGTTGACGAAGCTTCTGATATCGTTCAGCCGCCTATAAGTGTTGTATGGGAGTCGAAGGAAAATGAAAGTACTGCTCAAAGTGAAGCAATAGTAACTCCTAAAAAAAGATCGAGAAAATCAAAGGCAACCAAAGAGAATAATTTAAAGTCCGAATGAAATGATTACAATACATAAGGTTCTGAATTTTATACAAAAGGATAACGACGACAGAAATGAGTCAAGCACGGTTTCGATTATGCTTAGGTTTATCTATATATTTTATGTTGCATTCTTTATTGCAATGTCTGTTCTGTCGTTTATAATGGGTGATTCTGTTTTGATTTGCCTGTTTGTACCCGCGCTACTTGCTTTATCGTGTATCGGATTTTATCATACTTACATCGATCGAACGCTTGTGGCTCTTTTGATTTACTATTTTATTACCGTTGCGTGGGTAATTTTGTCTCTTGTTTCGTATGGATGGGACTGCGGAGCTTTTGAATTTTCGTTTGTATTGTTATGCTTGTTTTACGTTTCAACGTATACCAGATTGAGAATTAAAGTATCGGTAAGCATAATTATAATGCTTTTGTACTTATCGCTCAAAATACTTACTTTGAATTACACCCCTAAGTTCGAACTTGACGGTATTGAACTTTTGATTCTACAGGTTATGAACGTGTCGCTTTGTTTCGTTCATTTAAATATTGTAATCATTACGTTCACGGCAAATTCGATGAGGATGTTTAAAAAGTTACAGAATTATAATTCGAATTTGAAAGTTTTGTCGAGTACCGATCCTTTGACCGGTTTGTATAACCGAAGAACAATGATGGAATTTCTTAACGAGAATGCTTTGGAGGCTGATAATTCGTCTCATTCTGTCGGAATTGCCATCGGTGATATAGATTTCTTTAAGCGTTTCAACGATTGTTACGGTCATGAATGTGGGGATGAAGTTTTAAAACAGCTTGCAGCGCTTTTTAAAGATTATATGGAAGGAAAAGGCTGCGTTGCCAGATGGGGAGGAGAAGAATTTCTTTTCGCATTTACCGATACAAACGAAACCAAAGTTCGAGAAAACATGGAGAACTTAATTCATAATATTCGATTGATGTCGATAATTTACGGCGGTGAATATCTGAGGGTGAC
Source organism: Lachnospiraceae bacterium (assembly GCA_045628965.1). Taxonomy (GTDB): domain Bacteria; phylum Bacillota; class Clostridia; order Lachnospirales; family Lachnospiraceae; genus UBA3766. The sequence continues at coordinate 25,791 of JAZQQI010000028.1, read as the reverse complement.
AATGACGTTCGGCGTTAATATGCTTGATACTTCGCAGTCAATCGACTCCTGTGTTTCCATGGCTGACAAGAAGCTATATTATGGAAAAGAAACCGGCAGAAACCGTATTATTTTCAAACTTGAAGATTATCTGTAATGTGATTTTGAGCGTTGATGAAATATTTTTAAAATATTCTTGACAAATTTTAAATATTGCTCATAATATATTAACGTATGTATGCATTAAGGCATTCGTGTCAGGCTTTAATGTTCAATTTATTTTAAATGGAGGTGTAAGTCTTGGCTAATATCAAATCTGCAAAGAAGAGAATCGAAGTTTCTGCAAGAAATGCTGAAAGAAATAAAGCTATCCGTTCAGGCGTTAAGACTGCAGTTAAGAAAGTTAATGCTGCAATCGAAGCTAACGATAAGGAAGCTGCAAAAGCTGCATTGCTTAATGCTACAAGCGTAATCGAAAAAGCATGCACAAAGGGCGTATATCATAAGAACTACGCATCAAGAAAGATTTCTCGTTTAGCACTTGCTGTTAATAAAATGAACTAATTATTTTTTAAAGAAATTATGAACCCTTCCAAACCGTCATTTGGAAGGGTTTTTGTTTTTGAGATGGTGAAAAATCGGTCGCCCGCGGCCATACGTTGGAAATACAGCAGATAACCTAAATCCGCGAGATATGTTGTAATTAACAAGTTCGCGAGGACGGGAATTACAGCATGGAAGCGCATTTCCGCGAGATATGCTGTAAATCGCTCGCGGCCATATGTTGGAAATACAGCAGATATCCTAAATCCGCGAGATATGTTGTAATTAGTGTATCTCAAGTGTTAAGATGAAAAACAGATTGATTTGAAATATGTTCTAAATTATAATGTTTAAGACGGACGATAAAGACAGGGTTTTCAAATGTTATATTGTTAATTTTGTTACGGGTTCGTTGATTAAAATAGGGTGTATATGACCTGTTTAGGAGAAATTTATGACAGATCAAAGTAAGATAAGAAATTTTTGTATAGTTGCACATATAGATCACGGCAAATCTACGCTTGCCGACAGGATTATTGAATCTACAGGCCTTTTGACAAGCAGAGAAATGCAGGCACAGGTCCTCGACAACATGGATTTGGAGCGTGAAAGAGGCATTACAATTAAATCTCAGGCTGTAAGAACGGTTTACAAGGCTAAAGACGGGGAAGAGTATATTCTTAATTTGATTGATACTCCGGGCCATGTGGATTTTAATTATGAGGTAAGCAGGTCTTTAGCAGCGTGCGACGGAGCTATTCTTGTCGTAGACGCGGCACAAGGAATCGAGGCTCAGACACTTGCGAATGTGTATTTGGCACTCGACCATAATCTTGATGTTTTTCCGGTTATTAATAAGATTGATTTGCCTTCTGCAGAACCGCAAAGAGTTAAAGATGAGATTGAAGACGTTATAGGTATCGAAGCGCAGGATGCTCCTCTTATAAGTGCCAAAAACGGTATCGGAATCGACGAGGTTTTGGAGGCGATAGTGCATAAGATTCCTGCTCCGGTGGGAGATGCGAATGCGCCTTTAAAAGCTTTGATTTTTGATTCGGTGTATGATTCATATAAAGGAGTTATTGTATTTTGCCGAATCATGGAAGGTACGGTTTCAAAAGGTACTCCCATAAAAATGATGGCGACCGGCGCAACTTTTGACGTTGTCGAAGTGGGAACTTTCGGCGCCGGACAATTTTTTGCCTGCGATGAATTGTCTGCGGGAATGGTTGGATATATTACCGCATCAATAAAAAATGTTCGTGATACGGCTGTTGGCGATACTGTTACAAATGCTCTTAATCCTTGCAAAGAAGCTTTGCCCGGATATAAAAAGGTTCATTCCATGGTTTATTGCGGTGTTTATCCCGCAGACGGTGCCAAGTATCCCGACCTTCGTGACGCGCTTGAAAAATTGAAATTAAACGATGCTTCGCTGAATTACGAACCGGAAACTTCCATAGCTTTGGGATTTGGATTCAGATGCGGATTTCTTGGCCTTTTACATCTTGAAATTATTCAGGAAAGACTTGAGAGAGAATATAATCTTGACCTTGTTACCACGGCTCCGGGTGTTGTTTACCATATTCATACAACAAACGGTGAGATGATTGAACTTACAAATCCTTCGAATCTTCCTGATCCTTCGGAAATTGAGTACATGGAGGAACCGATTGTGTCGGCGGAAATCATGGTTACGACGGAATTCATCGGTTCAATCATGGAACTTTGCCAGGAGAGAAGAGGTCGTTATCTTGGTATGGACTATATTGAAGGCACAAGAGCTTTGCTCAAATATGAGCTTCCTTTGAATGAGATAATTTACGACTTTTTCGATGCTTTAAAGAGCCGTTCAAAGGGTTATGCTTCTTTTGATTACGATTTGAAAGGATACGAAGAGTCAAAGCTTGTTAAACTTGATATTCTCGTAAATCATGAAGAAGTTGATGCTCTTTCGTTTATTGTACATAGTGACACCGCGTATGAGCGTGGCCGTAAAATGTGCGAAAAGTTAAAAGACGAGATTCCGAGACACTTGTTTGAAATTCCAATTCAGGCAGCCATCGGTGGGAAAATTATTGCACGCGAAACCGTAAAGGCAATGAGAAAAGACGTTTTGGCAAAGTGCTACGGCGGTGATATTTCCAGAAAGAAAAAGCTTCTTGAAAAACAGAAGGAAGGAAAGAAGAGAATGCGCCAGATTGGAAATGTAGAAATACCGCAGGCTGCATTTATGTCTGTATTGAAACTTGATGATAAATAAATTTAGGCCGCATGTTCTTCTGAATGTGCGGCTTTTTACAACATATTTTTCTAAAGTTAAGATAATTGTTGTAAATCGTCCGCGGCCGGGCGTTGGAAATACAGCATAAATCCTGAATCCGCGAGATATGTTGTAATAATCAACCTCGCGAGGACGGGAATTACAGCACGGAAGTGCATTTCCGCGGAATATGTTGTAAATCGCTCGCGGTCGGGCGTTGGAAATACAGCATAAATCCTGAATCCGCGAGATATGTTGTAATTAATAACCTCGCGGGGAGGAGAATTACAACACGGAAGTGTGTTTCCGCGGAATATGCTGTAAATCGCCCGCGGCCATACGTTGGAAATACAGCATAAATCCTAAATCCGCGAGATATGTTGTAATTAATAACCTCGCGGGGAGGAGAATTACAGCATGGAAGTGCATTTCCGCGGAATATGCTGTAAATCGCCCACGCCGTAAACTTAAATTGCAACATATTTCCGAAAATGACAGTATATTTGTATCAGAGGTGTTAAGATGACTGATAAATTGGGTATATATATTCACATTCCTTTTTGCAAGAAAAAATGCAATTACTGTGACTTTGTCTCAGGGTGCTTTGACTACGGAACGCAAAAAGAATATATAGAATGCATTCTTTCGGAAATCGAAAAGAATCCTTATATAAAAAATAAGTGTGTTGACACGATTTTTATCGGCGGAGGGACACCGAGTGTTATTGAACATGATGATATAGGCAGAATTCTCGATAAATTGTCAGCTTATTGTATCATAGAATCGGATGCTGAAATTTCAATGGAAAGCAATCCCGGTACGCTTACAACAGAGAAATTAAAAAAATATAAAGAGTATGGGATAAATCGTTTGAGTATGGGACTTCAGTCGACCGACGATTCTCAATTGAAAAAATTGGGAAGAATTCATACATATGATCAATTTTTGAAAAATTATTATGAAGCGAGAAACGTTGGATTTGAAAATATAAATGTCGATTTGATGAGTGCGATTCCGGGGCAGGATATTGACAGTTTTGCCGATAGTTTAATCAATGTTAAAGAATTGAAACCTGAGCACATATCGATTTATAGCCTGATTATTGAGGAAGGAACTCCTTTTTATAGTATGGAGTTGGATCTTTGCGATGAAGAAGACGAGAGAAAAATGGTTCACATCATTCCGAAGATTCTTGGTGGGGATTACAGTCAATATGAAATTTCTAATTATTCAAAAAAAGGATATGAATGTAAACACAATATAAAATATTGGCAAAGAAAACCTTATGTGGGTTTCGGAATTGCTGCGGCATCTCTTATCGGAGACAACGAACCTTATAACATAAGGTATAAAAATACTGAAAAAATAAATGAGTATATTACTTCTGTCAAAAATATTAATCATGTAAAAGAATTAAAAGATTTATATGATTTCAATAGTGATTTTGATTCTTCGAAAATTAAGGATTTCAATCGTATACCTCTTTCTGAATATGAAATTCTGTCCAAAGAAGATATGATGTCCGAGTATATGATTCTGTCCCTAAGAATGAACTCCGGCGCTTCAAAAAATAGATTCCTTAAATTATTTAATGAAGATATGTTTGAGTTTTACAAAGATATATTTGCCGAACACTTAAATAACAAATTGCTTGCTTTGGATAAAGAAGGAGCCAGCTTGACGGAAAAAGGAAGGGATGTTTGCAACTACGTTCTTAAGGATTTTATGTAAAAGGGACAAATTCCAAAATCATTTTGATTGTTGGAACAGTATTCCACTTGTGTAAAAGTAACAACAAAAATGAAAATCGTTGTTGAAAATGCACAATATAAATGCTAATATGATTTTGTTGGGATTTATATTATGGAGGGTTATATGACGATTTACGATGAACTTTTTATACGAAAAAAGAATTTATCAGAATATTTGAGACAATTCGAAGATGATTCTGATAAAACTAAATTTAGGATGATACAAAACAAAAGAACAAATCAATATTATTTTAAAAAAATTGATTCTGAGAATTGGGTGTATATCAGGAAGAAGAATTATTCGCAGATTAAAAATTATGCTCAAAATGATTATAATCATCGTTTGAGAAAAATGGCAGAAACGGAAATAAAATTGATTGATGATTTTATAAATCAATCGAAATATAGTCAAATATTGGATTTGTCGGAAAAATTTTACGAACACGGAATTAAGGATATTTCTTTTTTTGATGTAAATGATGAAATATATTCTAAAAAATGGAAAGAAGTTAAATATATTCCGAAAGCATTTGCTGAAGGCTCACCGGAACATTATTCGAAGTCCGGGATTCGTGTGAGATCAAAATCGGAAGCTGATATTTGCGATTGCCTTGATGAATGTGGAATTCCTTTCAGATATGAGTGCCCGATTGTTGTTAATGGAGTACTGATGTATCCTGATTTTACCACGTTGGACGTAAAAAAACGAAAAGTAATTTATTGGGAACACATGGGAATGCTTGAAGATAGAGAATATTGCAGAGATGCAATAGGTAGGATTCATCTCTTACAAAAAGGCGGTATTTCAATTGGCGATAACTTGATAATTACTGTAGAAAATGCGATTCATCCTTTGAATCGAAAATATATAATGAGACTTATTGAGCAAGTATATGATTTATAAATTGAATTAATTCCGCGGCAGTGCATTGGAATTACAGCAAAAAAACTAAATCCGCGAGATATGTTGTAATTAACAAGTTCGCGGGGACGGGAATTACAGCACGGAAGTGTACTTCCGCGAGATATGATGTAAATCGCCCGCGGCAGTGCATTGGAATTACAGCATCATCCCTGAATCCGCGAGATATGTTGTAATTAATAACCTCGCGGGGAGGAAGATTACAGCACGGAAGTGTATTTCCGCGAGATATGATGTAAATCGCTCGCGGCCGTACTTTGGAAATACAGCATCATCCCTGAATCCGCGAGATATGTTGTAATTAATAACCTCGCGGGGAAGAAGATTACAGCACGGAAGTGTATTTCCGCGGAATATGTTGTAAATCGCCCGCGGCCGTATCCAAAATTACAAACATATTTGAAAAATGTGAGAAATGTTGTCAATAAATTTAAAGTTACTTGAAACATTGCAATAATCAAGGTATAATATATAAGTCTGAAAATGTTTATAGACAAATAATGTAGATAAAAAGGGGACTTAATTATGGTAAGAATTGAAGAGGTATTACAGGTTGCTATGGATTCAAGAGCATCCGATATTCATTTGACGGCAGGTCTTCCTCCCAAGATGCGTGTTAACGGACATCTTTTGAATATGGATTTTCCTGTACTTAAACCTGAAGATACGCTTGATATAGTAGGTCAGATTATGACCGATCATCAGAAAATGATGTTCGAAGAACGAGGCGAACTTGATATGTCATTCGCTGTTACCAATCTCGGACGTTATCGTGTTAATGCATTCCGTCAGCGTGGTTCCGTAGCTATGGCACTCCGTGCGGTTAATACGGTTATTCCTACACCTGCACAGTTGGGTGTTCCTAATGCGGTTGTTGATCTTTATAATCGTAAGAGAGGTCTTGTTCTTGTAACAGGTCCTACAGGTTCAGGTAAATCAACAACACTTGCTTCAATCATTGATAAAGCTAACAATAACAGAGATGCTCATATCATTACTCTTGAGGATCCTATCGAGTATCTCCACTTACATAAAGTTGCTATGGTTAACCAGCGTGAGGTTGGTTTCGATACAATGAGTTATGCAAATGCCTTGAGAGCTGCTCTTCGTGAAGATCCCGATATTATTCTCGTAGGAGAGATGCGTGACTACGAAACAATTTCCGTAGCCATTACCGCAGCCGAGACAGGTCACTTGGTTCTTTCAACACTTCATACAATCGGTGCTGCATCAACCATCGACCGTATTATCGACGTTTTCCCTCCTCATCAGCAGCAGCAGATCAGAGTTCAGCTTGCTAACGTTTTGGAGGCAGTTATTTCACAGCAGCTTATTCCTACAGCAGACGGACGTTCCCGTGTTGCAGCATTCGAGGTTATGCTTGGAAACCATGCTGTTCGTAACCTTATTCGTGAAGGTAAGTCACACCAGCTTCAGTCAGTTATGCAGACAAACAGAAAAGCCGGCATGATTACCATGGATGAGGCTCTTACACAGCTTTATCTTGAAGGTAAAATTGACCAGGAAATGCTCGTACAGTTCGCACAGGATCCTGTCGGCATGATTCAAAAACTTGGACTCAAAGGTGTTCAGGCTCCTATTTAATAATTTTAATTATTCGTTCGGGCGGTCTTTCGCCCGAACGATTTTTCCCCTAAATCATTTTTTCTAAATTTACTTTTGTCCCAATATCAATTAATCATACTTTATGGCGAAGTTAAGGCTTTGTCTTTTTTTCGTGTGAAAAGCGATTACTTTTGAATGTTGTTTGATGACGTTTGAAAGGAGTTTTTTTATGTTTAGTTATGTGCATTCGGGCACAGTTTACGGTATGCAAAGTTATATCGTTACGGTTGAAGCTGATGCTTCGTCGGGCTTGCCCGGCTTTGAGATGGTCGGACTTCTTAATTCGGAGGTGAGAGAAGCAAAAGAAAGGGTAAAGGTGGCATTAAAAAATAACGGTTATTCCATGCCTCCATTGAAAATAACGATTAATCTGTCGCCGGCAAATATCAGAAAAAGCGGTACGAAATTCGATTTGCCTATTGCTGTTTCGCTTCTTTGCGCAATGGGCGAAATTAAGCAGGCCGAAACTGAAAAGATATTGTTTCTCGGTGAACTCGGTCTTGACGGAGAATTGAGATTTGTAAAAGGAGTTTTGCCGATTGTAATCGAAGCCAAAGCAAACGGCTTTGAAAAAATTATACTTCCAAAAGCAAATGCATATGAAGCGGCAAGCATTGAGGGGATTGATGTGTTTGGAATGGATAGTCTCATAGACGTAATCAGGTTTTTGTCGATTGATGAAAAAGAAAAATATGAGGATTATCCTCCGATTCGCATAGATATAGAGAAATTTTTCGAGGAAAACCAATACGATTATGAGTTTGATTTTTCGGAAGTTAACGGTCAGGAGGAACTTAAAAGAGCCGCAATGATTGCTGCCGCCGGCTTTCATCACATGCTTATAATCGGTTCGCCCGGCTCCGGCAAAACGATGATAGCCAAAAGAATTCCGTCAATTTTGCCTCCGTTATCATATGAAGAAAGTATTGAAGTCAGTAAAATTTATTCTGTTTCGGGTTTTATCAAAGAATATGAATCGCTCATAGTCAAACGACCATTTAATTCTCCGCATCATACAATATCCGAACAGGCATTGGCCGGAGGCGGCTGCGTCCCGCAACCGGGTATTGTATCACTTTCTCACAGAGGGGTTCTTTTTCTCGATGAAGCCGTCCATTTTAATAAATCAGCGCTGGAGGTTTTGAGACAACCGATGGAAGACAAAATGATTTCGATATGCAGAACCAACGGCAAATTTGATTATCCGTCCGATTTTATGCTTGTAGCTGCGATTAATCCTTGCCCGTGCGGCTTTTATCCTGACAGAAATAAGTGCAGGTGCAGTGAACCGCAGATAAAAAATTATTTGGATAAAATCTCGGGTCCGATTCTTGACAGAATTGACATATGCGTGCATGCGCTAAAGGTAGAGTATTCCGATTTGAAGGAATCGCATAGCGGTAAAAGTTCTGAGGAATTGAGAAAAGAAATAATTAAAGCCAGAAAAATTCAGGAGGACCGTTTTAGGGAGAGTGACAAAAGGTTCAACAGTGAAATGACGCCGTCGGATATAAGCAAATATTGCAGACTTTGTGAAAAAGATGAGGTTTATCTTGAAAAAGCGTTTCAAAAGCTTGATTTGAGCGCGAGGGCTTATCATAAAATTTTGAGAATAGCGAGGACTATCGCAGACTTGGATTGTTGTGAAAATATAGAAAGAAAGCATCTTGCGGAAGCGCTTAATTACAGGATGACTCAAAGAGAGTTCTGGTAAAAGAATATGCGCATTGATTGAATTAGTTTGATGAAAGGCAAAGTTATGGTTATTAATAATTCCGATTTGTGTTTGAAAATATATCAACTCTTGGGAATAGATGCAGGAATGATGTATAAGATTTACAGATTAAATCTTAATATCGAAGAACTTGATAAGTATTCAGCTGAGTTCTTTTATGAAAATTTTGAAGAAAAAGAAGCAAGAAAAATCAATTTAGCAAAAGAAAACTTTATAAAAAATCGTGCCAGTCTGTTTTCGGATGCCAAAATTTATTTTGAAAATGCAATAAAAAATGATATTAAATGGACCTCCTTGTTAAGAGAAGATTATCCCAAAAAACTGTACAACCTTCTTGATCCTCCGACTTTTCTGTTTTATAAGGGCCATCTGCCTTTTGAATTCCTTCCTTCAGTTGCGGTAATCGGTGCGAGAGAGTGTTCTGAATACGGCGAGCAGGCTGCGATTAAAATCGCATCGGAACTAGCGGCAAGAGGAGTTCAGATTATAAGCGGAATGGCAAGAGGAATTGACGGGATTGCACAAAAAACTGCAATAGATTTTAAAGGAAACACTTACGGAATACTTGGTTGCGGACCGGACGTTATTTATCCGAGGGAAAACAATTGGCTGTATTGGAAAATTATAGGACACGGTGGAATTTTAAGCGAATACGGTCCCGGAGTCAAACCCGAAAAATTCAGATTTCCTGCGAGAAACAGAATTATTTCCGGTATATCCGATCTGGTTTTGGTGGTTGAAGCGAGAAAAAAGAGCGGAACTTGCATTACTGTTACACAAGCGCTTGAACAGGGTAAGGAGGTTTTTGCCGTACCGGGAAGAATAAATGATGAATTGTCGGAAGGATGCAATGAACTTTTGTATTCCGGTGCGGGCGTTGCATGCGATGCTTCCGTGATAATCGATTCGCTTTTGGCGCAAGGTTATGTGCTCGAAACAGATATTGAATCTGATTCATACAAAAAGAAAAATTCGTTTCGAAATGAAAGAAATGCCCAGATAGTAATAGAAGAATTAAAGAAAAATTCCAAAACAGCAGATGAAATTATAAAAGCATTCAACGGAAAGATTCAACTAGATGAGTTATTCGAGGTTCTTACCGATATGCAGATAGACGGAGCAATCGAAAAAAGAGGGGCATTGTATAATTTGATATGGTCATAATTTGTCTTATGCTGTATAGTTGTCTTGTTTGTTTGAAATAATATACGGCTGGTGACATTATGACTTTTTGGGTTCTTTTAAATTTAATATTTATACAACCTTTGCATCTTCTTTTCGAAGCTGTGTTTAATTTCTTTTGCCTAAAAACATATAATCCCGGTGTTTCCCTTGTGATACTTTCCGTTGTTGTTAATATTTTGGTTTTGCCACTGTATATACGCGCGGATTCCATTCAGGAAGAAGAAAACAATATTGAAAAGAAATTGAGCAAAAGAGTTAAACATATAAAAAAGACATTTAAGGGCGATGAGAAAGTTATGATGCTTCAGACCCTTTATCGACAGAATAATTATCGACCTACGGATGTTTTCAAAAGTTCAGTTCCGCTTTTACTTCAAATTCCATTCTTTATCGCTGCATATCAATTCCTTTCCGAGGCAAAAGCGTTGGAGGGCACATCGTTTCTTTTTATAAATGACCTTGGAAGCCCCGATAAATTACTGACAATCGGCTCCTTTGGCGTTAATGTTTTGCCAATCGTTATGACACTTGTGAATTTATTGTCGTCATTTATATTCGCTAAAGATAAAAATGCAAAAACAAAGATTCAGCTTATTGTGATGGCTTTGTTTTTTATGGTGTTTTTGTACAATTCGCCGTCGGGACTTGTTCTTTATTGGACTTGCAACAATATATTTTCACTTGTAAAAACGATTTTTTACAAATTTTCCGATCCGAAAAAAGCTTTGCGCGTATTTTTGGCGTCAGCCGGCGCTTTAACTTTGCTTGTTTCGGTCTGGGTAAACAAGAATTATTCTAAAGAAATCGGACTTATTTTAGTGGTTTCGGGTGCAATTATGATAATTCCTTTGGTATTAAAGTTTATTGACGACAGACTTGAATACTCTGACCGTGCAATAAAGATAAGAAAACGTTTGGCTGACTCTAAAATTTCCCACAACAGTCGTTTTACCAATTTATTTGCATCATCTTTGTTTCTTTTTGTTTTTGTTGGCATTTTGATTCCTTCAAACGTTATTGTGTCGTCGCCTCTTGAATTTACTGATGTATTTTCTTTGGAAAATCCCAATTCAAATGTTTTCTGCGCAGCAATTGCGGCTTTTGGCGCTTTGGTTGTTTGGGAGATTGTGCTTTATCTTCTTTTGGATAAAAGAAAAAGATATATTTTTGAAATTGTATACTTTTCGGCAGATGCGGCAGCACTTTTAAATTATTTTCTGTTCGCAGGACATTTCGGATTACTCAGTAACACGCTTGTATATGAGGAAAGTTTGAATTATAGCACATTGATGATTGTTTTAAATGTTGTATCATTATTTGCGATTGTTTTTCTTGTTTTTGTGATTTATTCAAAAAAAACCAATATATTAAAACTGCTTTTTTCTGCAGGTGTTTTGGCGGTTTCGGTTATCGGTTTTATCAACTGTTTTCGAATCAATACTGAATTCAGAGCATTTAAAAATAATGTGAACGAAGAACGAATTAATGAAATGCCGACGATTACTTTGAGTAAAAACAACAAAAATGTGGTTGTGATTATGCTTGATCGTGCTTTCGGAATGTACATACCTTATTTTTTGAATGAAAAACCGGAACTTAAAGATATTTATTCGGGATTTACTTATTATGAAAACACGGTGTCTTACGGCAATTGTACGACAATTGGGGCTCCGGGGTTGTTTGGCGGATATGAATATATTCCCGAAAATATATATGCGAGAACCGATGAATTGATGATTGACAAACATAATGAAGCGCTGAAGGTTATGCCGGTTATATTCTCTGAAAACGGATATGATGCAACTGTTCTTGATGCGACACTTGCCAATTATTCCGAAATTCCCGATTTGTCGATTTATGATGAATATTATCCTAATATAAAAGCTTACAATACTATCGGAAGATTTACGGATGGGTATGATTTTAACGGTGATATAAAACGTAATCTGTTTTGTTATTCATTAATGGAAGCGTCGCCGCTTTGCGTTCGGCCATTTTTATATGAAAACGGCAATTACAATGAGTGTCGAGATTTTTATGTAAAAATCACGTACGAAGAGCGCAAAAATATCTCCTATGGCTATTCGAAAAACTTTATGGATAATTATATGTCGTTGATAAATTATTCCGCTATGACTGATATAAAAGATTGCGATGGCGGATTTGCTTTGATTACCAATAATATTACCCATGAGCCGACCCTTCTTCAAGAACCCGGATATGAGGTTAGTGAGAGAGTAGACAACAGTGATTATGAAAAAACACTAAATCATACGAGGATTTCTGAGAACGGAGATGTTCTTAAGCTTGATACATATGATAAGTTGTATCATTATCAGACCAATCTTTGTGCTCTTTTACGGTTGGGAGAATGGCTTGAGTATCTCAAAAATGAAGGAGTCTACGATAATACGAGGATTATAATCGTGTCGGATCATGCGCGAAATCTGAATCATTTGGATTCAAAAATTGACGACCCGGAGGGAAGATGCGACCTTCAGGTTTTGCTTCAAACAGAGGTTTATTATTCACTTCTTATGGTTAAAGATTTTGATTCGGATGAATTTCAAATATCGGATGAATTCATGACCAACGCCGACACAGTGATGCTTGCGACAGAAGGAATTGTTGAGAATCCCGTTAACCCGTTTACTCAAAATGTAATTGATAATAAAGAAAAATACGACGACAAAATAAATGTATTTGCTACGCCTAATTTTGATGCGGACAAAACAGTGTATTCTTACGACAATGACGGCGGTTCGTGGTTTACTGTTCATGACGATATGAGAAAGAAAGAAAATTGGGATTTTCCGTATTAAAAATTTATTTATAAAATTATTATTAAAATTATAATTTAGGGTTTATTTATTTGATTAATTGTGGCATAATGTTTGATGTGTAAGGCTGTAAAAGGCTGTTATACAAATTAATTGTAGGGGTGCTTTAGTATGGCTATATTTGGCAACAGAATTCGTGTCGGCGATTTGCTTGTTCAGAAGGGTTATATTACAGAAGATCAGTTGACACAGGCGCTGGAACAGCAGCGTGAGAAGAAAGGCAAACTCGGTGAAGTTCTTATTGAACTTGGATTCGTTACCGAGGAACAATTCTCCAGTGTTATTTGTGCACAGCTAGGCATTGAATCGATTGAACTTAAGGACGTTAAGCTTGACGAGAATCTCCTCCAGACAGTCGGAGAAGAGATTATGCGTAAGGATGAACTTATTCCCATCGGTTATGATGAGAATGATTTCAGTAAACTCAAGGTCGCAATGGCAGACCCCATGAACCTTGGTGCTATCGATGATGTTATGCTTGTTACCGGAATGGAAGTTACTCCGGTATTCGCATCTGCTTTTGCGATTCAGATAAGACTTGATAAAATCTTCGGTAAGAAACAGGCTATGGAAGCTGCTGAACAGTTCCAGGCCGAACATGCAGATGAATTCGGAACTTCAGACGAAGGTGCTGAAGACGATGCTGTAAGTGATGCACCTATCGTAAAGATTGTTAATACAATTCTTGATGAATCTGTACGTATGGGATCTTCCGATATTCACATCGAACCTTTGGAAGATTACGTAAGAGTTCGATTCAGAGTCGACGGTGTTTTGCAGGAAGTTTTCCAGTATAACACCAATGTATTGGCAGCAATGGTTGCCCGTATCAAGATTATTTCAGGTCTTGATATTTCAGAGAAAAGAAAACCTCAGGACGGTCGTCTTACCCGTGTTGTAGACGGTGATGAGTACGATGTCCGTGTATCTATACTTCCTACCGTATACGGTGAGAAAACCGTAATGCGTATGACAAAGAAGAAGGGACTTACCAGAGAGAAGAAATATCTTGGTCTTTATCCCGACGATGAGAAGAAGCTTGACAGTATAACTCATAACCCTCACGGTATTATCCTTGTTACAGGACCTACTGGTTCAGGTAAATCAACAACATGTTATACCGTTCTTCATGAACTTAATAAAGAAACGGTTAATATAATCACTGTTGAGGACCCTGTCGAGGCTAACGTTCCCGGCGTTAACCAGGTTCAGGTTAATGTTAAAGCAGAATTGACATTCGCTTCGGCACTTAGATCTATCCTTCGTCAGGACCCTGACATTATTATGATCGGTGAGATCCGTGACGGTGAAACAGCAGGCATTGCCGTTAAGGCTTCTATCACAGGTCACTTGGTTATCTCTACATTGCATACCAACTCTACATCGGCTTCGATTACCCGTCTTATCGATATGGGTGTTGAATCATACCTTATCGGTGATGCAGTTGTAGGTATTATCGCTCAACGTCTTGTAAGAAGACTTTGTCCGAAATGTAAGATTCCTCATGAGGCTACAGAACAGGAGAAGAAGATTCTCGGTGTTCCTCTTGATAAGCCTCAGATTGTTTATGAACCCGGTGGTTGCGATGAATGTAACCATGGTTATAAAGGCCGTGTGGCTATTTATGAAATTATGCCTATCACTTCAGGTATCCGTAAAATCCTTCACCAGAAGGTTACGGCCGATGAGATTCAGGCAGTTGCCGTAGCTGAAGGTATGAATACACTTCGTATGGCAGGCGCGAGAAATGTTGTCGAAGGCATCACATCTATCGAAGAGATGGTACGTGTTGCTTATGATATGGATGAAGAAGTATCAAATTAAAAATAGTAAAGGTGGGAAATTATGGCAGAGTTTATGTACAATATCATTACGCCCGACGGAAAGAAGAAAAAAGGACGTATTGAAGCAAAAACAAAAGATCTTGCAGTAGCCAAACTTAAAGAAGACAAGAATACCGTAACAAGTATTACTGAAGCCGGAGGAATTTTCAGTAAAGTTAATTTTTCTTTCGGTAAGAGAGTTAAGCCCAGAGACTTCTCTGTATTTTGTCATCAGTTTGTGTCGATTATCGGTGCCGGTGTTACAATCGTTGAAGCATTCCAGATGCTTGCCGATCAGACAGAGAATAAGGCATTGAAGTTTGCTGTTCAGCAGACACATGATGATATTTCAAAAGGTGATCCTCTTGCGGTTGCCATGAGAAGAAGAAACGGTGTATTCCCCGAAATGCTTTGTAACATGGTTGAAGCAGGTGAAGCTTCAGGTTCGCTTGACAAATCATTCAGCCGTATGGCTGTTCAGTTCGAGAAGGATGCTCAGCTTGAATCGGCAGTTAAGAAAGCTTTGATTTATCCTATCGTTCTTATCTGCGTTTTGATTGGTGTTATTTTTGCAATGATGACATTCGTTATTCCTTCGTTCATGGGAATGTTTGATGGTTTGGATGCCAAAATGCCCGCAATCACGATGGTTATTGTTCATATTTCGGACTTCTTTGTTGATTTTTGGTGGCTTATACTTATCTGTGCTGCAGGTTTGTTTGTATTATTTAAGACATTCCAGGCTTCTCCCGCAGGTAAAGTTGTTATTGATAAGGCAATGCTTAGAATTCCGGTTCTCGGACCTATTCAGATGAAGAAAGCCTGCGCTAAGCTTGGCCGTACTCTTTGTACACTTCTTGCGGCCGGTGTTCCTATGATTGATGCTTTGGATATTACCGCAAGGTCAATGGATAACATTAACTATAAGAATGCGATGAAAGATGCAAAAGAGCAGGTTGCCCGTGGTGTGCCTCTTTCAAGACCTCTTAAGACATGCGGTTTGTTCCCTCCCATGGTTGTTCATATGACATCAATCGGTGAGGAAACAGGTAATATCGAGGCGATGCTTGAGAATGTTGCCGGATATTATGAGGAAGACGTACAGAATGCAACTGAATCAATGATGGCCCTTATGGAGCCCATGATTATCATAGCCATGGCCGGTATTGTAGGCTTCCTTGTACTTGCAATCCTTTCGCCTATGTTCACATTGTACGAATCATTGACCTAATTGTTTGTGATAATATAAGATTTAAAAGATGCGGTATCAATTGTGCCGCATCTTTTTAAATACAAAAAAAGCCCGCTGATGCGGACTTTTTCTTTCATATGTTAATAGTTTATGAATTTAATCTATAACTGAAACAACTCTGTTTCTTCCGTGTTCTTTGGCGTAATACAATTTGTCATCGGCTACTTTGACGTTTTCTTCTGTGTTGAGAGAAGCGTCTATTTGGTTAACACCGAAACTCATTGTTACTTGAAGGTCGAGACCTTCAAAGTGGCAAACACTGTTTTCTATTGTTATTCTTACTTTCTCTGCTAAATTGTGTGCTTCCTCGAGATTATATCCGTTTAACAGGAATATGAATTCTTCTCCGCCCCATCTGAATACACCATCGTTGATACCGATGGAAGAAGAGAGGATGTTTGCAACGTGTTTTAATATTGCATCACCTGCGTTATGACCCCATGTATCGTTAACGTGTTTGAAATGGTCAATGTCGCACATTATGATTGAACAGTTCTTATTCGGAAGAATAGGTGCGATGCTTTTTTCGTAGAAAGAATGAAGACCTCGTCTGTTCTTCAAACCTGTGAGCTGGTCTTGAAGAGCTTCGTTGTAAAGAAGATAACTTTCAAGCGTTCTTCCGCAAAATGCAGTAGCGAGAGACGTTCTTTTGACGTCGTCTTCGTTGAAACCGATATCGGAACCGTCGCTGTCGAATTTGTTAATGGCTTGGAAGGCTCCTATTACGTTACCGTCAGCGTTTGTAACGGGCATTGTCAAAATTGATTTGGTTACATAACCGGAAGACTTGTCTACGTTTGGATTAAAGCGACTATCGTTATATGGATCGTTTACGATTATGATTTCGTTATTCAGAATACTTGCACCGATAAGTCCGGTGTTTTCGGGAACAACGATTTTGTCTATATTGAGGGCTGCCATTGTCCAAGCCTGTTTGTTTCTTTTGTCCCAAAACCAAAATGATGCTCTGTCTGAATGAACCAGTGTTTTTCCCATATCTGTTAACAGGGAAAGGGTTCTTGAAAATTCTTTTTCCTGAAATAGTTCATTCATATAATAAAAAATTTTTTCGAGAGTTTCATCGCTGCTCGGATATCTGTTTTGTGTCTCTGACATGGTAACGCCTCCTTGATTAAAATTCTGTTATATATTTTATCATATCGTTATAATATATTAAATAAATATTGTCTTAATTTATTTATAAAATTAGGTTTATTACTTTTAATTTTTGATATAAAATATAATCAGTTTGAAATGCTGAAAGGAGAAAACGATGAACAAATATTTAATTATTCCTCAATACAATAATATTGAAGACTCGCTTGAGTTGGCTGAGAAATATGATTTGGGATTTGAATTTAATGATTTTTTTTCTCCGAAGATGCTTCTGGACGAGAAAAGACTTGAATTGAGGATTGCTGCATATAAGAATATGAAATTACCGTCGATTCTGACCTCTCACGGTGATTTCTATGATGTTAATGTGTTTTCGGAAGATGAAGAAATAGCCCAGGTCTCCGTTAATCGTTTGTATCAGAGCATGGAAATAGCAAAAGATCTGGGTGCCGAAAAGGTCGTTTTTCATACTAATATCAATCCGCAGATTAAAGTAAAATACTATATAGACAATTGGTTTGACAAAAATATCAAAGTTTTTACCAAGCTTTGCGCAGATTTTCCGGATATGCTTATTGTTATGGAAAACATGTTTGATGACAGACCTGATGAATTAAAAGAACTTGCGTATAGAATGAAAGATGTAGATAATTTCGGAATTTGTCTTGATTATTCTCATGCATATTTGTCAAAGGTTTCACCTGATGTCTGGGTTAAAGAACTGAGCCCTTTTATAAAGCATGTTCATATTAATGATAATTATAAGGATTATGATTCGCATTTGCCTGTCGGAGACGGAAGTATTGATTGGGATGAATTTAACGAATTGAGAAAAACTTATTTCCCGGATGCAACCATCCTTGTTGAAGTGAGTTATTTTGATGCACAAAAGAGATCACTTGATTTCCTTGTAAAACATGGCATGATGGATTAATAATGATATGAAAAGATTTGATTACTCAATTATAGATTCTACTAATGAAGAAGGAAAAAGAAAGATAATCGCAGGTGAAACCGGCGATTTTCTTTTGGTAGCGAAAGAACAATCAAACGGAAAAGGAAGAAAGGGAAGAGAATTCTTTTCTCCTAAGGACACCGGCATATATATGACTTATGTGCATGTCGGTAATGAGAACATAAATGAAATGCTTAAGATTACGTGTGCAACAGCAGTGATTGTCAGAGATTCCATAGCTTCTATCTATAACATTGATTGCAGTATCAAATGGGTTAATGATTTGTATCTTAATAACAGAAAGGTTTGCGGAATATTGTGCGAGTGTATTCTTCCGACCAAAGAAAGAGAAGAGTATGGATTTGTAGTAGGTATAGGAATAAATATATCAACAAATGAGTTTCCTGATGACATTGCAGATAAAGCCGGATCTATTTGTATTAATGATGATTCGAATATGAAAGATAAACTAATTGATTCTATATGTAAAGGATTAAAGGAATTCTTTGATATGCCGGAACAATTTGAGTTTATTGAAGAGTATAAGAAACATTCAATGTGCATTAACAAAGAGGTAGAACTTATAGATGCATTGGGTGAACAAAGGAAAGCCTATGTATGCGATATATCAAATGAAGGCCATTTGATAGTAAAGAACCCTGATGGAAGAGAAGAAGAAATTTCGACGGGAGAAATAAGCTTAAAAATTTCATAATAAAAACATGATTGTTAATTGTTTGTTCATTATTTCATAGGAAAAAATACAAATATACTGTCAATATGCACAATGAAAGAATCATGGAGTTGACAGATTTATACAAATAAACGAATAATTATAAAAAAAATATAAATTTTTGTTTACAAATTGTTTCTTATTTGCTATATTAAACATACAGAAAAAAACAGTCGTCACAAATTTAAATGTTAAAAGGAGATTAAAAAATGAAAAACAACAAAGGTTTCTCTTTAGTAGAACTTATCATCGTTATCGCCATCATGGCAATCTTAGTAGGTGTTATGGCACCTCAGCTTATCAAGTACATTGAGAAGACAAACGTATCTGCAGACGTTCAGCTCTGTGATTCAGTTCGTGAAGCTATCCAGACAGCAATGATGGATCCTTCAGTTATCACAGCTAAGAACAGTGGAGTTCCTTCAGCTAATCAAGCTGGTCTTACTGCTAGCTTCCCTTCAAATGGTACACCTTTCCAGAAAGCTGTTTATGAGATTATCGGAACAAGCAATCCTAAGGATCAGATTAAGTCAAGCGCTAAGGGTAGCGGTGATGTTAAGTACAGTGTTGGTACAAACTCAGTTCTTGTTTTCATCACATCATCTGATATGTCAGGAAATAAGAAGGCTAACACAAAGATAGATGTAGATAAGCCTGAAGATTCTATTATCTATGCTGGTGATACAACCCTTAAGATTTCTTAATCTTGAATTGTAAATTGAGAATAGTTAAAAGGAGCCTAGGATTTAGGCTCCTTTTTTTCATGTATAATACAAGTGTATTTAATGAGTACTTTGTTTGTTGTTTATATTTTTAATTATCTTTATAAAATTTTCATATTATTGTATAATGAATAAAAAATTAAATAGATGGGATAACATTATGGATAAGTTTAAATTTAGTTTTAAAGAATTATATTTTTTGATTATTGTGGTTCTTCAAATTGTGTTTATTACATTTTGCTTTGGGATGTTTAAGCAGGGATTTCATTCTGATGAGATTTATGAGTATGGATTTGCAAATAGCATTAATCAAAAAAATATATATGAAACTGATGACTATGAATATCTTGATGGTATTTGGGCAGATTCGGATTTAATGACTAATTATTTATCTGTTGATAGTGATAATAGATTTAATTTTGCTGTTCCTTATATTCATGCAAAGAATGATTATAACCCACCTTTTCATTTATTTCTTTTGAATTTTGTTTGTTCATTCTTCCCAGGCACTTTTTCTAAATGGTTTGGGTTTTCGATTAATATAGTTTCTTTTACGATAATCCAAATATATTTATATCTTTTGATATATAGTATTACCGGTAAAAAACTTCCTGCCACTGCTGCAATTGTTTTGTACGGTTTCTGTGCGGGTTGCTTTGATACAATTTCGTTCCTCAGAATGTATGCATTGGGGACTGCATTTGCTGTCGCGTTTATTTATTACTCTTACAAATATATTTCATCTGAAGAAAAGAAAAAATCTATTCATTATTTAGGTAACTGTTTCGTAAATCTTTTTCTTGGAGCTTTCACGCTACATTTGTATCTTGTCTTTGCTTTTCCGTTAGTGCTTGCTACGTGTATTGCGATGTTATTTGCTAAAAAGTTCAAGAAAATGTTTTGTTATGGTTTCACTGAATTATTTGCTGTGCTGTTTTCATTTCTTGTCTTTCCGAAAGTTATTAATGATACTGTCGGAGATTTGTCGAACTTTACGTATTCTTATAAAAAGTATTCTGATGCTCTGCAATTTAGAATATATTCTTACTTGATTACCAGAGATACTTTTGGCATTCATTTTAATATGTATGCAAATCCATGGATTAAAATATCTATTGCTATTATTATTTTTATTTGTATTTGCGTTTCTCCTTTTGTAATAATGTCTTGGAAGGAAGAGTGGTTAAAAAAAATAAGAAATAATATATTTAAAAGAATAAAAACTTTTCTTTCTGATATTAAAAATAATTATTATATTATTTTCGGAGCGCTTGCATCTGTTCTATTTACTGTTGTACTTGCGTCTAAAAGAACTTCGATTTATGCAATGTCGATAGACTATTCGTCAAGATATTTATTTGTTATTTATCCCGTATTGGTGATATTTTTAATTTTATTTGCGTATTATATATTAAAAAATATAATAAATAAAGAATTAGTTGCAGGTATTGTTGTTTTAGTTATGGCTTCTGCGTTAGCTTTTTTAAGTCAATGGTATTCACCCAAAAGTTATTTAATGTTACATGAAGAAGAGGGTATTTCTTTTGATGATCTTGGCGAAGATGCAAATTGTATTGTTCTATTAGGAAATTCTTGGGAAATTGTTAATTTTTGCCCTGATCTATATCAAACCAACTCTTATTATTATATTACTTTTTATGATTTTATGAGCAAAACTGATGTTTTGGATGGCATTGACCAATCAAAGCCCTTGTATTTGTTACTTTCTTCCTCGTATGTAATATCTAAAGAAGATGAAGAATATTTGGCTGACCCGGATGCTGACCCTGCTTTTGTTGTTTCAAAAAAGGATTTAATGAAAGAGGGAGAATGTATTGAATTCTATGAGAATTTATCTATGGTTGAGTCATTAGAATATGTTGGAAACGATTCTAATTTTTCTGGATTAATTAAGATTTATAAATTTAACTTTGAAGATTGAGGAATAATATTTTGTATTATGACAAATTTTTTGGAAAATAAGATTATTTATGAAGATATGGAGGACATATATTCGAGAAGCGATGACTATGCATGGCTTTCTGATTCTTCTGTGCTGATAACAGGCGCTTACGGAATGCTTGCTTCGTATGTCGTTTATTTTCTAATCTTTCTTTGCGAGAAAGGATTTGTTAAAAATTTAAAAATTCTTGCTCAAGGCCGTAATCTTGAAAAAATGAAAAATAGATTTGGTATCTATTTTGATAAAGATTATTTCACGTATATTTCTGAAGATATCTGCACTTCTTTGAACATTGATGGAAATGTTGATTATATTATTCATGCTGCAAGTCTTGCGAGTCCTCAATATTACGGAACTAATCCGGTAGATGTATTAAAACCGAATGTTCTTGGGACTTATAATTTATTGGAACTTGCTCGTGATAAACGAGTGAAGAGTTTTCTATATTTTAGCAGTGGTGATGTATATGGTTATTTGCCACCTCGTGAACAAATGTATGATGAGACTGATTATGGCTATGTTGACCCGACAAATGTACGAAGCTGCTACGGGGAAAGCAAGAGGATGGGTGAAACAATGTGTGTTTCATTCTTTGAGCAATATAATGTTCCTGCCAAAATTGTAAGAATAGCACACACATACGGTCCGACACTTGATCTTGAAAATGACAAAAGAATGTTTGCGGAATTTGTCAAGAATATAGTAAACAATGAAGATATTGAAATGAAGAGTGATGGAATGGCAGAGAGAATGCTTTGCTATATAGCTGATGCTACGGATGCATTTCTTCGAATTCTTCATCTTGGTGAAAACGGTCAGGCTTATAATATGTATAATAATTCGAATCCAATAAAAATAAAGGATTTGGCTGAGATGCTTGTTAATTTATTTCCGGAAAAGGGTTTGAAGGTTAAATACTGTATTCGAGATTCAAAAGATTCGTATGTTGAAAGTCCGGTTGTTAAATCTCCGGTTATGAGCAACGAAAAATTAAAAATACTTGGATGGAATCTGGATTATAATGTTGAAAATGGCTTTAGGAAGACTATTAAGAGTTTTATTGATTCTTGAATTTTTTTGAAATTATACTAGGGGAAGATTGTGGTGAAAGTATCTGTTGTTACGGCAGTGATGAATAATATTAAAGGTTTGGAAGTTACATACAATTCTATTAAATCTCAAAAAGATGCAGACATGGAATTTGTAGTTGTTGATGGTTGTTCTACAGATGGAACGGTTGAATTTCTTGATAGAATATCAAAAGAAGATGATAGAGTTATATATATTTCTGAAAAGGATTCAGGAATTTATAATGCGTTGAATAAAGGAGTGCAACTATCTTCAGGCGAGTATATTGTTGTGCTTGGTGGTGGTGACTGCTTTTATAATGAAACGACGGTTTCGGAAATGAATGATTATTTGAAATATGATGTGGTATATGGTAAGGTGATTATTTCTTCCGGTCCTGACGAGGGTAAACTATTTGGGGATAAAGTAAACAGGTGGATGCTGATTTCGGGCAAAGCGGTTGCCCATCAATCTGTTTTTGCTAAACGAGAATTATTAATCAAATATCCATTTGATGAATCGTTTTATCTGACCGCGGATCAAGATTTTATGTTGAAACTATATTTCAAAAAATGCAGTATGCTATTTATAAATAAAATAGTATCAAGTTATGACGGATTAGGAGTCAGTTCGGATAGTAAAAATTTAAGTATTCACCTGAAAGAAAGATTAATTATTTTAAAAAAATACTCTAAGATTTTGTATGTTTTAAAATGTGTTTATTACAAAATCAGATATAGATTGTAATTTCATTTTGCATATTTGATTCAGTTTGTATTTAAATTTTGCTTTGTGTTAGGTTGAAAATTTGATGATAAACAGTAAGTCTTTAATAAAAACGTCAATAATTTATGTAATATCGGATTTTATAGTAAAGGGCATTAGCTTTTTTTTACTGCCATTTTATTCGAGAATTCTTGAAAAAGATGAGTTTGGAAGGATTAATAATTATTTTACCTGGCAATCGATTGTTGTTATTATAGCTTCGCTATCATTAATAGCAACAATTAATAGAGCTCGATATGATTTTAAAGAAGATTTTGAATCGTATATATTCACGATTTCGACAACAGGACTTGCTTTTTCACTTGTTCTACTTACACCGGTTTTTATTTTTTATTCTTATTTTGCTGATATTGTTTGTTTAGATATAAAGTATTTTATATTAATATGTTTGTTTTCGTCTTTTTATCCTTTTATTGATTATTTGTTAATTATTAACAGATTTAATTATAATGTCAAATTTGTTGTGATTTGCTCGCTTGTTACTGCGGTACTGTCTGAATTATTGTCTATATGCTTTGTTTTGACTTTTGATGATAAAGCATTTGGGAGAGTGTTGGGATCGTGCGTTGTTTATTTTGCAACAGGATTGATTTTGTACTGCTATATTATAAAAAAATCACATGTTTATAATTTTAAATATTTAAAATATGCTATACCTATTTGTATTCCGTATATGTTTCATTTGCTTTCAGGTACAATACTGAATGCATCTGATAAAAATATGATTACAATTTTGCTAAACGAGACAGAAACTGCAAATTATTCTTTTGCTTGTTCAATTGCTTCTATCGCTAATATTTTGTGGCTTGCGATGAACAATGCGTTTGCACCCTGGCAAACAGAAAGGTTACATGATAAAAAGTATAATAATATTAAGCATGCATTGTATTATTATATAGCGATATTCTTATATTGTTCGCTTGGCTTAATATTGATTGCTCCGGAGTTATCATATATTCTTGGTTCAAATAAATATACAGCATCTTTAGAGGCGGTTCCACCTTTGGTAATTGGCTATGTATTTCTTTTTTTGTATAGTATTTTTGTAAATGCTGAACAGTATGAAAAGAAAACGTTGCCTATGTCTATAGCTACTGTGACTTCGGCTTCGTTAAACATTATTTTGAATTATATGTTAATCCCTAAGTATGGATTTGTTGCTGCTGCGTATACTTCGTTGATTAGCTATTTTTCGCTTCTTTTGATGCATTATTTAATAGTGAAATTCATGCGGTTAGAATCGTTTTATGATGATGTATATTTGTTTTTGACCGTGTTAATATCCATTGGATTTTGCTTTTTGGCACTGATGCTTTATAAGGATTTGAAATTGCGAATATTAGCACTTTGCGTATATTGTTCTGTTTCTATTTTACTTTTGTTTCTTAATAGAAAAAAGATTGGATATTTTGTAATAGATTTAAAAATTAAAATATCAAAAAATGATTGATTGAAGATAAAGATACTGATAATTTTTGTTTTTGGCTGACTTAAACTTGTTTTTTAATTAGTTAAAGGGATTGATTATGATGCTAATAAAAAGGATAATGTATTTCATTACGGATTATTTATGCGTATTTAAAGTATTGGTATTTGGCTTTTTAAAAAAATCAATGCATTTCCAAAAAGAAGAGAAATTTGATAAAGTACTGATAATTGGCAATGGCCCTAGTTTAAATAAAATAAATTTTTATGATTATATCGATGATAAAACTGCGGTTTGCTGTGTAAATTGGTTTCCCGTTAAAGATGAAAGGTTTTATATATTAAAACCAAATTTTATGTGTTTTATGGATCCTGCATTTTTTGAAGAAAGGAAAAATTCTGAGAATAAAGAAAAATTGCTTAAAATTCTTGATGATGTTGATTGGGAAATGACCATAATAATTCCTAAGTGTGCTTCTTTTAAATTAGACAATTCGTATATAAAAATATTTAAACTTAATGAAAGAGAACTGTATTGTGACCATTTAGATAATGTTAGATATTATATTTATAAACATAATTATGCTAACTGTGGAATTCGAAATGTAATTTTGGGTGCTTTGGATTATTTTATTTCGTGTAATTATCAGACTGTATTCTTATGTGGAATAGATATGAATGAGTTTACTCAATATCATGTTGATATAAATAATAAAATTTATGTTGATTATGTTCATTCTTATGGCTTGGAAAGAAAATATATAACGTCTGATTCAGACAAACATATGCATGATTATTTATTTATGTATCAAGAAATGCTTGAACAATTTTATTATATTGAAAAATATGCAAAACATGAAAATGTTAAGGTGTATAATTTGTCGATTAATTCTTTTGTAGATGTGTTTGAGAAGATTGATTCTAAAGATAAGGTTGATGGTAGAATTTAATTCTTTTTGTTTATTTGGTCCTCTGTCAAGATTTAGAACAAATTAAAATGGGAGATTTCTCATATTAACTCACTTTCTTCTGTACGCCTTCTTCGGCTACAGACAGATATAGATTTTCGAATTCATTAGGCGACATATAGTTATTGTGGCTGTG
>JAZQQI010000027.1:0-23442 GCA_045628965.1 Lachnospiraceae bacterium | reverse complement strand
TGGGCCTTAAGCCGGTTATGACATTAAAGACCACCGTTTCCACAATTAAGATTTATCCCAAGGGAACGAAGATTAGTTACGGCGGAATTTATACAACGGACAAGACCGAAAGAATAGCGGTTGTTCCCTACGGATATGCAGACGGTTTCTTTAGGGCTTTGTCCGATAAATGTTCTTTAATGACCGTTGACGGTCCCGCTAAAGTCAGAGGCAAAATCTGCATGGATATGTGCATGATTGATGTTACGGACAAGCCTAACGTGGAAGTGGGAAGCGAGGTTGAGATCTTCGGAAACAACAATTCCATTAACGAAATGGCCGCTATGGCACAGACAATTCCCTATGAACTTACATGTGCCGTAAGTAAGCGTGTTCCCAGAAAGTATATTAAAGACGGCAAAGTTATCGAACAGGAACTTATGCTCAGAATGTAAAACGGTTTACATAATATAGAAAGTTGGTAGTAAAATGTTTAGAATTACAGAGGAAACCACAATAGGAGAACTTTTGAGAAATATGCCCGAAGCTGCAGAAATACTGGCGAATATGGGAATGCATTGTCCCACCTGCCCTTCGGCACAGAACGAAACTTTGGAAGAGGCGTGTGGCGTTCACGATATGGACGTAGACGATCTTATCGAGGATTTAAAAGGATTCTTGGAAGCATAGAAATTGTCTTCGGGGAGGTGAGCAGATGGATTATTACATGATTATAACCTATGGGTTGTTAATTGTAGGATTTATATTATTCGCGGTGGGCGCATTCGTAAGCATTTTCGCTTCCGAATTTGTCGGTAAGGCGCTGCAACTTATCGGAACCATGATGATGCTCCTCGGTGGTTTGTTGCTTTTCGGAAGTCTTGATTGATTGCTTATTATACTTGTAATATTGGGATGTATTGTTTGAGTTTATTAACGTAAAGTGTGGGGTAGGTTATGAAATTATTACTTAAGAACGCTAAAGCGGTAAATGTTTTCACGGAGTCGATAGAAGAGACTAATATTCTTACGGAAGAAGACAGAATCATCGGCGTAGGTGATTATTACGAAGATTCCGACGCGGATGAAGTTATAGATTTAAAGGGTAAATATGTCTGCCCCGGTTTCATAGACGGACATATTCACATCGAAAGCACCATGATGTTACCTTCGGGCTTGGCAAATGCCGTCCTTCCTCACGGTACCACCACGGTTATTACGGATCCCCATGAAATCGCCAATGTGTGCGGAGTTGACGGAATTAAGTATATGCTTGAAATGAGCGAGAATATTCCTTTATCCGTTTATGTAATGCTTCCGTCATGTGTCCCCGCAACGCCTTTCGATGAGGCGGGAGCCGTGCTTTACGCCAAGGATTTAAGGGATTTATATTCTCACGAGAGAGTTCTCGGTCTTGCGGAAATGATGAATTATCCCGGAGTTTTGTTCGACGATACCGCAACTCATGAGAAGATTGAAGAAGCTTTAAAGATGAACAAACTTGTTGACGGTCACGCTCCTTTCTTAAGCGGCAGAGATCTTGATAAGTATGCGGGTAAAGGCATAACATCCGACCATGAATGTTCCACCTTCGAAGAGGCTAAGGAGAAACTTTCCAAAGGCCAGTGGATAATGATAAGAGAGGGTTCCGCAGCTAAGAACCTGGAAGCTTTGGCTCCCCTTCTTGATGCACCCTTTTCCCAAAGAGTTCTTCTTGTGACGGATGACAGAAATCCCGCGGATATTATTTCGGAAGGTCATATCGACAATATAGTAAGACGCGCGATAGCAATGAAAAAAGATCCCGTCAAGGTAATAAAGGCGGCATCCTTTAATGCGGCAGCGAGATTCGGAATAAAGAATTTGGGAGCCATAGCGCCGGGATATAAAGCGGACATTCTTGTTTTTGACGATATTGACAATATTGAGATTAGTGATGTTTACAAAAACGGAAAACTTATAGTCAGCGAGAAAAAGGTAAAAGAATTTGACAATCCGATTCCTGATGAAACGCTGTCAAAGAAGGTTCGCAATTCGTTTCATGTGGATAAGCTTTCAAAGGAAGATTTCTTTATTGAGCCAAAGGGTGAAAAATGTCGTGTAATTAAGGTTATTGAAGGTCAGATTTTGACAGACGAAGTTATAGAAGATATTGATTTTTCAAAGAATAACGGGGTTGACATAACGAAAGATTTATGTAAACTTGCCGTTATTGAACGACATAAGAATACGGGACACAGAGGAATTGGTTTTATTAAGGGAATAGGACTTAAAAACGGTGCTCTTGCCTCCAGTGTGTCACATGACTCTCATAATCTTATCGTTATCGGAACAAATGACGAAGATATGGCTTTTGCCGCAAATAGGATTTGCAACATGGGCGGCGGTTTGGTCTGTGTTTCAAAGGAAAAGGTTGTTTCTGAGGTTTCGCTTCCAATAGCAGGTCTTATGAGCGAAGATTCGGCTGAAAAGATTGCGGCTGACAATAAAATCTTAAGAGAAAAAGTAAAAGAACTGGGAATCAACGAGAACATTGAGCCCTTTATGAATATGGCTTTTGTGAGTCTTCCGGTTATTCCGTCTTTGAAAATGTCTGTAAACGGTCTTGTGGATGTCAACAAGTTTGAAAAAGTCGATTTGTTTGTAAAATAAAAGTTTAGAGGTTTTTAATGTTATACATAATAAGACACGGAAAAACAGAATGGAATGTAAAAAGAAAAATTCAGGGCAGAACCGATACAGAGTTAAATGAAGAAGGAAGAATTATGACGAGGGAAGCTGCCGAAAAATATAAAGACGTTCATTTTGACATTTGCTTCTCTTCTCCATTAAAACGTGCACGGGAGACTGCCGAGACATTGCTTGCCGGAAGAGATGTTCCCATTGTTTTTGACGACAGATTAAAAGAAATGTCATTCGGAGATTATGAAGGGGTTGAAAAAAGCTTTGATAATCCCGAATGTCCCATAAATCTTATATTTAAACGTCCCCAAGATTATATTGAGCCAATCGGCGGCTCGGAGACATTTGATGAGCTATTTGAAAGGACGGGAGAATTCCTAAAGGAAAAGGCACTTCCTCTTGTAAGAGAAGGAAAAGATGTTCTGATAGTCGGCCATGGAGCTATGAATCTTAGTATTATCAGCCAGATTACAAAGCAGCCTATTGATAAATACTGGGCTCCGGGGATAGTTAATTGTCAACTTGTTCCTTTGGAGGTCGAAGACGATTATCACAATCTCGGAAAAGTTTTGCGTTTGTGATTAACATAGGTTTATTAAATGAAATATGAGGGAATATGCAAATGGTTACAACGATTGTGCCGCCTATATTCGGCGTTTTGTTAAGCTTCGGTCTGCTGTTTCTTTTATCAAAAACAAAGAAACATAAGATACGTTGGATTTTGATTGCTTTTGCGGTTTATTATGTTGTCATGTTTGCGTTATTCGGAGATTATTCCGGGTTGGGGTCGTTTCCTATAAATGCTTTGGCTTATTTTATTTGCCTGCCGATTTTTTTTCTTCCCTTTTTTTTACATGGAATTTTCAATAAAGCAGATTCTTTTTTCTATACGTTGATTTTTCCGAGCGGCATAGTTTTGACGGAATTTATAGGCACGTTTTTTGTAATTAGTCCGGGAATGAATATTGCATACAGATTCTTTTACGTCACACCGCTTATACAGTGTGCGTCTCTTATTGGTGCGGCCGGCCTGTCATTTCTGATAGGTTGGTTTATTTCTTCTTTGGCCATCATGATATCCGAAAAATTTAAGAAAAAATATGTCGTTGCAACAATTGTGTCCGCAACATTTGTTTTGACTGCTTTTGTTTACGGAGAAATAAGATTAAATAATGCCGAGGC
This sequence comes from Lachnospiraceae bacterium, assembly GCA_045628965.1. Taxonomy (GTDB): domain Bacteria; phylum Bacillota; class Clostridia; order Lachnospirales; family Lachnospiraceae; genus UBA3766. The sequence goes on along the minus strand of JAZQQI010000027.1, from coordinate 19,599 downwards.
GCCTACAGATTATATTCGTGCGGCTTGGACTACGGGACCGGAATTGGTATTGGCTGATTGCGAGTGGTCAAAAGAATCCTATGAAAAAAATGTTGAATCCTTTTTGAAGACATCAAAGGAAGCATATGATAACGGAGCTGAAATTCTTGTTTATGCGGAGGAGTCATTCGGAATCGACAAAGAGAAAACGGAGGATTTCCTTTCGATAGCTTGTGAAAGAGCAAAGGAATACAAAATGGCGATTCTTATCGGACTTGATTTGGAGTCGGCAGACGGAAAGGATTGCGAAAACTGCTTTTATTTTATCGACAAAAACGGCAATGTGGCGGATAAGTATACAAAACATATGGTTATACCTATTGTTGAAACGGGATTTGTAAGAGGCAAGGGGAAAGTCAGTTCGGTAACGGAAAAATTTGAATGCGGTGAGGTTAAATTGGCAGGAACCATATGCTATGACGGTAATTTTGAAATATATTCCCGAAAAATGGAGAACGATGCAGATATATACCTTTACCCTTCGTGGGATTGGGCGGCTATAGAAAACAATCATACCATGATAGCAGGATTCAGAGCGGTAGAAAACGGCATTACGATTTTGAAACCCACTATGTTCGGAAGGTCAACAATGTTTGATTCTTACGGGAGAATAATTTTTAATTCACATACTTCGGAGGGTTTTGAAAAGGTTTATGTTTTTGACGCACCCCTTAGCGATAAGGTGACATTTTATGAAAAATATGCAGTGGCTGAAGATATTTTATTTGTTATTTGCGCTGTGGCATTATTTACATATATGTCGGTAAAAGTGTTGAGAAAAAAGAAAGGAAATGATAAGAAAGGGGAAAATGAATTATCACGATGAGGAAATTTTGCTTTCGATAAGCTGTAGAATAAATTCCTATGACAAGTCAATTCCCGATTGTATGTGTGCACTGGTTTTGACTCCGAAGCATATATATGCCCTTGAAGACAATTATGACGGTACGTATACTGAGCATATTGTTTTGGAAACCAAGAGCATTATCGGAGTGGCGATAAATAAGCCGTTTGCAGATTCTCTCGGCAAATATCATACTTTCAGAAGGGGATACGCGTCCTTTGACGGAATACCCTACGGCGACTCAGAACTGGGAAAAGCGATTGTCGGTTCTCTCGATCGGAGCAAAAAACAGGAACAGGAAGAGGAACTTAGAAGAAGACCGGGCAATAACGGAAATAAAAACAAGAAGTTTTTCATGATTGATTACAATGACTCTGAAGGAAACAGAGAACAGGTTTATTTTGACGATTTTTCCAAATTTGATGCGAGAAGATTTGTAAGTAAATTTAACAGATTGAAAAAGAGCATGCAACAATAATATATTCCTGCAAAGGCCGTAATAGGCAAGTCGTTGACAGACTATACGGAGTTTGTTATTATTCAAAAGTATGAGATGGTGTATGTATGATGATAAATCATCTGACGTAATCTTCAAAAATTAAAAAAATCATCATATTTCGGAGTGTTAAAATGTTTTTTAATTCTATTGATTTTTTGCTGTTTTTCCCCATAGTAACAGTTGTCTATGCAATAATTCCCCAAAAGATCAGATATATTTGGCTGTTAATTGCCAGCTACTATTTTTATATGTGCTGGAATGCAAAATATGCCGTATTGATTGCGGGCTCAACGGTCGTTACTTATTTATGCGGTTTATTGATTGAAAAAGCAAAAAGCAAAATCAACGCAAAATGGATTATGGCGGCAGGTTTTACGATTAATTTAGGAATATTGTTTTTCTTTAAGTATTTTGATTTTGCTCTTTCAAATGTAAACAGAGTATTAAATCTTTTACATATTAATACGGTAGTGTCACCATTTGATTTTCTTCTTCCTGTGGGAATTTCGTTTTATACTTTTCAGGCGTTGGGATATATGGTTGATGTGTATAGGGGCGAAATAAAAGCAGAGAAGAATTTGCTTAAATATGCTTTGTTTGTATCATTTTTCCCCCAACTTGTTGCGGGACCTATAGAACGAAGCAAGAATTTAATAAGTCAAATCGAAGATATGGATACTAAAAGACTTATGTCTTTTGATAATGTTTCTCAAGGCATTTCAATGATGTTTTGGGGCCTTTTTATGAAAATGGTAATTGCAGACAGAGTGTCGATTTTCGTCGATTCTGTTTTCAATTCAACATATGCGATAGGTACGTTTGAAGGAATTGCGGGAGCAATAGGATTTGCTCTTCAAATATATTGCGATTTCGGAGGATATTCGGCAATTGCCATAGGTGCTGCAAAAGTAATGGGATTTGATTTGATGGAAAATTTCAATACCCCGTATTTTGCAGGAGGAATAGCGGAATTTTGGAGAAGATGGCATATATCCTTGAGTACATGGCTGAAGGATTATTTGTATATTCCTCTTGGCGGAAGCAGATGCTCCAAAATTAAAAAATACAGAAATCTGATGATCACATTTCTGGCGAGCGGTCTTTGGCATGGTGCGGCCTGGAATTATGTAATATGGGGAGCGCTTCATGGGTGCTATCAGATAGCGGAAGATTTGTTAAGACCGGTATTTGTTAAAATTAATGAAAAACTTAAAGTTGATACGGAAGTATTCAGCTTTAAGTTGGGTCATGTTTTGATTACATTTGCATTGACTTCCTTTGCATGGATTTTTTTCAGAGCAGAAAGCATTCATGGTGCATTAAGATACATATACAATATGTTTACGAGATGGAATCCTTGGGTTTTGTTTGATGAATCGTTGTTTTCCTACGGACTTGACAGAAGGGAAACGGGAATACTTTTCATAGCAGTTTTGGCACTGGTTATTGTCGATTTAATAAGATATAAGAAAGGAATTAATGTCGGTCAATTCCTTCTTAAGCAAAATGTTTGGTTTAGATGGGTGATACTTTTAATACTTGTTATTTGCATCATTACGTATGGTGAATACGGTGTTGATTTTGATTCGGCTCAGTTCATATATTTTGCTTTTTAACGGAGATAAAAATGAGAAAAAATGTTGCTAAAATAATTGAATTTGCAGGATTTGCCACAGTACTTGTTATTGTGGTTTTGCTTCTATACAATGTTTTGTCCTGGAAGGATACAAACGGAGATTACATGTCCACGACAAAGCAATTATATTCGACGGAAGATAATCTTATAGATGTGGTATTTATGGGCAGCAGCCATTGTTTTTGCGGTATCAGCCCGGCTGTGTTATGGGAAGATTCCGGCATAGCGGCTTTTGACATGTCAACTTCGGGACAAGATTTTGTTTCAACATATTATTTGTTAACGGAACTTTTGAAGACACAAACCCCAAAAGCTGTATATATAGATTTGTATGGTGTCTGTTTTGAAAAGCATGGTGTTGTGGCTAATGAATATCGAAATTTTCTTTCTATGAGAACTTCAAAAAATTCGGTGGATCTTGTAAAAGAATATTTTGAGGGAGATGATAATGAGTCATTGAGACAGGATTATTATTTTAGATTCCCAATTGTTCATACCAGGTACAAAGAATTGACTAAATATGATTTTGAAACGTATGAACCGAGTGTTTACGGCAGGGGAGCTATGTATTCTTGGGATGTGCAACCGATTCAGTATAATAACGGAGGAGACGGAATTACGGAAATAACGGAAATATCTGACCGAAATAAAGATATCATTGACAGATTGATTAAACTTTCGCAAGAGAATGATTTTGAATTGGAGTTTATTGTTATTCCATGTGACAGGACTGTACTGGATCAGAAGGTGATTAATGGCTGTATAGAGTATGCTGAATCAAAGAGTATAAGATGTACTGATTTTAATGCGCTGAGAGATGAAGTGGGACTCGAAAATTCCTATGATTACCTGGATTCGAATCATTTGAATTCGTACGGATCCAGAAAACTTACTCAGTACATTGAATATTCTTTATTGAATGATTATGATCTTTTGGACAGAAGGGGTGACGAAAGATATGAGTATTGGAACGAAGATTTGGAGTATTATTATCACCTGAGTTTACAGCATGAATTATCAGGTGTTGAGAATTTAAAACAATTTGTTAATTTGGTCAATAATTCAACGGATGAAGTTGTGGTGCTGAGTCTTGACGGTGACTATGCGAATAACAGTGATTATTTTGATGATTTAAGTGTTTTGGGCATGTCGGAAGAAGAATATCTAAACGGCGGTAAGTGGATTTACGCAGACGGAAATCTTACAAAGGTGATAAATAATATTGAAGGAGAGATTACCACTTATGATATTACACCGGATAAAACGATGTTAATAGCTTACAGTGGGGATTTTAATCCCGGAAATATAGTACTTGATGGAATACCTTGCGGTCATTCGGGATATTATCTTACAGTTTTGGTATATGATAAAATACTTGATAAATTAGTGTTAAACGCGGGATTTTAGCATAAGGAGACAATGTGGAACTCTTTACAAGACTTTTGATTCGTCATGGGATAAAATAGTTGATTTATCCGTAGAAAAAACAAACGGAATAAGCAGTTTTGTCGATGATGAGACAACATACAAGTTAATAATTGTGGATTCCGGTTCGATGACTGTACAAGATGGTTCGGCGGAGGCGGTGTTGCTTGCTCCTTTCATTATTGCGTTAACCTGTAAGGATTATCTTTGTTTTTAAGGGCGACGATAAATTAAAGACAACCACTGTGTTTTTCAAACCGTCGGTTGTACGTGAGGAGTTTGACAGCGAAAGACTTCTTGCAGGAGAATTTGAAACGCGTCACGGGGAGACGATATACAGTGACTACATGCTGATAGATGTTTATTATAAGGTTAAAAATCCGCTTGAAAGAGTGATGGACATGGGGCCGATTACCCACAGGCAAACGTTAACTCTTATTCAGAAGATGGATTATGAACTGTGTGTACAGCATGACGGATTTTGGCTCTGCAGAAGCCGTTCCCTTTTTATGGAACTTTTATATCATCTTGTATATACCGTGAGTGACAGAAATTTGGCAACAGGCAGCGGTGAAAAAGTATTTTCGGGCAAGAATAATATCGAGGAAATAATAAGATATTTGAACGAACATATCGATGAAGATATTACATTAATGGATGTTCAAAAAAAGTTTGGTATTAACAGAAACAGGATAAATGAGATATTTGTTGAAGAAACATCGTTGACCTGCATGAACTATTTTATAAATATGCGCCTTCAACTTGCAAAGATTATTTTGGCCGAGACGGAAGTACCTATAGGAGAAATCAGCGCAAGGGTGGGTTATCCCAATATGAATTATTTTACAAGACATTTCAAAAAGCGAGTCGGAGTGACTCCTTCGAAATTCAGACAAAATGCTTCATCCGGAAAATGTGAATGCAAATAATGCTAAATTTAATATTTGATAATGCTAAAATTATGAATTGATAATGCTAATGGATAAACCTTCGTTCTTTTATTATGTATTTAACAAGTAAAGAACGGAGGTTTTTAGATGAATAAAAAGTTTTTATGCGTTTTGTCGGTTATGGTTTTGACAGTTGCAGGGTGCGCAAATACGGCACAGACGGGAAGCGAAGAAATAACGTCGGAAACTGTTTTGGAAGAAAAGGATTTGGACGAGGACTATGTTTTGCCCTAAAATGTCACCTTATCGGATACATATGACAAGTCCGGGCTTAGAGTGTCCTTGGAGCAGGTCGTTACGGAATGGTATGACGAAAGTTACAAGAGTATGAATATGGAATCTCACACGCTTTATCAATCCGCTACCGAAGGCTATGATTACGAGGACTGGGTTATCATAAATGTAGATTGCGACGACCCTAGCGGAATGCTTTCTCAACAGATTCAAAAAGTTGCAAAATATGCACGACGTGCAGAGGATGGTGTGTGGGAAGTACGCAGTGCTCAGACTAAAAAGTGGATTGTAAATAACGACCTGCCGATTAATCTCGGAAGAACGTACTGGAGCGGACATTTTGAAAATGCATCGGACGTCAATGAGAAAATATTCCATGACGAAGAGGGAAACATTTTCCTTCCTGAAACCGAGGCCGTAAAAAGTGCGGATATGTATGTATACTTCGCGGGAGATTTCAGTTTCTTTTATGTGAGCGTAAATCCCAATTCCGAGAATACGAGGGAAATTGAGTTTTATACCGAGGGCTCTGCAACGCTTAATTATGTGTATGAAGGGGTGGTTTATCGAAAAGAAATTCATTTCATAGAAGGAAAACTTGACGATAAAGGTCATGCGTATATTAAGCCGGAGGACTCAGAGGAGTACTTTGAAGTTGTTCCTTTGATGAATGAGATTTCAAAAGAGGAATATGAGGCAGCAGTGGAAAAAGGAGAAAACGAAGAAACGTAAATTTTATATATGTTGACAAATTACATTTCCTGCCGTATTCTTTCTATAGCGATGAAGAGAAATAGTAGACATGTACGTCGTTTCAGAGAGAGGATGGTCGGTGCGAATCCTTGCGAATAAGTGTTGAACCCGTCTTGGAGCATACAACCGAATTTAGAGCGAATCGATTATTCGATTAATAAGGGTGGTACCGCCGATAATGTAAATGTTGGTCCCTTAATTCTCATTTGAGAGTTAAGGGATTTTTTATTTATGAAATAGGAGATAAGATTATGAAATTAGCAAATTTGGTAGGTGATCGTTTTAAAGAGCGTCCTTCGGAATGTGTCGTTGATTCACACGCATTTTCGGTAAGAGGCGGATATGTAAAAGGTGTCGCAAACGGCATTTATTCTTTGTATCCCCCTATGAAAAGAGTAACGGCTAAGATTGAAAATATTATCCGTGAGGAAATGGATGCGGCAGATGCACAAGAGGTTTTGTTCCCTGTTGTTTTACCGGGCTCTTTGTGGGAAGAATCAGGAAGATTCACAAGCGTCGGAGAAGAACTTTTAAGATTCAAAGACAGAAACAATTCGCAAATGGTTCTCGGAATGACGCATGAGGAAGCTGCCGTTCATATGGTAAGAGAATGGGGCAATACTTATGCAAAATATCCTTTCTGCATTTACCAGATTCAGACGAAATTCAGAGATGAAGCACGTCCCAGAGCAGGCCTTATCCGTGTAAGAGAGTTTACAATGAAGGATGCTTACTCATTCCATACATCCCAAGAAGATCTTGAGAAGTATTACGATGTAATGGCTAATTCATATTTCAGAATATTTGAGCGTGCCGGTATTCCCGAAGTTGTTTCGGTTAAGTCTGATTCGGGTATGATCGGAGGTAATGTTTCACACGAGTACATGCTTCTTGTTGATGCCGGAGAAGATTCGATTGTTCTTTGCGATGAATGCGGATACAGTGCAAATATGGAAGCAGCAGACACTACCGTCGATAATACGGGATGCGCACCTATGGCAGAACTTACAAAGGTTTACACACCTCACCAGAAAACCATCGAAGATGTTTGCACTTTCTTAAACAGCAAAGTTGAGGAGTCATGTAAAGCCGTTATTTATCAGAAAAATATGACTGATGAATATGTGGTAGTATTCCTTCGCGGTGATTATGAAGTAAACGAGACAAAACTTACGAATCTTTTGAAAGATAAGGTTCATCCCGCACTTATCACAGAGGAATGCGGACTTGTGGCAGGCTTCTGCGGACCTTACAATCAGAACGCAAAATGCACAATCATATATGATAAATCCCTTGAAGGCATTGAGAATCTTTGCTGTGGCGCAAACGAAGAAAATTATCACTACACAGGTCTTAACATTAAGCGTGATATCGGTGATGTTGAATATGTTGACGTTTCAAAGATTCAAACAGGAGGAATTTGTCCTTGTTGCGGCAAGAAGACAATAAGAATCAGCCGCGGTATTGAAGTCGGAAATATCTTCCAGCTCGGCACAAAGTACTCGAAGTCTATGGGAATGACATATACGGATGATGACGGAACGGTTAAGACTCCGATTATGGGATGCTACGGAATCGGTGTCGGACGACTTGCCGCATCGGTTATCGAAGCAAAACATGACGATTACGGTCCTATATGGCCCATTACGATAGCTCCCTGGCAGGTTCACCTTTGCTGTATGAGAGTAAATCAGGAAGAATGTAAGGCAGCAGCCGATAAGATTTACGACGAACTTTTGAAGGCGGGAATAGAAGTAATTTATGATGACAGAAATGTTCAGGCAGGTGTTATGTTTGCCGATGCCGACCTTCTCGGTGTACCTGTAAGGGTAATGGTAGGACCTAAGAACCTCGCCAACGGTCAGATTGAAATCAAGACAAGAGACAAGAGCATATCGAAGCTTGTCAATGTCGAAGATGCTCTTTCCGAGACAAAAGCAGTTGTTGATGAGTTGTTTGCAAGAATTAACGACAGCGTAAGAGACAGAAAATAAAAACAATGCTATAGAAAAATAAAAATACCGTGCTTCGTAAGAAGTACGGTATTTTCGTTAATTGATAAACTGTTGATTATTGAGCAATTGTAACAATGATTCGGTCTTCGGAAATCATCAAAGCGCCGAAGTCAGATATTTTACCGTCCTTATATTCTTCTCCTAGAGATAAAGAAGCAAAAATTAACGAATAAGCGTTAAGGAGTTGTTCATCGGGGGTGATTGCGGCACCGTCCACTGATGCTATCAATTGTTCATAACTGTTCGTAGCCTCCATTACTACAGAAGAAGCCGAGGTGAAAGTTAAATAGGAATCCAAATCCTTAACATAGTTCTTTTCGGTCAGATATGTCATAAAATTCATTACCCCCTCGGATGCTGAAAGGTAATCGGATGCTTTGGATTTATAGGTCGGAAGTGATACGATTTCATTATCTGCCCAAAGGAGAACCTTATATTGACCGCAGTCAACAAATCCGGATTGCAAAAGTGTCTCTTCAGATGTCTCGAAGCCGATATTGTCGAATAATTTAATCTCCGGAGTGTATTCCTTACTGAAAACATATTCATTACAATTTATGGGCTTTTTGACATTCATGGTCGTTTTTTTGAGAAGTCCCATGGATACCGTGTTGTCACGGCTTTCCAAGGTGTCAATGCCTGAATTCGATTGTTTGCCTTCATCGTCCAAAAGAACACTGTGAACATAATCGTAAGGATGAAGATTGTATGAATACATTTCGGATGCTACGCTTTCCATATCTTTGGTAAGATTAAAATTATGACCTTCAAGTTTGACGGATGCATATTTGCTTGGTTCCGTATTGCCGCATCCGCAGAGCGATACGGTGGTGAGTAATGCCGCTAAAAGAACAGCTGCGTTTTTTTTCATCATTTTTTCTCCTTAAAATAAAATAATATCTATATATTACAACTGCGTGTACTCTTTTGCAAGAATCAAAAGACAAAGCGAAAGTTGACCATTAAGTAATGATTTGATATCATAAAATGAATTGATTTGAAAGGAAATTGGAAAGTGAACGGCGTATTTGGGATAGATTTTTTGATAACGGCTTTTGTAAGGGTTTGCACTCTTTTGATATGTTTTCCGATTCATGAGTGTGCTCACGCATGGACAGCGGATAAATTAGGCGATCATACGGCGCGTGAAAAAGGAAGAATATCGCTTAATCCCATGAAACATCTTGATGTTTTCGGTGCGGTTTCCGTTTTGCTTCTCGGATTCGGATATGCAAAACCCGTTCCCGTGGATATTCGCAATTTTAAAAAGCCCAAGCTTTATTTTGCGCTCACTTCACTTGCCGGACCTTTTTCCAACATAGTTATGGCGGTAATTCTCATGCTTGCGGGAAGAATCCTTTATGCAATTGACGATTCTTCATATATTCTGGCTATTTTGGAAACAGGATTTAATTATGCGGCATATATAAATATAGTTCTTGCGGTGTTTAATATGATTCCTGTTCCTCCGTTGGACGGTTCGCGACTTTTGACCGCAGTTCTTCCCAATAAGGCATATTATAAACTTCTTAAATGGGAAAAATATACCGTCATAGTTTTGTTCGTTGCCATCATTTTTTTGAAACGTATCGGATTGTCGCCGATTTCTTTTATTTCGGAAGCGTTGTATATGCTGATGAGTAATATACTGTATTAATTTATATACTCAAAACATAAACGTTCGTTTTTGATTATTGATTTGAAATTTTAACGACTATTGTTCCTCCGAGATTTTGCACGGAACCTTCGGCGGGGTAGCAAGGCATTTCGCTTACGCCTTCGTAAGTCCAGTCGACTCTGGTGAGATTCAATTTTACGGCAGTTTCGTATTTAAGAAAACTGTAATCGCATCCTTCGTAAAGTAAGGGTGTTTTGCCGACACCGAGCACGCTTATCTCTTCCATATCGGGTATCTCCGAGATATACTCATTTTTTTCAAAAGAACCGACAAAAGCAACGGGAGTAATTCCGGGCTCGTATCCTTCAATATGCTCGACGTCATAGACAATGTTGGTCATCAGTGATTTTGCAGCATCGTCCTGAAGTGATTTTTTAAGATAAACCTGGTTTGCAAAAACGATGTTGTTCCATATGATGCAAAACATAACGACAAACGCGAAAATCTTTTTAAATGAATATTTCTTTTGAATTTTATCAAAAGACAAATTAATTAAAGGTAGATAAAGAAGCACAAAAGAAAACACCATTAACGTATGAAGCATTCCTTTTGAGATGATTGAGGTCAAATTTACTCCGAGAGGAAGCAAAACTATAATCGAAACCTGCATGACTTTGGAAAAGACTGAAGTTTTCGCTTCGATGTTTTTCTTTATTATGAGAATCACGGTCATTAATAAGGCTGAAATATTGGCAATTCTGATTAAAATAAGCCAAACAATACTCATAGAGTATCCTCTGAATATCAGCGATTTGAATACGGACGGATAATAAAAGTATTCGAAGACTTTTTGGTATGCACTTTTTATAAGAGCCCAAATTGAGAATCCGGCAAAATTACCGACGGAGGAAAGACCGTTGTAGGAGTCGGATGTCCAAATGTTAAATACTTTTTGATAAATTTTCCAACAGGAATAATATGCTATGGCGGTGATAAGAAGGCAAACTGCGTATTTGGCACATTTTTTTAAATATTCTTTTGCTTTCTCGTTATTTTGTGCTTCAAAAAGCATCACGAGCATAATAAGCGATATCGATACGGATATGTAGGCCTGATAAAGTCCGAGAGTCAACGTGAATGAGATAATACCGAGAATGTCGAATAGAATTTTGTTCTTTCTCAAAAGCCAAACTCCGAGAACAGAAAGAAGAAGGGCAAGCGAATATATATCAACATCCTGAAGGTAAGAGGTGTTTTCGGAAATTACGGTAATATTGCAGACAAAAATACCCGAAGCCAGAAGAATTTGAAAAATGTTTGAAAACTCGAATATTTCGGAGACAAAATAAACGGCAAGAGACATGCAGATTATCGCAATAAACGAAATAAGCCAAGGGTTGCATATAGTTCCGCGAAACATAAGGTATACGGGTTGAAAAATACGACCGATGGATATTTGCCAAGAACTGTCATTCTGATAAAGTACGACAAGAGCATCTCCCGAATAAAGGTTGTTAAAAAACCTGTAACTGTGAGCCATCAAAAAGAAAAGAAGCGTGAAAATGAATGAGTATAGAAGATTGTTCTTTTTGAATGTGATGGAAGTCATAAGTGAAATCCCCCGAAATAAAAAATAGTCTTTCTAAATTTTAACATCAGGAAAGGCTATTTTCAATGGGTGTCATTATAAAGAAAAACGAACAAATCAAGGTTTGCTTTTTTTCCAAAGAATGAAAAACAAAAGACATAAAAGCAATAAGACAAAGGTAATGATAAAGCCGCCGACAGAAATAATCATTGAGCCCAGACCTATTTCATATAATGCTCCCAATGCGATTAACGCAAACAGGGTAGATGAAAAAGATGGATCTACGGATTGTGTGGATTCGGTCGGAAGCGGTTCATCTGTAAGAATGATTTCGGGATCAAAATCAGATTTATTCAGTACCGGAAAAGAGCGTTCGTCAAAACTTTCGAAAAAATCCGGGTATTCCGAAATTACATCTTCGGTAATCAAATCTGAAAAGTCATCGGTATATGAATTAACTGGAGTCGTATATATATGCTGATGTTCGGAATCCGAGTAAGGCGTATATGTTAAAAGATCGTCCAAATTATCGTTTTCATGCTTCACAACAACATAGACAATATTATCTTTTGACATGGAGTTGTCCCAAATTCCGATAAGAGAGTAATAATATCCGTCGTCTCTTTTGCCAAGCTCAATTATTGAATCGTTTGTAAAACGCAGTGCACTGCCGGAAAGTATCGTTTCGTCTTCAATAGATAAATTAGGATCAAAGTGCACAGGTTCTGATGAAGCATTTGCGGGTTGCGTATCCGATGAATCATCGTTCCAAAACAAATCGGAACCTTTATACATGGCAAACCCGGAGCCGAGACATAACACTGACAATGCGCCAAATATAATTGTAAATATCAGAAAAACGATAAAAAGAACTAAAAATACTTTTTTCTTCATAAAAAACCTCAAATAACGATATTATTAAAATGATTATAACAGAAACAGGAGATAAAAGCAATAGTTTAGAGGAAAAGTGCGTGAAAATGTTGTTTGAATACAATGATTGATATATACTTGACTTTGTGAATTAAAAGAGTCGATAAAATGAAATAACCTACAATACCTTCCCAAAAACATATTTGGTACCCGTATCATTTTATTATTGTGAAAAGGAGTGAATTCAATGAAAAAAAGATTTATGAATGTTATTCTGGCATTATCGCTTTCTCTGACGACATTTGTCGGCTGCAACGGCGCAGGTCAAAATGCAGACGTTTCCGACACGACTGTACCTGAAAACACAGTTGAAAATGTCAATGAGGAAACACCGAAGATATCGGAGGAAACAGAGAATTTTCCTTCGAACGATATAGTCATTCTTTATACAAATGATACTCATACTTATATTAATAACGAAAGTAAGGATGAAGAAGGAAATGTTATTAAAGGATTGTCTTTTGCTTCGGTAAAATATCTGAAAGACGAAATCGAAAACGAAGGAAAAGATGTTCTTTTGGTAGATGCGGGAGATCACGTTCAGGGAACTGCTTTGGGCGGTATGGACGAAGGCGAAAGCGTTGTAAAAATCATGAATGAGACGGGGTATGACGTTGCGGTTCCGGGAAATCACGAATTTGATTACGGAATGTTCAGATTTTTTGCACTATCTGATATGGCAGATTATTCATATATATCATGCAATTTTTATATGACTGAAAATAACGAGACTGTATTTTCACCATATCAGGTATTTGACGTTGGCGGAGTGAAGGTTGCAATAGTGGGAATCTCCACACCGGACAGTATTACATCTTCAACGCCTGCAAGTTTTATGGATGAGACAGGCGAAAACTTTATCTATAATTTCTATTCCGGTTCGGACGGAAGCGAAATGTACGAGGCTTTTCAAAAGGCGGTAGATGCGGCACGCGAAGAAGCCGATTATGTAATAGGATTAGGACATCTCGGTGATGATTTGTCGTCAAATCCGTACAGAAGCACCGATTTGATTTCACATATTTCGGGAATAGATGCGTTTATCGACGGCCATTCACATTCCGAACTACCTTGTGAAATCATAAAAGATTCGGAAGGAAACGATGTTATTCTTTCGCAAACAGGATGCTATTTCAATTCTGTCGGTAAATTAACGATAGGAACAGATGGCTCAATAAAGACGGAACTCGTAAAAGAAATCGACGGACGAGATGAAAAAGTTGATGAACTTACTTCAACATGGGTTGATGAAGTTAATGAAACGCTCGGCGAAAAAATAGCGGTACTCGATACACCTTTATACATCATGAATGCGAATAATCCCGATGAACGTCTCATAAGAAGACAGGAAACGAATCTCGGAGATTTTGTTGCCGACGCGGCGTATTATTATTTCAATGAAGTCGCAAATGAACCGGTTGATGTAGCATTCAATAACGGCGGAGGAATTAGAAGCAATCTTGAAGAAGGAGATTTGACATACCTTTCGGCCAAAACCGTTGCACCTTTCGGAAACGTAATGTGTGTTATCGAAGCTACCGGCAGTCAGATTTTGGATGCACTTGAATTGGGAGCAGCTGTTGTTGGACAGACCGACGAAAGCGGAAATCAGGCGGAATTTGGCGGATTTATGCAGACGGCAGGCTTACAATATACTATCGATACAACAAAAGAATGTACGATATCGGTTTCGGAAGAAGGTGTTTGGAAGTCAGGACCTTCAGGCGAGTATCGTGTCGGAAATGTTGAAATTTATAACAAGGAAACAGGTGAATATGAGCCGCTTGATTTGAATAAGACATATCGTGTCGGAGGAATCAATTATACATTGAGAAATCAGGGCGACGGAATGAGCATGTTTAAGGATTGTAAGTGTGTTGTGGATTATGTTCAGGAAGATTACCTTGTGCTTGCCGAATATATGAAGGCATTTGCAAAAGAAGACGGTGTACCTAAAATAAATACGGAAAACAGTCCGCTTTCTTCATACGAAGGATATTTACTTGATTACGATAATCCTTTGGGAGCAGGAAGAATAAAAATTATTGTCAGGTAGATTTGAAAATCTGTTTTTTGTTCAACAAATTTGTAATTTGAAAACGAATTTGTAAATAAAAAAATATTTAGCATGCGTAAAACATGTATCATATTGCGTAAGTTCAAAAAATAATTTAAGCCCTTAATTTGATAAAATATCAATAGGGTTAAAAGCGTTCGGTTATTTGCCCGAACGCTTTTTTCATCCAATCGGACAATGAGGGGGAGAATTAATGAACGAAACCATAACGGTAAAGGCAAGTTTGAAGAGATTGATTATCATTTCAATTGTTGCAACGGCAATAATTCTTGCGATTACAGGTGTAATCGTAAGCACAATCGCAACGAAACAAAAGTATCGGATTCAGGCTGAAAGTGTAACGGCGCATTTAAAAAAAGCCTTGGAGAACGGGAAAGCTGATTGGGAATATAATCCGGAGACATACACCGTAACCTGCGGAGGCAATCCGGTTGAAGTAGAACTTTTTGAAGAAATTAACGGTTTTGACGAAAATGTTTTCCATACCATTTTTATCGACGATACGCGTGTGATGACAAATATCAAAGATAAGGAAGGAAAATATGCCGTAGGTACCAAAGCTGATCAAAAAATATACGAGGCGGTTAAAGCAGGCAATACATATTCAAAGAATAACGTCAGTATTTTCGGACAAAAATATACTGTATGTTATATGCCTTTGTATAACAATAATGAGTATGTCGGAATGCTTTTTACCGGTATTAATCAAAAAGAAGTAACAGGCTCGGTTATCACTGTCGGCGTTACCATGATAGGTGTCAGTGTTGTTGTATTGGTTATAATTTTGTTGATCAGCAGCAAAATGCTTAATCGGATAGCCGAAAAATTGTCGGGAAAATTAAACAAGGGATATGATGAACTTAATGAATTTGCTGTCGGAATAAGGGATATTTCGGAAAGAACCAATAAAGAAGTCGAGGAAATTGCCAAGGCGATGGGAAATGTTGCCGAAAGCGCAACTTCTCATGCAACGGCAACTTCGGAGGCAATGGCATCAACGGAAGAATTTACGACAAGCATTGATATGGTTAATAGGGAAATCAGCGAAAGCTATGATTTTATCGAAACTATAAAAGGATGCGTCAACGAATCCGAAACCAGTATCGGAGATTTGAATACAAGTATTGATTCAAACAACAAAATCGTAGATGATATTTCAACGGATATCGATGAAGGCGTGAAGAATACGGAAAAGGCAAAGGTAATAGTCAAAACAATTGATAATCTTGCTTTCCAGATTAATCTTCTTGCTCTTAATGCATCCGTTGAAGCAAGCCATGCCGGCGAATTCGGTATGGGATTTGCCGTTGTTGCTCAGGAAATCAAAAATCTTGCCGGCAGTTCGGCAGAATCTGCGCATAATACCGCAGATATAATTGCGGATATCGTAGAAACAATGACAAAAACGCAGGAAGCTAATCAGAAGCTGGTTGAATCTAACAGAGAGCAACTTAAAAAAGCGGAAGATGTGCAACAGAAGATGTTGCAACTTCGTCAGACGATAGATGAACTTGTAAAAAAACTTAATCATATTAAATCCAACTCGGATGCTCTCGGATCGGTAAAGAATGAAATTGTCCAGGTCATTCAGACTATTTCAACAGCATCCGAACAGAATGCGGCAATAGCGGAAGAAGTATCGGCATCAACAGATACCGTAGAGTGCGATATAGATAATCTTATTGAAACTATTACGAACATAAGGGAAATATGTTCGGATATCAAGGGTACTGTAGAATACTTCGGCTGAAATAAAAGGGTTAATTTCGGAATTGTATATGAGGCGTCGGAGAGCTCGCCTTAATACAAAACGGCAGGTGCGATGCACCTGCCGTAAATTTTTGTGTTTTTATTGATGATTATCCGAAGTATCTGTCTAAGAGACCTTTAAGTGCCTTCCCGTGTCTTGCCTCGTCACGAGCCATTTCATGAACAGTGTCGTGAATTTCATCAAGTCCGTTATTCTTCGCACATGTTGCCAAATCAAATTTGCCTTTTGTCGCACCGAATTCGCAATCAACTCTCCATTTAAGATTATCTTTTGTGGATGCTTTCATGTTGGGTTCAAGCTCGGAACCGAGAAGCTCTGCAAACTTAGCTGCGTGTTCAGCTTCTTCGAATGCAGCCTTTTCCCAGTAGAGACCAATTTCCGGATAACCTTCCCTATGAGCGATGCGAGCCATGCAAAGATACATTCCGACTTCGGAGCATTCACCGTTAAAGTTTGCCATTAATTGCTCAAAAATATATTTTTTATCCTCTTCGGAAATATCCTTGTTGTTTTTAACGGTTTTTTCGTATATACCATATTTATGTTCAGCTGCAAGAACAAGATCTCCTTCAATTTTGGAAAATTTTTCTCCGCTTACGTGACAAGCGGGACACTCTGCAGGAGCTTCGTCTCCCTCATAAACGTAACCACATACGGGACATACCCATTTTGCCATATTTTTATATCCTCCAATTCATAATTAGTATTGAAAAACAGCCAAACCTTAATGAGACTGATTCTCAATAACCATAATATATCAGTTTGCTGAAAAATTCAAATGATTTTTGGTTTTGTGCAGTAAGAAATGTCTGCCTTTTATTGAAAATGTACGTATTTATAAGATTTTATACTATGTAAAGTCTTGATTCGAAAATGCAAAAATCATAGATAATCTGAAAAGGATATGATATGTTAGTGTTGTGTTTGGGAGAAAAAGATAATCAGATCTTCAAAAAGCAAAATAATTAGCGGATATGTTGATATGGGTAAAAAATTAACAGAAATGACACAGGAAAATTGCATTCAGGGATTTGTTGAACGATAACGCAGAACTTGCAAAACAATATGAAAAACTTAAACCGGAACTACAAAAAAAAGTATGAGCATGACAGAGACGGCTACACAAATGCAAAAAGTGAATTTATTAACAATGCTATGAAACTGATTAATAGAAAATGTATATAAAATTGAGATTGGAGAAATGATGAAAATAAAATATTATATTGGACTTATAACGTTAATTGCATGTGTTTTTTTAACCGCTTGTGAAAGGGATTCGGACGATTCTAAAGTCGATACACAAGACAAAAAGTATTTCCGATTGAAGGTTATTAATGCAACTGAAAACGAAGAAGGCGTATGGAGGGTTTCATGGCCGAGAGTGTATGTTGAGTTGAGAAATTCAACAAGTGTTTTTCACGATTATGTAAAAGATTCTCCCGGAAAAGCATTAGAAGATTTGTCGCAGGAAGAATTGGAATATTTTATGGATTATATTGATTCATATGAAGAACCGGATTTCCTTGATGGGAAAGTAATCGGAAAACTTGATATGAAAGATTATGAAGGGCACGTTTATTTGGGAAGTGTTTCATATGATTATGAGGATTCCCAAGGCAGAAGAACGAGAACCATAGATATATTTGATGAGTTTCCTGAAGGATATGATGAATTTGTAAAAGCATTTAATGATGTGTGCGAAGATGAGTATATTGTACTGGGTGATCCGATTGAAATGTCTGCGGATTATTACAAGCGTATGACTTTTTTTACGGATGCTATGGTTGACGGAGGAACCATAGAAGATTTCCTTTCGGTATTTCCGACAGATGTTTATCATATTATGAATGATTATAACGAGGCGGAAGCCCAAAGTGCCATGGAAAACTTTCAGGATTATTATTTTTATAAGTATTTTCCCAAGGAGATTGAAAAAGCAGACAGTACAGAAGAGGAACTTCGGGAATATACCGTTAATTTGATGAGTTACCTGGGAATCGATCCTTCAAATATATATACTATGAATGACGGCGGTTTGGTAACAAATACCGGTACTGATGAATTCGGGGAGATTACGGTGTACAGGACATGCGATTATCCGAACGAACAGTTTTTACGTGAAAAATCTTATGACGGGTTGGATTATATCGTGTTGCAAGATCCCAGGGGCCCCGATGAACTTGTGATAGAAAAACCGGTATTATACAGTGAGGATTCCAAATTCATTATGGAAATGGACGGCGGAAGCATTGTGGCTTTGGCAAAAATCATATATGGCGGGAATTTCAACGTTTTAGCAGATGAAACACCTGACGAAGTATCTGATGAAGCACTGATATTGAGAGCAAGTGCGATAAACGACGGAAAAATATACGAATGGTATCTTAGTGATACAATCGCGCCCGGTAGTGAGAGTTCTTTTAACGGCAAAATTGTTATTACAAGTGAGAGTGATCCTGATGATTATCAGGTGATATTCGATAAATTCTGCATAGGTTGTCCCTTTGAACCGCAATTTGTCTTTTGCGATGTGAATTATGACGGTACAGTGGAGGTTCTGACCGACTTGGGAAGATTTGGAAATAAGCAATTAACCTATTATAATTGTTATTGTTTCGATGAGAGTATGAATTCATACGTATCGTTGCCCGGCTTTAATGGGATTGCTAATCCTGCTACGGATACAAAACAAGAATACATTTTTGAAGTTTTCAATATACCTAACGGGGCGACGTATACAGCATATCGGTTTGATGATGATGGGATAGTGCCGGTTCACACTGTAAAATTTACACTTGATTATGAGAATGGGGAAAGACTATGCATTATAGATGGCGTTGAGACGGTCTGTGGGGATGACGGATATTATGATGATGCTCTAAAGGATAATCCTGTATATCAGATTTTCTTTGGAGAAAATCGATTGGTGAGTATATGAGCTATCCCCCAATATGTCGGAAGACGAACTGATATTAGAAATGGCAAATGATTATTTGATACATTTAAGTTCAGTGCGTTAGTATTGGACTTTTTAATTGTTGATAAAATAAATAGTTGACAACAGCAACTAAAAGCTGTATTATTCATTCATCGGAGGTGATGGTATGAATCAAGTGAAAATATTTAGAGAGAATACACGAAGACTGGAAATGAATCTGGGGAGTATTAATAGAACGGATTGTTGTTGCGGAGTTAGTGATACACAGTGTTTTGTACT
>JAZQQI010000026.1:0-24306 GCA_045628965.1 Lachnospiraceae bacterium | reverse complement strand
ATCTCTTCGAAATAGAGATATGTAAAGATGTCTGCTGCGGACAAAGATCCGCCCGGATGTCCGGCCTTTGCGCTGTGAACTGCGGTAACAATACCTTTTCTCACTTCATTGGCCGTTTTCTTAAGTTCCAATTCGTTCATTAACTTAATCTCCTATTATTTTTTTATTTAATGAGGTCAAATACAGGTTTGCAGGCAGGATAAATTGCCTTAAACTGCTGATATTTTTCCTCATATTTAGCAACTAATTCGGGATCGGGTTTCTCAACATCGAGAACCTTAACGATTGCCTTTGCAGCTTCTTCAACAGATGCATATTCACCGCATCCTACTGCTGCAAGCATGGCACCGCCGAGTCCGGGTCCTTCTTCGGAAGTAATTCTCTCAACTTCCATATTCATGATGTTTGTAATCATCTTTCTCCAAAGAGGGCTCTTTGCACCGCCGCCGCAAATTCTTGTCTTTGTAAGAGGGATTCCGAGAGATCTTGCAACTTCGATGGAATCACGAAGTCCGAAAGCAACGCCTTCGAGAACTGCCTGAGTCATATCTTCTCTTGTGGAATCCATTGTAAGACCGATAAATGTTCCTCTTGCATCGGGGTTATTGTGAGGTGAACGCTCACCCATCAAATAAGGAAGGAAGAATACATGATTCTCACCAAGCTTTTCAATGTTTGTCTGTTCTGCAGCATAATCCTTTGTTTTGATGATTTCGTCCATCCACCACTTGTTGCATGATGCTGCGGAAAGCATACATCCCATAAGATGGAAGTTTCCGTCTGCATGATCAAATGAATGAAGTGCATTGTTCTCATCAACACCGAATTTATCTGAAGAAATAAATACCGTACCGCTTGTTCCGAGTGAAATGTTGCATCCGCCGTTACCGACTACACCTGTACCTACAGCTGCTGCCGCATTGTCACCGGCACCCGCGCAAACCTTAACGTTATCGGTAAATCCGAGTTCCTTTGCGATTTCGGGCTTTACGGTTCCCGTAACTTCAAAGCTTTCATAAAGCTTGGGAAGCATTGATTCGTCTACGCCGCAGATTTCACACATCTTCTTTGACCATTTTTTATTCTTAACGTCAAGAAGAAGCATACCTGAAGCATCCGAGTAATCAGTTGAAAATACGCCTGAAAGAACATATGCGATATAGTCCTTCGGAAGCATAATCTTTTTAATCTTTGCAAAATTGTCGGGCTCGTTTGCCTTCATCCAAAGAATCTTGGGAGCCGTAAATCCCGCAAAAGCGATGTTTGCTGTCTCTGCGGAAAGAACGTCTTTTCCGATTACATTGTTTAAGTAATCCGTTTCCTTCTGTGTTCTTCCGTCATTCCAAAGAATTGCGGGTCTTATGACGTTATCGTTCTCGTCGAGAACAACAAGACCATGCATCTGTCCGCCGAAACTGATGCCCGCAACCTTTGTTGCGTCAAAATCCTTTACAAGTTCTTTGAGTCCTTCAAGTACAGCCTTCTTCCAATCTTCGGGCTTCTGCTCCGACCAACCGGGATTGGGGAAATACAAGGGATACTCTTTTGATACGGAGCTTACGATTGTACCGTCTTTCTCCATCATAATCAGCTTTACAGCCGATGTTCCCAAATCAACACCAATGTAATACATGCCAATTTCTCCTTTTATATTATAATGTAATGTTCACGCCCTTAAGTCCGTTAAAAGCACCGTCGATTTTAGCGTCTTCATGAGCAATGAGCCATTTATTAACAGCTGTAAGAAGTTTATCTTCTTTTGTTCTGTCAGGCTTAAATGTCAAATCGTAGTTTGTTCCCTTGGGAAGAACAACTACTGCCTTGAATCCCTTGTCCTCAACATGGCAGGGTGCATAGTGAAGAGTTGTTGCGTAAAGTTCAACAGCTACACCTGCGGGAACAAGAAAAGCTTCGATATTTGCGGTATCATATGTGAAATCATCCTGAACATCCTTTAATTCTCCGATAAGAAGAATCATGTCGTATAATGCAACATTGATTTCGGAATCTCTGTGGTATTCACAAGCGTTCAATGCTTTGTTGTGACCGTTGCACATACCAATCTGGATGGGCATTCCACCGTAAAGACTCTCAGAAATAATCTTAGTTGCGCTTGTTTTCTCAAGTGCTTCGACTCCGGGGAAATATTCAACTCCTTCTGCGGGCATGGGAAGTGCTTCGAGATTCTTTAAAATCTCTGAAAAATCGATTCCTTCTACAACTTTGCCGTACTTTTTAAATGATGCGTCCGTAACTTTTTTGATTTCCATTTGCTATATCTCCTTTTATTTTTTGGGTTAAACCCTAATTACCATTTCTTCTTCGGGCATGCCGCATTTTTCGCCGCGGCCCTTATTTCCACGTAACATCCGCATGAAAGACAAGTGCCGGCATTAAGTTTGTCGCACTCTCTGCATATTTTTAGTCTTTCATTGTAGGTTTCGTCAGGACATCTGTCTTTATCCGAAAGGATATTGATATGCTTCTCTATCATTTCACGATATTCCTCTTGGGAAATATCTTTGATAAGGCATCTTTTACAGTATCTTTTATCCATACTAAACCGTAACTTCAATACTCATTACACTGCATGCGGGTATTGTATATTTTATTTTGTCCTTCTCAAAAGAAATTGCTTCAAAGCTTTCTTCCTTAACATCATCCGGATTGTCAAATGTATTCTTGGCATCCATTTTCCCTTTTACAATGCTTGCTTTTACAGACTTAATTTCTTCTCCGAGAAAATCGCTTTGTATCTCATACGATTCATCAAGAGAAAGGTTTGTAATCGTGATGTGGATTTTGCCATCCTTACCCTTTGAAACCGATTCCGTCAGGTTCGGAACCATATTTCCATCTTCTATTCCGACTTCTTTTGTGTCGATGCTGCTTTCAAGAAGCTCCGCATCCTGATGTACGTTATACATCTTAAATACATAATACGTCGGCGTCTTTATCATCTTGTCGCCTTCGGTAAGAATAACGGCCTGAAGGACATTTATAAGTTGCGCAATATTGGCCATCTTAACTTTTCTGCAATGCTTATTGAAAATATTAAGATTGATTCCTGCCACAAGCGCATCTCTCATTGTATTCTGCTGATAAAGGAATCCCGGATTCGTTCCTTCCTCAACTTCGTACCATGCGCCCCACTCGTCAACGATAAGTCCTATGTCGTTATTCGGGTCGTATCTGTCGATGATGGCGGAATGCTTCGTTAAAAGTTCTTCCATGAAAAGAGTTTTCTTTAATGTCTGATACCACTCTTTCTCATTAAAACCTGTAGCATAACCCTTAAACTTCCAGTCATAAGGAAGCGTATAATAATGAAGCGAGATTCCGTCTAAAAATCCGTGCGCATCATTCCAGGAACCTGACAGCATCATGCATCTCTCAAGCACCTTCTCCGTCCATACATAATCCTCGGCATTAGGTCCTACCGCAATTTTCTTAATCTTTTTGTCGGGATTGTAATTCTTTACAAATGACTGATAATGTCTGAAAAGGTCCGCATAATAATCGGGAAGCATATTTCCGCCGCAACCCCATGATTCGTTGCCGACGCAAAAATAATCAACATCCCATGCTTTCTCATGACCGTTTGCCTTACGAAGATCGGCCATGGGTGATACGCCTTCAAAAGTCATATACTCGACCCATTCGCTCATCTCGCGTACCGTTCCGCTTCCGACATTTCCGTTAACATACGTCTTGCATCCGAGTTGTCTGCAAAGTTCCATATACTCATGGGTTCCGAAACTGTTGTCTTCGACAACTCCGCCCCAGTTCGTGTTAATCATTTTCTTTCTTTTGCTCTTCTCGCCGATTCCGTCCATCCAATGATATTCATCGGCAAAACATCCGCCCGGCCATCTGAGTACAGGAATTTTCATTTCTTTGAGAGCCTCTACTACATCGGTTCTCATTCCGTTGACATTGGGAATTTCCGAATTGTCTCCGACGTAAATTCCCTCATATATGCATCTACCCAGATGCTCCGAAAAATGTCCCTGAACCTCCGGATTGATATGTCCTATTGTTTTGTTGATGTTTATTGTGTGTTTATACATTCTTTACTCCCCTTTGCACAATTTTCACGAGTTATATTATACATAAATGTACATATAATTGTGATTACCTCAGACAAATATAGAATTTATGGAGTGTTTTTCTGCAATTTGTCGGTCATTGTTCTTCGCCGATTTTTTCGAGAGCTTCAATAAGTTCTTCCATATTAATCGGCTTCGCAATATGATCATCCATGCCTTGCTCTCTGGATTTCTTTTTATCTTCTTCAAATGCATTGGCTGATACGGCAATAATAGGAATTTTACTTTGCGGATAAGACTCTCTTATCTCTTTTGTTGCATGATAACCGTCCATAACCGGCATCTGAATATCCATGAGAACCGCATAATAAAAATTGGGGCCTTTTTCTTTTATGACTCTCAACGAATCCTCGCCGTTGACCGCTTCGTCAACTGTAAACTCCATCCTTTCAAGGGCATCCGTGAGAATCTCTCTGTTAAGTTCGTTATCTTCGACAATAAGTATTTTCTTACCCTTAAAATCAACGCAAGCGTTCGTTCTTCTGTTCTTCGGAAGATCTTCTTCAGTGCATATCTCGCATGGGATTTCAAAAGAAATTGTCGTGCCTATTCCTTTTTCACTGTCGATTTTTACAGTTCCGTTCATCAATTTGACAAGATCGTTAACCATGGCAAGTCCGAGTCCGGTGCCTTCGATTCCGCTTGTGGTAGTGTTCTCTTCACGGCTGAATCTTTCAAAAGCGTGTTCCACGTATTCCTTGCTCATTCCCATGCCGTTGTCGCTTACCGTCCATCTGTAAACCGCATGTGTTTCGGAATTGCACGGAATCTGTTCAAGCAGACACTTAACATGTCCCCCTTCTTTTGTATATTTGATTGCATTCGAAATAATGTTAAATACAACCTGATTGACATGTTGCCTGTCTATCTTCGCATAGAAATTTTGAATATCCGCTTCGTTATCAAATGTAATATCTTTTTGACTCAAAAGTGATTCAAATACATCGGACAGACTTGATGTCGTCATTCTGACATCGCACGCCTCGCACTTAAATTCCGTCTGTCCTGCTTCTATTCTGGAAAGTTCCAAAACATCATTTATCAATTCAAGGAGCTGAACTCCGGAGCGTTTAATCTTTGATACGCAGTCAGCGACTCTTTCGGGATTATTCTCGTTTTTCTCTGCAATTTCGGCAAATCCTATTATCGCATTCATCGGAGTCCTTATGTCATGACTCATGTTAAAGAGAAACTCCGTCTTGGCATTATTTGCGGCTTCAACCTGTTTTAACGTCTCCGCAACTCTTGCAAGATTTTCCGCTTTCATCTTTGATATGCTCGCATCAATTTCGACATCGACTATTCTTTTACCGTTCTTTGCGATGTTAACCATGATGTACAGCACAGCAATAAAAATAATTATCTGAATAAGAGTTTCGAAAATCAATACTTTGGCTGATTTTTCAAAACTTACGCAATCATATACTTTACCTAACGCATGTCCCAGACTGTAATATTCCACCTTCAAATTAATAGTGGTCTCTTTGCCGATTTCTATATAAAACGGGTCGAGAAGTCCCATCCAGATACTGACTTTGGCATACAAAAATGCCGATACAATCATGTTGATTCCGGAAATTACACCTGTAATTATTACCGCTTTGACATCATAGTATCTGGTGATAATCAAAACCGGAATAAAGAATAACGTCCAGAGAATTCTCATATACATTATCGATATGAACAGAGGAAATATCATAAAGTAAATCACAATTATCCACTTTATGAATTTACCCTCTCCTTTTCTCATACGAATAACGACAAATAACAATATTCTCAGAGAATTGTCTATTATGCTATAAGTAACAGAAAATTCGTTAATTTCCGGTCCGTCTAAAAGCACAGAAGGCAATACAAAAATAAAGAGTAACGATAAAATCGTTAATCCCAACATAATATTGCCGGCCAATAGATTCGCTTCAGCTTCGTTCCTACTCAGTATTTTTCGAGATACATCTTCCACAAGCCAATATCCTCCCCAATTTTATACCGAAACTGTAAATTTCGGCAAAACCCCTTTTATCATTTTCCTATCTTAATATAATAACAATTTTTTTCATTTATAACAATAAATATCTTATTTCATTCTGTGAATTTTACTGCGTTTTCTCTTTTATTTTAACGTTATTTTCCAATGCGTATAAACATATGTTGATTTTGTAATGAATTTTACTTCATTTTGTCCGTTATACACCAAACAAATTATCCCATATAATGATTTTGTTATTTTGAGGTATTTCGGAGGTAGTATTATGCTCAAAACTGTTAAAACCGAGAACGGAACGGTACGCGGCCTGGCCGGAAACAACACTCGCGTATCGGTTTTTAAGGGTATTCCTTTTGCAGCTCCGCCGATAGGCGCAAACAGATGGCGCGCGCCGCAACCCTGCAAAGACTGGGACGGAATTTTGAACGCGTTTGACTTTGGCCCTATTTCGATGCAGGATCAGCCTGCAATCGTAGATGACATATATTGCAGAGAATGGCACGTTGATAAAGATATTGCCATGGATGAAGACTGCCTGTACCTTAACGTATGGACAAATGCGACTTCGGATGAAGACAATCTTCCCGTACTCGTATGGTTTTTCGGAGGCGCTTTCCAGTGGGGATATCCGCCCGAAATGGAATTTAACGGTGAAAATATAGCCAAAAGAGGCGTTGTGGTCGTATCCGTAAATTACCGTCTGGGGGCATTCGGTTTTCTTTCGCATCCTGAACTTACAAAAGAAAGCCCTGAAGCTCCGACCAATTTCGGTCTTCTCGATCAACAGGCCGGTCTTAAATGGGTTAAAAGAAATATAGCCGCATTCGGCGGAAATCCCGACAATGTTACGATTATGGGGCAATCGGCGGGTGGCGGAAGCGTTTTCTCGCATCTTGTCAGCAAATCGAGCTTGGGACTTTTTAACAAAGCCGTTATTTTGAGCGGAATCATGGAATTTCCTTATCTTGCCGACAAGGTTATTGTTCCGCGAACACCGAAAGAAGTACAGGAAAACGGTGTGTCATTTATCGAATCACTCGGCGTCAAAACCATCGAAGAAGCAAGAAAACTCGATGCTTCATTCATTCGCGACAAGGCTTCGGAATACAGAAACAAGAATATGTTTTTCTTCTGTCCTTCCGTTGACGGAAAGTTCCTCGAGGACACCCCGTTCAAGCTTTTCCTTCAGGGAAAACATGCGCATGTTCCGATGATTTCCGGTAATACTTTCGATGAATTTAAAAGTTTTATCATTGCCGAAAATGACGATGATTTTGAAAAGAAGGCAAAAGAAATATTCGGTGAAGAATGGAGCGAAAGATTCCTCTCCTTCCCCGAAGCCCACAATAAAAAAGACAACATGTACGCAATTGCGGACAGCATAGAATGTGCCGTAAAATGTGCTTTTGAACAAAATTCCAAGGATTGCTACTACTATCTTTTCAACACGGATATTCCGGGTTGGGACAACCCCGGTACCTTCCACTCGGTTGATTTGTGGTTCTTCTTCGAAACGCTTGCAGCTTGCTGGAGACCTTTTACCGGAAGACATTACGACCTGGCAAGACAGATGTGCAACTATCTGACAAACTTTGTCAAAAACGGCGATCCAAACGGCTTAGATTCCGACGGAAGCACACTTCCCGTATGGAAACCTTATAAAGCCGGCACTAAGGACGGAATGGAATTTACCTCCAACGGATCAATTCCAATGAGTCGCTCAAGCGAATTTAACGACTTTTTGATGGATTGGTACAAATACAAAAATCTCGGATACAAGAAGCAGGCTTTCAATCCTTACCTTCCTTCCTGGGAATTCATTCCTGACGGAGAGCCCTATGTTTTCGGTGACAGAGTGTATATTTACGGTTCTCACGACCGTTTCGGAAGCCACGTTTTCTGTTTGAATGACTATGTATGTTGGTCGGCTCCCTTAAACGACCTCGGAAACTGGAGATATGAAGGCGTAATTTACGAAAGACTCGACGATCCCGACAACAGCGAAAACGACGGATGCCTTTACGCACCCGATGTTACCGTAGGTCCCGACGGAAGATATTATCTCTTCTATGCACTCGATAAAGAAGCCGTAATTTCAGTAGCCGTATGCGATAAACCCGCAGGCAAATACGAATTCTATGGATATGTTCACTATGAAGACGGCACAAGACTCGGCGAAAGAGAAGGCGATGAACAGCAATTTGACCCCGGAGTAATGACTATCGGCGATAAGACATACCTTTTCACAGGCTTTTGCGGTCAGGGCGACAAGTCAAGACACGGAGCAATGCTTACAATTCTTGACAAAGATATGCTGACTGTCATTAAAGAACCGAGATTTGTCATTCCGAGCACGCAATACAGCGAAAAAACGGAATTCGAAGGTCATGCATTCTTTGAAGCTCCTTCGATTCGCGAATTCGACGGCAAATTCTACCTCATTTATTCATCGCAGGTTATGCACGAACTTTGTTACGCAATAAGCGATGAAATCGACGGAGAGTATAAATACGGCGGAGTTATCATTTCAAATGCGGATATCGGAATATCTTCTTATAAGCCCGCAGATATGCCGACCTGCTTTGGTGCAAACAATCACGGAAGCCTTATAGAGATAAACAAAAAACGCTACATTTTCTGGCACAGACAGACCAATAACGACTGGTATGCCCGCCAGGGTTGCGCAAACGAAGTAACCTTCAGAGAAGACGGAAGCATTGTTCAGGCCGAAATCACATCATGCGGCTTAAACGGCGGACCGCTTCGCGATACGGAAACATATCCCGCTTATATTGCCTGCAATCTTTTTGCAAAAGACGAGCCTTCAATGTATGTCGGAGGACATAACGTTCCGAGAATCACCAAAGAAGGAAGCGATAACGACAAAGACGAGTCATACGTTTACAACATAGTCAAAAATTCGACAATCGGATTTAAATACTTTGATTTTAAGGGCGTAAAAGGCGTTGAAATCGTTACAACCGGCTACGGTCAGGGAGATTTTGAAGTAAGAACCGAAATCGACGGTCCCGTGCTCGGAACAATCACCGTAAATTTCTGTACGGCTTGGAAGATAAGAAAATGCGATTGCGAAATTCCCGACGGCGTATCGGCTTTGTACCTTACATTTGTCGGAGACGGCAGTCCGTCAATCAAATCGATAAGATTTCTTCACTAAACCATGTTATTCATTAATACCTCTTATGAATAAAAAGGGACGATACCGATTGCTTCGGTATCGTCTCTTTGATTTTATGCTTAATATATTTATTTTATCATTATCATTCCCGCCATGGTGCCGCGTTTGCCCTTTTGTGCTCTGTGCGAAAACAAAACATCGTTGTTGCAGGCGGTGCAGAGTCCGGAAATACTGATATTTTCGGGAAGGATTCCGGAATACGCCAGCGTTCCGAAAATAATGCGGCTTAAATCCAAATCAAATTTGCCGTTTTCTTTTTCGAAATACCAAGCTTCGTCAAGGTAGTCAAATTCGATGAATTCTTCAAACACATCACGGCTTACTTCATAGCAGCACATTCCTATCGAAGGCCCGATTCCCGCTATCATGTCGACGGGGTTGCAGCCGTATTCTTTAACCATTGCCTCAACGACTTTAGCCGATATCTCAAGTGCCGTGCCTTTCCATCCGGAATGAGCAATTCCCACGGCTTTTTTGACGGGATCCGCAAAAAACACCGGAACGCAGTCGGCGCAGGTAATCGTTATCGCAACTCCCTGCTCGTTTGTTATCAAAGCATCGACGTCTTCGTATTCAAACGGTCTCGTAAGACCGACTCCCCTGTCTTTTTTTCCGACTTTTCTCACATTGTTTCCGTGATTAAGATTGCCTATTACCACGTTTTCCACGTCTATGCCTACGGCATCGGTAAAAAGTCTGTAATTTTCAAGGATGTTTTCACGCTTGTCCTCGGTTTTTATGCCGAGATTCATTGACGAAAAATACCCCTCGCTGACGCCGCCCTCACGTGACGAAAAAGCATGGGTTAAAAAATCGTATTTCTCAAAATCGGGAAATGTATAATACATTACTTCATTATTGTAATTCTCTTTCATAAACCCTCCGAAAAACGTGCTTTACTTTTTTCCTAATAAAAAACCGCAAAGTCGGTCGGCTTTGGCGAACGCCATGAATTGCCGGCCTTCCTCAGGCACCCTTGCGGCACCCGGAACAATCCTCTTAGTGCTGCTTCGTTCCCGACCTGACACGGTTCGTGGCATCCCGTCGC
The DNA here is from genome assembly GCA_045628965.1 of Lachnospiraceae bacterium. GTDB lineage: Bacteria > Bacillota > Clostridia > Lachnospirales > Lachnospiraceae > UBA3766. The sequence continues at coordinate 13,963 of JAZQQI010000026.1, read as the reverse complement.
GCAAGACCCAAGGATATGCCGACAATTCATGGCGTCCGACAAAGCCGATTGGCATTGCGGGCTTTTTGAGTATAGTAAAAAATACGTGTTTTGTCAAATCCGTTCTATTCCGTCTCAACCGTAAGCAGATCCGAAAACGAGTAATGACTGTCATTATCGGGATCTTCAAGCGAAATTGTATAGCTTCTTGTCTGACATCCGGTTTTTCTCAAAGTTACTATGACCGTACCCGAAGTTTTGGTGAAGGTTGTCGGAACGACTCCGACATAATTACCGTCAAGATATACCTCCGCACCTGTCGGAGCGTCAATATAAACAAGCTTTTTGTCTGATGTTTGAGAATCCGTGTTTTCGCTCGAAGTATCAGTTGAGGTATCGGTGTTTACGACATCGGAAGTTGTCGATGTGTTATCGTTCGAATCATTTTCATCCGTTCCGTTAGTGACATTTTGTTCTGTATCGTTGTCGTCATCGTCTTCGTCATCATCCGATTTTATTTCTGTAAGCTTAAAAGAAATGTCCGTTTCCGCCGAACCTACCGAAATAAATCTTTGAATCGTCTCATATCCGTCGGCTCTTACGATAATTTCATGAACACCATATTCAAGTTCCAAGGGCTTTCCGGGATTTTCGACTTTCACGTTGTCAACGTAAACGCTCGCATCCTCCGGATTCAATTCCATATTAATCGTACCGATTTTTTTGACGATTTCGATATCTCCGAGTTCGATACTTACTTCCTGATTACGTCCGACGGTCACCTCTTTTACTCCGACGGTTCCGTCCTTGCTGACTCGGACATCATATATTCCTTCCGGTACGGTAAGAATCATGTCCTTTGTGATTTTTCTTATATCTTTGCCGATTTCCACAAAACCGTCGACAAAATAATCATCATGTTCAAACGACACATATCCGTGTCCTTTTGTAAGTATAATACTGTAAATCGTGTGACCGTATCCGATAACCGTCAGTACGTCACCTTCGGCAATTTCGCGAACGTCGATATTTTCCTTGCCGGAAGAAACAACTATGTTCTCATCCAAATCGTAATTGTTTCCGAGGTATTCCATTCTCGTACACATATTGTAGAATTTGAAAGAATCGACATCGGTATACGAATAGTATTCGGAGGAAATATCGAGCGTCTTTAAAAGTTTGTCTTCCCTATAAAAAGAAATATCGCAGATTTGGCCGTTTTCAAGCTGCTTCGGTACGATACCGTTTCCGTATTTGTCGGTAAAAAACGTCAGATTATCGTAAGAAAGCGTATATCTTAACCCGGTTTCTATGTTTTGAAAAGTAATGCTTTGATTTTCGGTATTTTTGCCGGTAACTATGCATGTATCCGAGTATACAAATATGGTTTCCGGTTCCGGCGAAGGCTCAATTTCAACCTTTTGAACATCGCCTTCGCAGCCGAAAAGAAACGAAATCAGTATTAAATTGACCAAAAATAAGATTGTCTTTTTCATTTTTTTCTCACGTATTTATTAAGAAGATACTCTTTATCGTTTGATTGCGGATTGTCCAATACTTCTTCAAGCATTTCTTTGAGGATTTCCCCAAGTTTGGGACCGGCTTCGATTCCTTCTTCAATCAAATCGCGTCCAGTTACTTTTAGATTTTTAAGTGTGACACAATCGTTTTTTCGTATTATTTCAGAATAATCGCGCTTGTTGTTTTGAAGTCTTTCAAACTTTTCTTCCTTTTTGTAGTCGCTTTGTCCCTCAATATCGGCTTCCCACAATTCAAAAATAAGCGGAAATGCATCAACTCCGACTTTATTCATAAAGCGGCGCATGTATTTCTCGCCGGCGTTTATTCTTTCGTCATGGTATTTCACCAAAGTTCCGACTATGCGAATCGTATCGTTGTCAAATTTGAGTCGCCTCATTATGACGTTACAGTAATCATATGATTGGAAAGGATGTCTGTAAAAATGGTCGATTCCGTCTTCATCGGTTGTCTTGCAGGCGGGCTTTGCTATATCGTGAAAAAGAAGTGCCAGTCTCAAAACCCTGTCATTTCGGGAAGCTTCGAGGGTTTTGACTATATGGTCTCCCACACTGTATAAATGGTGGGGATTGTTCTGTCCCGTTTCAAAACATACGTCGAGTTCCGGCAAAAAAACTTTTGTCAGTCCGAGTTCGTAAGCGGTTTTTATCATCTCGGGATGATTTGAAGTAATTGTTTTTACAAGTTCAACCTGTATTCTTTCGGCGCTGATTTTCTCAAGTGTAGGTGCAAGTTCTTTGATGGCATTATACGTATCCGTCTCTATCTCATAACCGAGTTGCGCAGCAAATCTTATGGCGCGAAGAAGCCTCAGCGCATCTTCCGTAAATCTTTCCCTCGGATTTCCGACACATCTTATGACCTTTTTTTCTATGTCTTCGATTCCGCCGAAAATATCCACAAGTCCGTCGGTATCATTATACGCCATGGCATTTATAGTAAAGTCTCTTCGCAGCAAATCTTCCTTGAGACTCGATGTAAATTCAACCGACTTTGGATGGCGTCCGTCTTCGTATTCGCCGTCAACTCTGTAGGTTGTCACTTCATAGCCTTCTTTTCCGATAAGCACGGTAACCGTACCGTGTTTGAGACCTGTATCTACCGTTCTTTTGAAAATTTCTTTTACATTTTCCGGCTTGGCTGAAGTAGTAATATCCCAATCATTCGGAATCCTTCCGAGAATGGAATCTCTGACACATCCTCCTACGGCATAAGCCTCAAATCCCGCATTATTCAGTTGTTCAATTATATTTTTGACATTTTGCGGTAATTCTATTTTCATGTTGAAAAATATCTCCTGTTGTCTTGAGCCCTTAAGGACGGAGTGCGACTCATTTTATTTTAACGTCTATACTGTTACCCGTCAAACGTTCTTTCATCGCCTTGTGCAATATAATTCCCAAATTACAAATCAAAACAAAGAAATACGTACACAAACGTCTTTTTAGGTTGTATTTTTGCCTATTTTTGTCGAACGAGTTTTATATTATTTATAAACGTGCAAAAATAATACAGATTACGAAAAATAAAAGATTTCCAATAATCGGAGCGACAACATTTGCTTTGCCCTTCATCTGATATGGAAAATTACGAAGGAGAAAAAGAAATATGAGTAAAGAAAACTTAAAAAAATTAAAAGGAAAAATAGCAGCAATTGGTTTAGCTACAGGTTTAGGCGCATCAGCATTAGCAGGATGTACTCCAGAAGATGTTGAAGCATTACAACAATATGGAATTGATGTAGATGTTAATACAGAAGATCCAACAGTAGAACCAACAGTAGAACCTACTGAAGAACCAACAGTAGAACCAACTGAAGAAGTAAAAGAAGAAGTTGTTGTTAAACCAGAAGATTATACAATAGAATATCTTTTAGAAAATGCACCAGAAAAAATGATTGAACCAATGTCATTAGCTGATTATAAACCAGAAATGGCAACAGAAGAAGAGGTATATGCTAAATTAGCTGAAATAGATGAAATAGCAGAAGAATTATATAATAATAACGAGGAATTATCTCAACATTATTCAAAAGACTACATTAGAGATGGTTTAGTATTGGTTACATTAACTTTTAATCATGATATAATTGATGAAAATTTAAGAAAAAAAATTGTAAATGATTATTGTTCAAATATGGTTGCTGATGATTTGTCTAGTATTCCTTCCAGATTATATTCCAATGATTTATTTTATGATTTAGAATTAACTAAAAAACTATTTTTTGATGATGTTATGGTCAATGAATGTGAAATAGTTAGTTATTATAAAACTAAGTCAGATGAAATATATGACGCAACTGGTCAAAAAATAACTGTAGCTGATGAAATTCTTTCTTCAATAATTACTAATGAAGATAATTACTTTAATTTTTCTTTTGAAAATTATGAAAATTTACCATTTGGTATGAAAATATATGCTTCATTCATAGTTGATTCATTACCTACAACAGAATGTGTTGATGAATTAGATACTATAGAAAGTTTTTACTTAGGCGAGATAGTATCAAAAACAATTACAAATGATTTAGATTATGAATTATACAAAGATGGTTTTAGACTAGATTGCACATTATATGAAAGTGGTCACAAAATTAATAATAAATCATTATAATTTATAATGAAATTTAATTATTTAATAAATAATAAACTTTCTGTGAGAGTGTAAATTATTTTGTGTAAACCCTAAGGATTGATGAAGAACATCATGATTGGGTTATTAAATTACCATAGTTCAATGTGTGCATAGATTTTTGCATAGAATAAACAGGCTGTCAATAGGCAGCCTGCTTTGCTGTATGCGTCATTACAATGAAACCCATTCTTAGATTTTCTTGGAAAGTTTAATAAGTTTTTTTTCAATTACTTCCACACAGTTAACATACTCAGAAACATACCTTGATAATAAGCGCACCTCAAAGGAAGATTTTTGAGTTTTTAGCAAAAGCCTTCCACAGTCATTCATACTAATAGCATAGTCTTTTTCAATATACGAACAGTCAATTTTTTTACTTTTATTCGCATCTGTCGAATATGTACATAAATATTTCGTAGTTAGAATATGTCTGTCATCTTCACGTTTTATTTTACCTTCATACACATGAAGTTGCGATATTTGTTCTACAATAAATAGAGTATTATTCCTTACTATAAAATATATTCTTGAAAAATTGGTGGTTTCATCGCAATACCCCTCATCAATTAACTCATAGTTTAAAAGTACCCTATCCAAAAAATTTGATAATGTATTAATTTTTACTTTTTCATAATCGGCTGAGAGACGCTCATTTGCCTCTGTGGGTCGCATTTTGGGGGCTTGAGGAGTTGTATTAAAGGTATCTCCATAGTCAACATAATACGATGAACCACAAAAGGCACAATAACAAAATTTTTGCCCTTTCAAAGGATTTAAACTTCCTCCACAGCTTTCACACGCAAGTTTAGTAATTTCAATAGGCATTTATCACCACTCCTTTAAACTCTGTTTTTTCGCTAACGATTCTAGATTAATTTGTCTATCTCTTATAGCCTGACTAAAAGAGGTATTCATTGAAACGTAAACACTAAATCCTTCTTGAGTCTCTTTAAAATAGATTTCATATTCATCCATAGGTAATCCTGCGTTAAAATCATCCTCCGTAAGTCCTTTTTTTCTCTCCAATAAGGCAAATAATACTCCAATTTGTTGAGATAATGAATCCAAATCTTTATAACCAAGACTCGAGAATGATTCTTCCCCACACCTCTTTTTTGTAATTTCACCAATGTGAAGTTCGTCAATTAACTCTGAACTCCTGATTTTATAATAAAATTCTTTTCCAATTTCAAATATTTGACGATGGAACAATCTTCCTATTTCATAAAACTTTTCTTCACTATATTTAATCTCGTACATTTGGGGTATAAACATTCCCATTGCTTTATGCTCGTCATAACCTCTGTGATATTGCTCAAAAGGAGAATAGTAAGAGTATTCCTCACTTAATACAACGCCACCATCTTTACGAATATAGTCACAAATAATGTTCTCTGCATTTTGCATATCAATCTCTTCAATACCGATGTCATATTTGTGACAGAAATCTTTTAAAATTGTACTAACAATAACTCCTGAATAACTGTACGAATTTTGTAAATGTGCAACTTGTTCATTTAATAGTTTTGAAGATGAGGGATGTAGAGAATAATTGACAGAAGTACAACCTGAGCTATAAACATAGAAGTAATCAAGAATAGATCCGATTTTCCTCGGTTTTTTTCCAACACTTATTCTACTCTTTGAATTAATGTTGGGCTCTTTAAACTTCGAACAATATGAAATTATATTATAATGTGACAGTATTCTGTTAGTATAAGCTTTAATAAGTTGGTTTAATATGTTCTTCTCAGTTTCATAACATTTAATCATATTTATTATTTTTTTTTCACTGTTTTCAACGGTTTCCTTATTAGCTTTTATTTTATTCATATTATCTCCTTATAAATATAGTAATAAATGTTAATATAAATTATATAATAAGAATGCTCAAAAATTATCAAATATAAATGCTCAGTTTATTTATTTGAATATCTCTTTCCTTATGTACGATTAAATTTTCCAACATTGAACTCTTGGGGACGGGGTTAGCGGCTCATTTTTTGAATTTCTGTCTCCGTCCCCAAGGGATCACTTTTCTGTACTCCGTTATATTTTCACACGTTTGCAATTAATATATAATCTGTTAGTCAAAAACGGGCAAAAATACAACAAAAAAAGACGTTTGCGTACGTCTTTCTTTTCTTGGGCTCCGGGAAGTGGGTGGACCGGGGAATCACTTCATAATCTTGAAATCTTTTTTAACATTCTTAACGGATAATTCTATGGTGTACTCCTTATCGCACTCATTTGAAATCATCTCACCGTCAAGCCTTTCAACGATTCCTTTCAATATCTCTATTCCCAAACCTTTATGACCGCTCTTTTTGAAATCGGGGTTATAAGGATTGGTTTCTACAAGATGAAAATATCCGCCTTTTGTTCCAAGATTCAGAGTAATTGATTTATCTCCTTCCAAAACTTCTGTCGCTTCTATTGCGTTTTTCAAGACATTACTCAATACACTACAAGTAACAACCGGATCCAGTTCCAGTGATTCTTTTACCCCCAATGCATACTTCAATTCGATGTTCTTTTCAATACAGATACTTTCATACTCGTTCATTACCGCGTTTATCGTGGAATCACTGCAATAAACTTTGGCTTTAGTTGACCCTATATATGATGACAAAGTATCAATCATGGAATTAATACCTTCTATATCATTTTTGTTAGCCATATCACGCAAAACGATGAACTGAGCATTCATATCGTGTCGAATTTTACCTAATTCTTCCTGCTTATCTGCCAAATCACGGTAATACTCCTTTTCGATATTCCAAGCATGATTTAATTCGTCAATTCTATGTCTTGCTTCTTCAATTCTATCCTGATTGTATATGGTGACAAGCAAAAGTAAATCGGCCAAAACACATAAAAGAATGCCGACTATCATTGCAAAATCTATATCAGCATATTCACGAAAAGAAAACACATTATATGAATATAACAACATAAGTTGACTCAATGGAAAAAACATAAAAACGATACCACGTTTTAGTGAATACAGTCTTTTACTTCTTATTTTCTTCCACACGCTGGAAACTATATAGTATATCGTCACTCCAAGCAAACCGTCGACTGTAAACAGCACATATACAATAGGATTCGAGAAACTCCAAGATTCCAATTCCAATATTTGTTTTTTAAAAATCAAAAGTAACGACATTTCCCCGAGAAACAAGGATATTTCATTTAATAGAATAAGTAATACCTTTTCCCAAATCCTCCCTTTTCTACGGAAATTAAGCATCACAAAATCAACAATTACTACACCTATCAAACAGATAGTATTTATAACTTGTATGTCTTTGTATATAAATTTAACCACAAGAAGAGGGAATACCGCACCAAGGCCCCACAAAGCATCAATAAAAATATTCTTGTCTTTTTTGCTCTCAAAAACAGAATAAGTTATTAAAATCATGGCAAAAAACAGTAAAAATGAAATCAAAAAAGTAAGTACGCCAATCATTTGTCAATCTCCCTGATTTTATCTCTTAAGTATCTCAAATAAGTCGTTTTTGCTTCCTTCGAAGAGGATTTGCTTATCGGAAGTACTCTGTCAGAATTTAAACTGACTGTTCTTCCTTCAAGCTGCGAAATGTAGTCCATGTTAACCAAATAGCTCTTATGTATACGCAAAAATCTCCGTCCCAGTTTTTGTTGAAGAACATCCAATTTATCATATATATACGAAACTCCGTCTGTTTTGGTAATAGTAACCTTGTGACCTTTGCTTTCAAGGAACATGATTTTACCGATATTAATTTTTTCTATCTGTCCGTTATTTTTAATTGTTAAAATATCATTTTCTCTGCTATCTAAAATAGTCTTAGCCTTCACCAACAAAATATTCAAATACTGTGGGTTAATCGGTTTCTTTAAGTACCCGCATAGATTAATTTCCTCAAAAAAAATATTCTCAGAATAAATATCATTGAATGCAGTAATGAATATAATTTGAATATCAGATTGTTTTCTGTTTATTTGCGATGCGTAATTTATACCGTTTTTCGAATCATTATTCCATTCAATATCCATGAAAACTATGTCATATTTTTTACCTGAATCAAGTTTTTCAAAGAACACGTTCATATCTGAAAAGGATTCGATGGAATCTATCAATTGATTACTTTTAACTACTTCTTCCATTTGCCGTAAAAAGAAGATTTCGTTATCACAAATGGCAATATTCATCTTGTATTTTACCCTTCTGTCTTTATTTCAAAATTCTGTTCCTTTTCTAATCTCCTCATTTTATTTTAACGGCTATACAGTTACCCGTCAAACGGTCTTTCTCTTGGGGAGCTCTTGGGTTGCTCATTTCTTTTTTTATGTCTATAATATTATGCAAAAGTACATTGAGTGGACGAGGTTTGTGGCGCATTTTTTGAGCCACTAACTCCGTCCCCAAGGGATCAGAAAGAGAAAAAATGAGCAAACCAAATGTAATATTCGATCTTGACGGTACACTTATCGATACTGAGAAACTATACAGAAAATATTGGCCGATGGCCCTTGCCGATTACGGCTACGAATTGTCCGATGAACGTGCATTGATGCTTCGCTCCCTCGGACGTCCTTTCGCCCCGAGGCAGTTTCAAGACTGGTACGGCGAGGATTTTGATTATGATTTGATTCGCAAAAGAAGAAAAGAGTATGTCGAAGGACATATTGAAAAGTACGGCGTCGAACTTCGCCCGGGCGTTGTGGAAACACTCGATTACCTGAATGAGAAAGGAATTACAACGGCAATTGCAACCGCCACTGATTTGGACAGAACCACCAAATACCTCGAAATGACCGGAATCAACGGTCGTTTCGAAAAAATCATCTGTGCGACCATGGTCAAAAACGGCAAGCCCGCCCCGGACATCTACGAATACGTGTGTAAAGAACTTCTCGCTCTTCCGTCCGATTGTTATGCGGTGGAAGATGCTCCAAACGGTGTACGAAGTGCCTATACGGCGGGACTTAATGTAATTTTCGTTCCGGACCAGGCACCCGCGGACGATTCGATTAAAGATATGCTTTTTGCAAACATTGAATCTTTGACAATGATAAAAACACTTTTGTAAATTATTACATTTGTATCTAAAAAAGCGCCCGAAGGCGCTTTTTTCATGAACCGGTTCCGGAATATTTGCCGGCACCGAGCATCCATATTTTGTAAGAAATGTAGAAGAAAATTATTCCGTACACCGGTGAAAACCATGTCAAAAACGGTATATTTTCCGGTCTTAAAACCACAAGGCTTGGGTAATATGCAATAAATGCAATCGGAATAATGAACGTAAATATAAATCTGAAAAACGTTGAAAATATCGTTATCGGATATTTTGCATAATCTCGGAATTTGTTCATTGTAACCATAACATATCCGGAATTTGTAAGGAAAAAGCACGATGCTGCCGCAATATTCATAATGGCAACCATAAAAAGTGATGCCGAAACAAGCGCTACTATAAACGCAGCCACCGAAAGGAACGTTACCGGCAAATTAAGTTTCGTCCATGCGAAAATAACCGTACCAAGACCCACTGCCAACTGGCCGATTCCCTTCGTATCGAAATCTTCCGAGATGTAATAGAAAAAAATATTAATCGGCCTGAAACAGTATTTGATAAAATCTCCGTCATACACGTAATGTCTCAAATGCCAGTTATTGTCAAAAAGACATTGAAGCGGAGTAAGCGCCATTAGCGAAAAGCCGTACAGGAAAAGCATTTCGTGATACGTCCATCCGCATACGCTCGGGAAATTAAGGAACATAATATAAAATGCAAGAAGCTCGGAAGCGTCCGTTAGAATCATACCGATCATGGATATTATGAAGTCCGAGCGATAACTCATCTTGCTCTTTATGTCCTGAATTATTATTTTTCTGTATATTTTTATGTAAAATCCAAGTCTGCCCACAGGTTATCATCTCCTTTTATTCTCTCTGTAGGGTAAAAGCCGTCATATCAGCCGCCGTTTACCGTAATAACTCTTTCCGACAACTTCCAAAAAAGCTTCGCAATCGCAAACAAAACAACCACCCAAATTAACTGTGTTCCGATCATTTTTAGCGATTCGAGTGTCGTCAAATCGTTTGATGTCAAAAACGTAAGAGGTGTATTGTATATCGCCTGAAACGGCAAAAACATCGCAATTGCCTTGAGTTTTTCCGGAAAAAACGCAAGCGGTACGGTCGCACCCGAAAGAAACAGAACAACTACTTCCTTCATAATGTTAACGCCCCATGTTGACTCTGTGTAAAGGCATATCGTTCCCACAAAAAAGTCCACGCAAAAGTTAATTAACATACCGAGCGTTGCCGCAATAAGGTAATACAAAAGATTGATTCCCATCGGGATTGCGCCTTTTGTTATTATCTGAATAATAATGAACGTCGGAATAAAGGTTACGACAAAAGCCGCGATATTTCCGCCCTCAAGACCGAAAAGCTTATACTGCTCAATGGGAATCGGCTTCAGCAAATCCAAAACAATCTTTCCGCTTTGGATGGAACGACCCATATCCCAAACAAGATACGCTTCCATAAACGTAAACTGCGCCGATGCAAGAACAAGATAAATCATCGTGTCGTTAAAAGTCATTCCGTTTACGACTCCGTTATCCACCGATGCGTAAATTGCTTTCCAAAGGTTATATATAACCACCAAATATATGATGTTACCGAGTAACATTACAAATGCGCTTAACCTAAACTGCATAAAATCCATTATCGAGGCTTTGGTCAGCGCAACCCATGCTTTAATTCTCATTTTTGTCCTCCGAAGAACCATCCTGCTTCTTTAAATTCTCAGCATCCTCGTAAATCTTTCTTATTACGCTTTCCGTCGAGATTTCCTCAAGACGTACGTCATAAATCTTCATTTGTTCCTGAAGGTATGACAAAACTTTCATCAAATGAATTTTTGATTCGTCAAGAAGTATGGAATACCAGCCTTCTTCCTCTCCGAACGTAAATTCCTTATCGGGAAATTGGGTGCGAATCATTTTTTCGATGTTTTCAAGCTGCGTCTTTTTCTCTTCATCCGATACATCTTCGGGATGCTTGTTTGTTTTTACCATAAGTGTTCTGTATGCACCGAAAAAGCTTCTCAAATGCTCAATGTCATTATCATAAAGCATCGTTCCTTTATCGATAATTACGATTCTTTCGCAAAGAGCGTCAACATCTCCCATATCGTGTGTTGTCAGGATAACCGTCGTGTTCTTTTCCTTGTTGAGAGCTTTAATCAGATTCCTGATTTTTGCTTTCATCGATACATCAAGACCTATTGTCGGCTCGTCAAGAAATACAATGGGCGGATTATGAAGAAATGCCGCCAAAATATCACTTAACGTCCTTTGTCCGAGAGACATCTGTCTTACGGGCTTCGAATAAAGCTCCTTGATATCCACAAGGGACTCGTATAAAGCCAGCATGTCGTTATAATCCTTGTCGCTTATTTTGTATATGTCTTTCAAAAGCTTAAAAGATTCGATTAACGGAAGCGACCACCAAAGCTGTGACCTCTGTCCGAATACGACTCCGATATTCTGGGCGTTTGCCGTTCTGTTCTTATAGGGAACGCGTCCGTTTACAAGAATCTCTCCGTGCGTAGGTTGTAAAACTCCTGTCATCATTTTGATTGTCGTTGACTTTCCGGCACCGTTCGGTCCGAGGTATCCGACGATTTCGCCCGGCTTTATCGTCATTGATACGTTATTTACGGCTTTTATTATTTTATAATCACGTGAAAACAAATCCTGAAAGCTGCCTTTTAAGCCTTCGTGTCTGTTAAGCACTTTGAATTCTTTGTCCACATTTTTTAATTCTATTACGTAATCCATTTTTGTATCCTCCTGTCAGTTTTTTCGAGCACGGTTTGGGATATTTTTAACACTCCAAAGGTTATTCGATAATATATCACCTCTTATTGATAAATAATACAAGTTATTTTACATTTCTTTATAACAATTTTACCAAATCTATTGCATCTGTTATAATTTAGTATATTATATACTTATGACAATTTTATATTAAATACATTTTAAGGAGATACATATATGATTGAAGAATGGAAAGGTTTTATCCAAAAAAGGGTTAACGGTTCGGAAATGGTTAACTATAACGACCCGAATTTCCCTTCATACATTCACAGAGGATGGATTGAGCCCTCTTCAACCTGGGCAAACGATCCACACTATCATGACGACATCGAAGTTCTTTCCGTAGAAAGCGGCTGCATGGCTTATTCCATAAACGGCAAGGAAATAATGTTAAATGCCGGCGACACGATTGTTGTCAATTCGGACATCATCCATTACAGCGTTCCGAAGGAAAAAGAAAGAGTACCTTACGTAATCTGCGTTTTTCACCCTCGTATTCTTTGTGCTTCAAACATTGTTGAAAGCAAGTATATCAAATCGGTTACGGAAAACAATAATATTTTTTATCTTCATTTCACAAGTTCGGACCCCGTCGGCAAAAAGATTTACGACGACATGATGAAGCTTCCCGATTACATCGACAATGAGTTTCTCATCACAAAGCAGTATTTTGAAATCTGGGAAAGCATACTGAACGGATGTGCATCTTACGAAAAGGATGAAAATTACAGATATTCCGACACTCAGGTAACCATCGTAAAGAATATGCTCGCTTTCATCCAGGAAGAATACGTTAATCCGATTACACTCGAGGATATTGCCGCTGCCGGCAACATAAGCCAGACTTTCTGCAATAACCTTTTCCACAAATACACCGATCAGACTCCCATCGAGAATCTTACGAGATTCAGAGTCGGAAAGGTTGCGGACCTTTTGAGAAAGAGTGATTTGTCAATGTCGGAAATCGCGCTTAAAACAGGTTTCTCCGGTGCAAGCTACATGAGCGAAACATTCCGTAAATACTACGGCGAATCTCCGAGAGAATTCAAAAAGAAACAAAACTGGAAAGAAGCTTAAGATAAAAAAAGGAGTATCCCGTTCGGAATACTCCTTTTTCAATTAATTATGTTTGTATGACAATTTCTTAAATGTTACATATCCGCCGTCTTTGCCGTTTCCGGAAGCATACATACCGATGCAACATCCTACGAAACCGCCCGCAACTTCTGTGGAAAGGTTCGAAACCCCTGCCTCGCCGAGAAGTTTATCTCCGGCATAACCCTTTGTGTTAAGACCTTCCACAACAATAGAAAGTTCCACGTCGTTTCCTTTTGCAACATCTGAAAGAGCAACGCTTCCCACTGTTTCGTCTTTACCGTCCTGACAAAGAATCATGTTACAATTGCCGTCGGTTACCTCCACGCGAAGGTTATAAAGGTTGTTCTGAAGAAGAACAATTCCCGCAGTCTCTCCGGAAGAGACTGTTGAAGCATCAATCACAGTCTTTGATGTAAAGTAATGATGTTGCTGTCTGATGCTTACGTAGGAAGGTGAAGCCACAGCCTTGATTTCGTCGGCGAAAGCCTTGAGTTTAAGGCCTTCTTCGTCCAATTTATACATATCCGAAGGATAATTTCTAAGGAATAAAAACTCATCGCCAAGTTCTTTCATATCGGCAAACTTATAATCCTTATCGGTTCCCGGAATCGTCGTCTTATTGTTCGTACGGCTCGTGTATGAGTTTGGATCCGTCAAAGGATTCCACTCCGGCAAATCGATTTCAACAGTATCCGTAAGCATTCCGATACCGGGATTTACTACGGGCCATTCGTCTTCCCATGTGAATTTGGCAAGGAATGTTTCACGTCCCATTGTGGTAAATCTCTGAAGAGGTCTTACCGCAAGCATTGTCATGTACCACTCG
>JAZQQI010000025.1:0-19380 GCA_045628965.1 Lachnospiraceae bacterium | reverse complement strand
GAATGTCTTTGTTTTTTCATAACTTTTGATTTTATCATCAAGCATCAAGTTATACACTTTACGACAACACCCGAATGTTTTTTGAAACTTTATTTCTTGTTCAGTTGTAGGATATATTCGATATTTGATAGCTCTGTTCATGCTTATATTATATCGAACGGGCGTTCGCTTTTCAAGTATGAACTTTATTTTTCGCTTTCATCTCGGCACTTGAAGAACCGAGAATTCCCGCTTGTTATCTTAAACAAAAGGTTGAAATCAAAAAAAGTGTGTGGTATTATGTCCATGGAGTTAGGAAGGACTAACCACGAAAGGAGTTCGTATGTCGGACAAATTACAAATGACACTTGATAAATTGGAAATAGGAAAAGACGCGATTATAGATAAAGTTGAATGTGACGATACCGCACTCAGAAAACATATACTTAATATGGGACTTACACCCGGAACGGAGGTCACTCTTGTAAAAACGGCACCTATGGGCGATCCTTTGGAGCTTCGTGTACGCGGGTATGAACTGACTCTTTTGAAGAATGATGCTTCGTTTATTTCCATTACGGATGTTCATGACATGCATGATGCAAAGAGAAGCCGTGAAAGAATCAAATCCGTTGCCCATCCCGGTACCGGCGAAATGGGCGTGTTTCATGTAAAACAGGAAGGTGACGAGCTTCGCGATAACGAAATGATAACATTCGGATTGGCAGGCAATCAAAACTGCGGAAAGACAACATTGTTTAATCAATTGACCGGTTCTAACCAGCACGTGGGCAATTTCCCGGGGGTAACTGTTGACAGAAAAGACGGAGCAATTATTAATCATTCAAACACCAATGTAACGGACTTGCCCGGAATTTACTCGTTGTCACCCTATACAAATGAGGAAATCGTAACAAGAGAATTCTTTTTGAATGACAGACCGAAGGGAATTATTAATATAGTTGATGCGACCAATATTGAGAGAAATCTGTATTTGACGTTGCAACTTATCGAATTGAATATTCCTATGGTTCTTGCACTTAACATGATGGACGAGGTCAGAGAAAACGGCGGTACCATCATGGTAAACAAACTTGAGGAACTTCTCGGAATACCCGTTGTTCCTATTTCAGCAGCCAAAAATGAAGGTATCAAAGAACTTATCGAGCATGCTGTTCATGTGGCTAAGTACAGAGAAAGACCGGGACGGGTGGATTTCTGTGATGAAAACGGCCCGGGAGAAGGAGCGGTTCACAGATGCATTCACGCAATAGTACATCTTATTGAGGATCACGCAAAGAAGGCCGGAATCCCGCTTAGGTTTGCGGCAACCAAACTTGTTGAGAGGGATGAATCGATTCTTGAACGTTTGGGACTTGATGATAATGAAAAAGATGCCCTTGAACATATTATAAGCCAAATGGAAGAGGAATGTGGTACGGACAGAGATGCGGCTCTGGCAGATATGAGATTTGCATTTATCGAAAAAATATGCGAAGAAACTGTAGTCAAACCGCATGAGAGTATAGAACACAAAAGAAGTGTCAACATAGACAAGGTCCTTACAGGTAAATATACGGCAATACCCGCGTTTATCGGTATCATGGCACTGATATTTTGGTTGACGTTTTCGGTGATAGGCAAACTTCTTTCCGAGTGGATGGAAATTTTGATAGATTGGATTACTATGCTTGTGGACAAAGGTCTTACGGCTTATGGAATCAATGAAGTTGTGCATTCTTTGATTATCGACGGTATTTTTAACGGCGTTGGAAGCGTGCTTAGTTTCCTTCCGATTATAGTGGTGCTCTTTTTCTTCCTTTCAATTTTGGAAGACAGCGGATATATGGCGAGAGTAGCGTTTGTAATGGACAGACTCCTCAGAAAACTCGGTTTGTCGGGACGAAGTTTTGTGCCGCTTATTATGGGATTCGGTTGTTCGGTTCCGGCAATTATGGCGACAAGAACCCTTCCTTCCGACCGAGACAGAAAACTTACGATTTTTTTGACACCGTTTATGAGCTGTTCCGCCAAACTTCCGATATACGCAGTGTTTACGGCTGCTTTTTTCCCGGATAAGGCTGCACTTGTAATGATAGGTCTTTACCTTGCAGGCATGGCAATCGGAATAATTTATGCGTTTACGACCAAATTGATATACAAGGGAGAACCGGTTCCTTTTGTTATGGAACTTCCCAATTACAGACTTCCTTCGCCCAAAAGCGTTATGATGCTTATAGGAGAGAAAGCAAAGGATTTTGTGACAAAGGCGTTTACAGTAATCTTTTATGCTTCTATAATAATCTGGTTCTTGACAAATTTTGATATAAGACTGAATGTTGTAACGGATTCCGCATCAAGTATTTTGGCAACCTTAGGTGGTATTATTGCTCCGATATTTAAGCCGATGGGTATCGGGGATTGGAGAATAGCAACAGCTCTGATTACCGGATTTGTTGCCAAAGAGAGTGTTGTCAGTACATTAAATGTTCTTGTCGGAGCGGGAAGCGAAGGGTTGAATTCGATATTCACCCCTCTTTCGGCAATGTCCTTCCTGGTCTTTTCGCTATTGTATACACCTTGTGTTGCGGCTATAGCTGCAGTAAGACGTGAACTTGGTAAGCGGTTTGCGGCAATAATGATTGTCAGACAATGCGCAATCGCATGGATTGCGGCGTACGGCGTATACATTGTCGGACACTTGATGGGATTTTGATATCAAAAAAACGATATTACCGCGAAATATTATACGGTAATATCGTTTTTGTTTGTAACGGAAAATTTTATTTGAATTTTTCGTATATCATCAGTCCGTTTGCAATCATAAGCTCCTGTTGCTTTTCGCGTGCGTCGACATTTGAAGCGTTAATCATATTGATTCTATCTTCTTTTGAAATCATTTTGGGACTGTCTTCAAAATAAACCATAACAGAATAAACCTGATAAATTCCTGCTAAATTCATAATAATTTTCTCCTTGTGGTATATAATATAAGATAATTATATGCTTTATCCGTCGTTTGGTTTATTGAATAATGATTAAAGGATGAAGACTGTAAAACGAAGAAGTTGTATAATGTAAGGGGGTTTGTTTTTTATGAGCAGAAAAAAAGAAGAATTGGATTATGAAATATCGGAAATAGCGACTTTTTACCTGCAGGGAATTGCCCAGAAGGTATCGATAGAAGGTAAATCGAAAGATCTTCCGGTGGTTATAAATTTGCACGGCGGACCGGGAAGTCCTTTTCCTTTTTATGTAGGAAGCAGAGGACTTCACAAAGAGTATACGGATCATTTCATTTTGGTATGTTGGGACCAACTCGGCTCCGGGGTCAATAACCGAACAATTGACGATACATATTCGATTGACTCTTATGTGGAAATGACCAATGATCTTGTTAAGGAAATACGGGTTTTATTCCCGGGAAACAAGATTTTTCTTTATGCAATTTCCTGGGGCTCGGAAATCAGCGCAAACTATGTGGGCAAATACCCTTATATGGTTGACGGCGTGATTGCGTTCGGACAAATTGTGAAGAATTCCTTTTTGAATGATGAAGTGATTTCATGCCTCGAAAAATCGGACATTCCGAAAAAGAAACTTGATGCCATAAAAAAGATTAATCCGAAATCCTGCTCCAAAAAGGAAACGGGACTTGTTTCAAATGCGATTATGAAATATACGGAAGGTTATTACAATAAAAATACGGTAAAGGATCCGAACGGCCTCGAATTCAAGGATGTTTTCAAGAGCCCTGACTATCGCCTGAAAGACAAATTGGCGGTTATCGGAATTAACGGATGTAAAAAGAATAATTCTTTATGGGATGCTGTTTTGCAAAGCGATGTTTCGGAAATCCTGAAAAAAGTTGAAATTCCCTATCGTATCATCCAGGGGGAGACGGATATAGTGGCATCTACCAAAACAGTGAGTGAACTTGTCGAAGAGGCGAATAATGAGAATTTGTCCGTTCGCGTTCTCGCAAATTTCGGACACATAGGAGGCCTCGGACTTGATGAAATAATTGCTGAAGAAATAAACAATGTTGCAATAAATTGTTATTAATTGGGAGGAGTTATGAAAAGTATTAAAGAAATATCAAAGGATATGATTATTGCGGGGCTCGGAACGGTTGACTCGCAAAATGATGAAATCAAGGACCTTTTGAGAAGGGGAGAAGAGGTCCTCGGAATGGGGCATGTGGACAATGAAGAGCTCAGATGGAACGGAAACAAAGACGAGCTTGATTCTAAAAAGAGCATTACGGATACTCCCGAAAGTACGGTAATCGAAATTACCGCAGAAATAACAAAGGGGGGTAGATAAATAATGAAAACAATGAAAGAATTCAATCTAAAAAAAATACCGAGAGATTTATTTGATGAGTCCAAACGTCTTGAAGAGATAATCGGAGTCATCAAAAAGTATCAAATAGTAAAAAACGGGCTTACCCCCGAAACCTTACGCAAAATACTTGAAGATTTGGGACCAACCTTTATAAAAATAGGCCAAATCATGTCATCGAGAACAGATGTGCTCCCAAAGGAGTATTGCGAACAACTTGAGATGCTAAGGGCTGAGGTTAAGCCCCTTTCGATTGAGGTCATAAGAGGTGAAATTGAAAACGAACTCGGCAAAAAAATCGAAGATGTATTTGAGTCGATTGAAGAAAAACCGCTTGGCTCGGCGTCAATAGGGCAGGTTCATGCTGCGACGCTTAAGGACGGCAGAAAAGCTGTTATAAAGGTGCAAAGACCATATGTGGCAGATATTATGATGAAAGATTTTGCACTTCTATCAAAAGCAACAAACATGCTTAAACTTGCGCCTGTCAACAATACCATAGATTTCAACATGGTTCTTCATGAACTTGAGGAGGTTTCCAGAGACGAACTTGACTTCAGAATCGAAGCAGGCAACACTGTTGAGTTTTATAACAACATGAAAGACATCAAATATGTTACCTGTCCGATAATTGAGACAGAATTAACCACGCAGCGAATCATGACAATGAGTTATGTCGAGGGCTTTTCAATCGGCAATCTCGAAAAAATCGATGCAAATGGATATGACAGAAAAGAGATTGCCCTCAAACTCGTAACCAATTATATGAAACAGGTTATCGATGACGGATTGTTCCATGCGGACCCGCATCAGGGCAATATACTTATAGACAAAGGCCGGATTGTTTGGCTCGACATGGGCATGGTCGGACGTCTTTCAAAGAAAGAGGCAGGCATAATAAGAACGGCAATTACGGCTGTATCCAGAAAAGATGTAAATCTTATGAAAACAGCGGTTCTTTCCTTCGGTAAGATTAACGGCGAAATCAATCATACCAAACTCTTTTCGGATATTGATGAGATAATGGAGAAATATTGTTCGTCAAGCCTTGAAGAACTTGATATAGGAGCACTCCTTGATGATGTCATTGTGCTCGCCACCAAGCATAACATTTCGCTTCCCGAAGGCTTTTCGATGCTTGTCAGAGGACTTATTACAATCGAAGGTGTTGTGGCGAAGCTTAACGTGGATGTAAATATGGTCGAACTTTTCACCGGCAGAGTGATGGACGAATTTATAGACAATTTTGATCTCAAAAAAGAGTTGGCTTACAATGCGGCAAGCATTTACGATTCTGCCAAAAAAGCGCTTGTGATTCCGTCTCTGACGGCGGATACGATGAAGACAATCATTAAGGGCAATACCAAATTAAATGTTGAAATTGTAGATGCGGAGAATCTTGTTAAGAGATTTGAAAAAATAACGGGAGACGTGATAGTATGTATAATTACCGCTGCGATTCTTTTGAGCTCCAGTATGATTTGCCTTACTGATATGCAACCGAAAATTCTCGGAATTCCGGCTATCGGATTTGTTGGATTTGCGGCTGCGGTAATTATGGGTGTGTATCTGATAATAGAAATATATCGCAGAAAAAAATAAAAAAGGGTGAGGATAATATATGTTGAATGTTGATTATAAAAAAGTTAATAGAGAAAAAGCATTGAAACTTGCTTTTATTATTATGGGTATCGGTATTTTGCTTGATGTAATTTTGGGAGTCGTATTCGGAATAGCAATCAATAATTCGAGCAGTCCGATTTACTTGGACGGAACAACGTTTCTTAATCCCGTGACATTTGCTTCGAAACTCTTATTGTATTTGGGGGAAGCTGTCCTTTTTGTTTTGGAATTGATTGCATCGGTTGCAGCGGGAATAATATCTTTTTGCTCCAATCAAAAAAAGATTAAAGCAATGCAGATTGAAAATGACGATGAATCGGAAATAAAAGATGTATAAAATAAGAGAAGACGAAGACAGAGAAAAATATATCCTTTTGATTCCGTCCATGTTTGATGCGCATTATCCGCTTTTGAAATATGCTTTTTATTCAAAGGAGTACCATCCGATCATTATCGAAGAAACGGATGGAATCGTAAATGAAGGATTAAAATATATTCATAACGATATGTGTTATCCCTGCATTCTCAATGCCGGGCAGATGATATCTGCTCTTAAATCGGGGAAATACGATGCAAAAAGGGTTAAACTTCTTATGCCTTCCGCAGGTGATGCTTGCAGAGGCTCGAATTATTTAAGGCTTATCCAACAGGCTGTCAAAAAGGCCGGGTTTGAAGATGTCCCCGTAATTTCGGTCAATTTAAAAGGGCTTGAAAAAGGAAATATGCTAAAAATCACTCCAAGTATGGTATGGAGAGGTTTGCTAAGCGTGTTTTACGGAGATATTCTGATGCTTCTTCTTAATCAGACGAGGCCTAACGAGGTGATAAAAGGAGAGTCGCAAAAGCTTTGGAATGAATGGATGGAAAAGCTCGCCGAAGATTTTCGCCTCGGACGGCATATGTCTCTTCATACCATGAAAAAGAATTTTGACAGAATCTGCGAGGATTTTTCACATATCGAACTTTTGGAAAAACGCAAACAACGTGTCGGAATAGTCGGGGAATTGTATATCAAGTATTGCAGCCTCGGCAACTGGGATATGATTGATTTTTTGGAAAAAAACGATTGCGAAAGTCATACAAACGGTCTTTCCTGGTATGCTCTTTATTATCTTGATTCTCATCTTACGGATACAGGCGGTTTGGAGAGTTTTGCGTACAAAATGGTAATCAAACTTTTCGAAAACTTGCAGAATTCAATGATAAAATCTTTGAAAAAATATGGGTTTTATACATTGGAGCCTTTTTCGATACTTAAAGAAGAGGCCAAAGATACAGTGTGTCAGAATTATACTATAGGCGACGGATGGCTTATCGGCTCGGAAGCTTTGGGACATATAAAACATGACTGTGAGAAAGTGCTTGCCATGCAACCTTTCGGATGCATGCCCAACCACTGCATCGGACGTGGAGAATATCCGTATTTAAACAAAATGCTTAAAGAGGGCCAGATAGTGAGTATAGACGTTGATTCCAGCGGTTCGAGGGTTATGGCGTATAACAGAGCGCGTCTTTTGATTGACTGGAAGAAACCGAAAGAATGAGAACGCCGTTAGGCAGAGCAACCGGATTTGGGAGATATGTATGAGTGAATGGAAATTTGGAAGCGATGACTTTTTTATTTCGACAAAACAAACTGAAGAATATGATATATTTGAAGCTCCCGAGGATTTCCCTGAGTTTGAAATGTGCAGTAATATTTCCGCGGAAAAAGCGATTTCAAAGTCTTTGGATGATGCTCGAAAAATAAGAGAAAAGGCACTCGGATTTTTGAAAGATAAAGAGGCGCAAAGAAGTCAAAACGAGTTTTGGTTGGAAAACGAAGAAGAAATTTACGATGAAAAAGATAATAAATCAAAAACTGTTACGATAAAGAAAAAAGATTACGACCGGCTTGATTCGGAACACTTAAAAAATAAGTGCGACAAAATAATCTCTTTGCTGAATGACGATATCAAAGCATATCAAACCGGCGCGGATGAAAACGATAAGAAAATTTGCTTTTCGGATAATGAAAGAAAAATCATTTCGGATTACCTCATTGTGACGAAAATTTGCATACTTGCGGATGAAAAGGATATTGCCGATTTAGAGGCACTGAAGGAGAATTTGAAGGATTCGTATGACAAAGCTTTGGTGAACAAATCGGTACGGAAAGCATCTAGAGACATGTGCCGTTATCTGTTAAAATCCGGAACATCGGCGGTTATATCCACAGCTTTTCTTCTGGACAAATCAAACGTGAAAAGCAAGGCTGATGATTATGCGAGTCGGACTTCGGATTCAATAAGTTATTATTTTAGACAGTTCAAAAAAGCCGCAGAGCAACGAAAAGAATTCCTGCAGAAGAAAAAAGATTATAAGACCATAGAAAATAACACCAAAAATCTTTTAAAAAAAGGAACTGAATTGAGAGAAATCGTCGGCTTGATATTTGAAAAGATGGATTATAAATTAAAATCAGGCAATTATTCATCAGGAGTATTTGAAGAGTATCCCGAACTTTTGGATAAAATAAATACTATAGGCGGCGATGATATGATGAATATGTCGAAAGAGATTCACTGATACGGTGGGAACGTGTATCTGCTGCGGTGCACCTTTGGAGGCTAAAAAAGAACAAGTAGGATTATGAAATGGTAAAAACAATGAAGACAAATGCCTTACGCATTGAACCTATGGATTTATTAAATCCGGACATTATATATTGCAAAGACACTTATGTGATGGCTCTGTCCACCGGGGATTTGACTCCCGGCGGACAGATTGTCGTTTCAAGGGATTTGAAAGAGTGGAAAACGGCATCTTTTTTGATGAATGATACGAATGAAGAATCGGTACCGATGAAGAGCAGGATGGCATCTCCGAGTATTGTTTTTTGTGATGATGAAATATATGTCGCTTTTACATATGAAGGCGGCAGTCAAATGAATCTTTTTTCGGCCAACGATTTTTACGGTCCCTGGGCTCACAGTGTTGTAGAAGGAAATTTTCCCAACGGATCTCTTTTCGAGGATGACGGCAAAAAATATATAGTTTGGGGTGACAATGAGATTGGAATTACCGAAATGGTTGACGACTTTTCCGAAGCCAAGCCGAACGGTATCAATGAAATCATATTAAGGCAGATACCGGCAAACTGCTATGGTCGTGCCAGAATGTATAAACATAACGGTTCTTATTTGTTGTTTGCCGACAGTATGTCGCTTCATACAGGAAAAACTGAGCAGATAATAGCCAAAAGCGATTCGAACAGGTGGAATTTTGTCAGAGACAAATCGTATACGATGGTAGGAAAAATCAAGGGGGATAACAAAAGAAGCGGTCTTATTCAAGTATCGGACGAAGATGGATATGTGTACATTAATGAATACTTCGGAGAAACAGAAAATAAACTTACAATATGCCCGATGAAGTGGAAAAGCGGTTTTCCGATATTAAAAGAGTATGGTATTAAATCATTGGAGGTTTCACAGGATGTTTCCGATATCAGTTCGGACGAAGATTTGATTTGTATGAATGATTTTGCTGCGGATAGTATAGTGTGCCGGGATTTGGCAACGGCGTGGCAATGGCGTAATTACAGCGGCAGAGGATGCTGGAAATTAAAGAATGTCAAAGAATTGGAAATATCAACAAACCGTTTGTGTAAAAATCCTTTTCTTGCAGACAACATTTTGACTCAACGACAGTTTGGTCCGGTTTGTGCGACATCAGTGACAATTGGGTTTGAAAAAATGAATGAGGGAGATATCGCCGGATTGATGATTTCTTGTGCAAACAGTGTTCTTCTCGGTGTAAAAAAAGAAGAAGACAATGCAACATTGATTACGGTTGTTGGCAAAAAAACAAAAAAAGGCGGACGACTAAAGAGCGAGATACGTGAAATAATGACGATTGACGGAAACAATGTTTCGGTTATGATTGTCAATGATTTTTCAAAGGATAAAAATATAGCGTCATTTTATTATAAGCAAGATGAAAAATGGCAAACATGGAATACAGGCTGGAACATTTTAAGGATTGAAGAAGACTGCGATAACGGAATCGGCACAAGAATCGGTCTTTGCATTTCTTCATATGAAAAAGCCGGAGGAAAAGTTTCTTTCAGTGATTTTTCGATGACGGACGATCCTTTCAAAAACGTTGAAAAAGACAGAAATGAATTGGCAATAGTCTCTCAAAGGAAAACAATCAATTACGATAGCGCTAAAAAAGTCAGCAAAAGTTTTCGAAAGAAATATATACGTTCGGATGTAAGGATTGGACGGATTAACGTAGGTTTGTTGATTGTAATGTTGATTTCGATAGCCAATGTGGCTTTCGATGTATATCTTATGTTTGGAGTGGGATTGTTTTTTGAGATGTTTATAGACTTGCCGGCCGGGGCGTTTCTTGTGCTTTTTGCAATGCTTTTCCCGACGATTTTTGCATTCATTGTATACAAGAAAGGAACAATACGCTCAAAGAATGGAGAAGAGGAAGCAATAAGCGGTAGGTATATCAATTGTCGAAAACTGTATAAGAAGTATAAAAAATTTGTCGCATTGGGCCAAAAATGCAATGACATGTCCGTGATGGAATCGGAATATAATGAATTAAAAAAATATGTACTTAAGTCAGATGAAGCAAAATCGATTGTGGTGGAAGATAAGTGCAATAATGACAAAAAATTTGAAGTCGTCACATGCATCATCGCTTCTAAAATGAACAGGAAAAGCGAACAGTTTATTTTTGATTTCATGTATGGCTACATGAACAATAAGTCGTAAAAATTGAGTGCAAGGATTCAATAATAGAGAGAAGAAACGGAAAGAGATTAAGATAAACGCTTTGTGAAGAGGGACAAATATGATATAATGTTCTCGATATTGGCAGATGACATTTACAAATACTGAATGAATCTGCTCAAGAAATAACGTGAATACACAGAAAAGTAAATGTAAGAGGTAAGCATATGAAGAAAAAAATGATAGAGATTGCCGGTATTGCAACGGTTTTGACATTGAGCGGATGCTTAAACATCAATCCGACAGAAGAAGTCAATCCCGTTTTGGAACCGGAGGAATTACAATTCGAGGTGTATAATCCTGACAGAAGCCAAAACGGCAAGAATGACGAGCAGGATGATATTGAATTGCCCCAAAATGATAACGGGGAGCAGGAAAACGATACGGACGGTGCAGACGATGCTGAATTCACGATAGAAACACCCGAAGTCGAAAATGAAGACGGTGGACAACTAAAAAGCGTAGACAGTCAGCTTGAACTCATCTCGGGTTACTATGATACGATATACGACACGTATAACGAAGGAGTATTCATGTTGGATTATTCGAGTTTATTTGCAATCACTGACCTAAACAAAAACGGAAGACTTGAATTAGTATTGACGGAATGTCAGGGCTCGGGTGCTTTTTCCACTACCGTAATATATGAAGTATCCCAAGATTATACTACGCTTGAAGAGATGCTTAATCAGGAAAATGACACTGTGGATTACCTTGCGGATTTTTCTCTTTACGATGACTTCGAGTGTTATGAAAAGGACGGAAAGTATTATTACGTTGTTGAAGACTATAACAGCGTCGGATGGGACTGGAAGGGAACATTCTTTTATTCATATTGCTTTGACGGTTCTATAAGTTGTGAGGATATCGGAGGATATCTTCTTTATGGAGAGGGTATAGCCGAAGAAGATATAAGACATGTCAATTTGTGGGATGCAGATCTTAATTGTTTTGCAACCGAGGATGAATATTATGCGTATATGAATTCATACTGGGACGGATATAATAAGCAGCCTTCTGTTAAGGTATCATGGCAATACTTCCCTAAGAAAGAAGAATTCCTGGAGATGCTTCACGCATCTTATGGTGAATATAACGAAAACGCACCTGAAAAAAATACGGATTACGATTATACGTATATATTCGGAGATGATTATGAATACATAATCGAAACAGAGTAACGGTTACCAATTTAAGACGAATAAAAGATAAAACACATCGGAAAAGCGCTTTGAGACATGCTTTTGTCTCAAGATGAAAATCCGGTGTGTTTTTTTGCGTAAAAATACTCAAAATATGCGAATAATCCGAAAACCCTCAAAATATTATAAATGATATTATAAAAGAGGATTCTTATCGAAACGGAGAGAAGGGTATGAAGAATGTCAGATTGGTATTATCCATAATTCTATTGTTAATAACATTATATTTTGTAACGGGAGAATTATTGCTGCCGCATAATACACCATCAAACGGAAATCTCTGTGTTGAATTGCCGCATGACGGATGGGTAGAGGTTAAAGAAGACGGAACGAGGGTTCCTTTTGAGGTCCCCGGAAAAACTGACGGAGATATTGTTCTCGAAACCAAAATTCCGGAAGACTTTGACAAAGAGTACAGTGTTATATGTTTTCGCGGAACGGATATGGAGATATATATAGAAGATGAACTGAGAGCCCAAATGAAAACAGAAGATTACGATTTGTTCGGAGATCAGTCTGCGGAAGCATATGTTATGGCTTCGGTTTTTCCGGAAGATGCGGGAAAGACTCTGAGAGTCTTCTATGAATACAATGCAGGTGTTGTTAATTCGGCATATATAGGAACAAGAATCGGAATACTCGGTTACCTTCTCAAAAAATATGGTTTGGAATTGTTTGTGGGATTATCAATCCTTCTTCTCGGAAGTATCTGTCTGATAGCGGCTTTTGTTTACAGATTGATATACAAAAGATATCTTGAAATGGAACATTTTTCTCTGGGAGCGATTCTTGGGGCGATTTGGGTACTGAGCAACTCGATATTCAGGCAATTTTATACGAGCAATCTTTCGGTAATTGCCAATATTCCGTATATTATGGTAATGATTTTGCCGTTGCCTTTCCTAATATTCATGAATTCTCTTCAGAATGAAAGATACAGCAAACTTTTAACGGCCACCGCTGCCGGAAGTATAGCAAATTCGACGGTGTGCATTCTTTTGTTTATATTCGGAAAGGTTAATCTTTGTGACAGCTTTTTTGAATATGCGCTTGTTACGGTAATAAGCATATTTATCATGATTTCGACTCTTTTTATCGACATGAGAAAGAAACTTGCCAAATCTTACAGAATGGTTATCGTAGGCTTCTTTATACTTGCGCTTGCCGCAATTATTCAGATTGTAACGTTTTTGTGGTTCAGAAACGGTGTGTTCTCGGGCGCAATCATGGCATTCGGTTTATTCGGATTCTTATTGTGCTCAATACTTCATACAATTAAGCAGCTTATCGGAATCAGGGTCGAAGCAAATGAAATTGCCCATATAAGTAAGGCCAAGGACGATTTCCTCGCAAATATGTCGCATGAAATAAGAACTCCGTTAAACGGAATTCTCGGAATGGACGAGATGATTCTGCGAGACACCAAGGAAGCAAAGACGAGAAGATACGCTCTTGACATAAGAAGTGCGGGAAATACGTTGCTTTCGATAATTAACGACATTCTTGATTTGAGCAAGATTGAATCCGGAAATTTTGAAATCATACCGGAAGAATACGATGTGGCTTCGGTATTAAACGACGTTGTCAATATGACAAGACCGCGTGCATCGAAGAAAAATATCGGGTACAGTATCGAAGTTGACGAACAGATTCCGGGACGCTTGTACGGAGATGAAATAAGAATACGTCAGATTATGCTTAACGTAATAAACAATGCCGTAAAGTACACGCAGGAAGGTCATGTGGATATAAGGGTTTATACGCAGGAAAGTAAAGAAGAAGGCATGATTTGGTATGCGTTTGACGTTGAAGATACGGGAATCGGAATCAAGGAAGAAGATAAGGACAAACTTTTTGACAGTTTCCAGAGACTTGACGAGAAGAAGAACAGAAGCATAGAGGGAACGGGACTCGGACTTCATATTACGAAGCGAGTTCTTCAAATGATGAACGGTACGATTTCGTTTGAAAGTGAGTACGGAAAAGGCAGTACATTTACGGTAAAAATACCTCAAAAGGTTGTCGGTAATGAATCAATCGGAGAATTCAGCAAGGCAATTCAAAAATATATTAAAAATATCGAAATCGATAAAGTTGCACTTTACGCACCCTCTGCAAGAATACTTGTTGTCGATGACAATGAAATGAATCTTGAGGTTATGGAAGGATTGCTTAGAGACACAAAGATTAAGGCAGAATTCGTTAATTCGGGATTGAAGTGCATTGAAAAGGTTAAGAACAACAAATATGATTGCGTTCTCCTCGACCAGATGATGCCCGGACTTAGCGGAGAAGCCACACTAAATGAAATGAATGAGCAGGATATCGTTAAAGATACCCCGATTATAGCGCTTACTGCCGATGCGATTGCAGGAGCCAGAGAAAATTACTTATCAAAGGGATTTACGGATTATCTCAGTAAACCCGTCAAATACGCAATGCTTGAGCAACTCTTGAAACAGTATATTCCGCCAGAGAAGCAGTTGGTTAAAAAGCCTGAAGAAGAAATACCTAAAATACTAATATGGGGAGACGATTCGGAAAAGCTTAAGAGCGAAAAGGAGCGTCTGGACGGAATATACAAATGCGTATGCGTTGTCGGAGAGGCGGCCAAAGATAAGTATCTTGAAAAGCATGAGCCTTTGGGAGTGATGCATATAGTGTAAATAAAAAAACGTTTTCGGTTGTCGAAAACGTTTTTTAAGTGAGTTTATTAATACCAGTCTTCGAAAAGCGCTTCATAATCGTAATTTGAATAGTATTCATACAAATCATCGTAATATTCTTCGAAATTTTGCGCGGTTATAAGACCGTCGCCCGTTGAAAGCCAATGCAAAAGAGCATCGCTCATGACCTGGCCGTGATGTGCCAAATCACGGTAATTATCGGCATTCTCAATATAATCGTGTTGCATGAAAAATGAATATACATGTATGTTCTTGTGTTCGAGCAGAAGCGAAGTAATATATTTTTCGGCTTCAAATTGTTTGTCAAACACACCTTCCATACGGAAATAGTCTATGTAATAAATGCTGTAAGGAGTGTAGTAAACATAGAAATCTACATCGGGGTAAGCGTCTGCAATGTCGGTGACGTTCTGACTTATGTTGGCATTGATGATTTCCTTATCCTCTTCGGAAAGATGAATTTGAGTCTCGGGCATCGTTAACGTGTCGCGACCGTAAGAACCCTTGATTGCGCCGATACCGAAGGCATAGTCATTGTTCCAGTTGGAATAATCGTCAAAAGAAAGCGGCTTGGAAGCATCTCTTCGCCCAAGAAAATCCCAAACGGATGTTAGCAGGGCTTCCTTATTGAATACGTAATTTACGTCGTTGAGAATATTGTCGTCGTACAGATAAGTGGGATATTTTTCTTCATCGTAATCGCACTCGTCTTTGGTATTGAAAAAACGATTGCAGTCGAGGGCACGAACGACGATTTTTAAATCAGGATTGTTCTTGCACGCAGTAAGAACAAGTTGCCCCACTTCCTTGTAACTTCCTCCGGAGTACGGGGTTTTGACGGAGGAAGTGTTAAATTCTTCGTCCATGACGCTTGTTCTGAAACATTCGGTCATGGAACTTCCGCAGATTACGGCATCATAATCGAAGTTTTTGAGAATTCCGTCGTTAATGTAACGCTGGTCATCCATAATATAACCCTTGCCTTCTTTTGCGGCATGGTAATGAAAATAAGGATCGACGTATATCACAAAAGCGGCACATGACAACGAGGCCGCGAGCCAAAGAATCAAAAATACAATTAAGAAACGAACGCTTTTTTTCATTCGAAAAACTCCTAAAAATTAAAGTAAAGGAACGTGCTTACTCCGCTTATTGAGAGGAAACTCCAGATAAAGAGGAAAACAGTCAAAAGAAGCGTAAATACGTTCGGTTTGAATTTTTTCAAAAGCGAGTGCGAATTAGGGCAGAACATAATAATTGCGAAACACATCGCAAAGAATGAAATCATAATTATGTTTGGAAAACGCTCTTCCAAATCGATTATCGAAAGCAAATCCGAAATTTCGCGGATTTTGAAAGCATTGAAAATAACCGGGTCATTGGCTGTGTTATTCATTGAAAAAGCAGTTTTAAGTACGGATAATGCCGTAGAGATTGACGGTGCCCTGAAGAAAACCCACGTAATGTTAATTAAAAGGAATGTAACGGGCCATTTTACGAAAACGGGGATTTTTGAAATCGGTTTCTTGAGCGCACGCGTAATAACCATAAGGATTCCGTGAAGAATGCCCCAAAGTATAAAAGTCCAACCTGCACCGTGCCAGAAACCGCTTGCCAAAAATACAAAAAATACATTGATATAGGTACGTATTTTGCCCTTTCTGTTACCGCCGAGGGGAATGTAGAGATATTTTGTGAAAAAGCGTGTCAGGGTCATGTGCCAACGATCCCAAAATTCGGCGATATCCGAAGCTTTGTATGGAGAATTGAAGTTTATCGGAATGTCGATGTTGAACATTTTGCCAAGACCTATTGCCATATCGCAGTATCCGGAAAAATCAAAATAAATTTGAAAAGTGTAACCGACAATAATTATCCAGGCACCGAGAGAGTTGAGTCTTTCAGGCGCTGTGTAACCGTAACTGACGACTTCGGAGAATTTGTCGGCTATAAGAACTTTTTTGGAAAGTCCCAGCGTAAACATAAATAATCCCGAAGCAAGATTATCGGGGTTTATTCTCTTTTTGGAACGGTCGTTGAATTGCGGGACAAGTTCGTCGTGAGTTACAATCGGTCCTGCGATTAACTGCGGAAAAAAGGCGACAAACGATGCATATTGAAGAAAACCGTAATCGGGAATTTCGCCTTTATAAGCATCAACTATGAACGAAACCTGTTGGAAAGTAAAGAAACTTATTCCGAGAGGAAGAAGAATATTAAAAAGATTTAAATCCGTTTTAAATACCGAATTTGTTACGGAAATGAAAAAGTCGGTATATTTGAATACTCCCAGAAGCAAAAGATTAAAAGATACTCCGAGAATCATCATAAGTTTGGATTTTTTTCTGTCGCTACTTTTGACAATCGCCTTATACAAACCGAAATTGGCAAATATGCTGGCGAGAATGATAAAAAGATAAAATATGTTAAAATATCCGTAAAACCAAAGAGACATTCCGAGAAGAAATGCTTGTGCAATGTTGTATTTATTTAATTTATTAAGAAAAAAATATCCGAACAGACACAAAGGAAGGAATGCAAGGATAAAAATATACGAATTAAAAAGCATTGCGGCCTCCGGGTACAAACATCAAAATTCATTTTATAATAATATGAAGTAAAGTTCAATAAAAAAGCGGTCGGTACAAAGATATGTATCGACCGCTTTTTTGTAATTGTTTTGTATGATTATGCCTGTCCGTTTGAACCGAGTACATCAACGATCTTATGAGCAACCATATCCTTAACAGCCTGACGAGCGGGCTTAAGGTACTGTCTGGGATCGAAGTGTGAAGGATTCTCAGCGAAATACTTACGGATGTTACCTGTCATTGCAAGACGGATATCAGAGTCGATGTTGATCTTGCAAACAGCGAGTGTAGCTGCCTTACGGAGCTGCTCTTCAGGGATACCTACTGCATCAGGCATATCTCCGCCGAACTCGTTAACCATCTTAACGAATTCCTGAGGTACTGAAGAAGAACCGTGGAGAACGATCGGGAAGCCCGGAAGTCTCTTGATGCACTCTTCAAGAACGTCAAAACGGAGCGGCGGGGGAACAAGGATGCCCTCAGCATTTCTTGTGCACTGATCAGCTGTGAACTTGTAAGCACCGTGGCTTGTACCGATAGCGATTGCGAGCGAGTCGCATCCTGTGCGGCTAACGAATTCCTCAACCTCTCCAGGTCTTGTGTAGCTCTCTTTACCAGCTTCAACAACAACCTCGTCCTCGATGCCGGCGAGTGTACCGAGCTCAGCCTCAACAACTACGCCGTGATCGTGAGCGTACTCAACAACCTGCTTTGTGATAGCGATGTTGTCTTCAAAAGACTTGGAAGAAGCGTCGATCATTACGGATGTGAAGCCGCCGTCGATGCATGACTTACAAAGCTCGAAAGAATCACCGTGGTCAAGGTGAAGAGCGATCGGGATCTCAGGATTCTCTGCAACTGCAGCCTCAACAAGCTTTACAAGGTATGTGTGGTTAGCATAAGCACGAGCACCCTTGGAAACCTGAAGAATAACAGGGCTCTTGAGCTCGCCTGCTGCTTCTGTGATTCCCTGAACGATCTCCATGGTGTTAACGTTGAAAGCACCGATAGCGTAACCGCCGTCATAAGCCTTCTTGAACATCTCAGTCGTTGTTACTAAAGACATATATATATCCTCCTGGATTTTGTTATAACGTTCTTATCTTACAATCTTTTCGACAAAACTCAACCTAAAAAAGAGTGAAGAGTGTGTAAATATTGCGAGCCGAACCTCAGATTGTCCGCTTGTCGGGGCAAATGATTTTCGCTAGGCGGCAATAATTGTCCGAAGCCGGGGTACAGAGGTCCAATGATATGGGCTCTGCGGCCCCGTTCTAATTGAAAATCAAGGGTGAAGTCTGTAAACTTACTTATTGTGCTAGCACTTATTCCATGGAGGGTTTTATATGGAGAATCAGGCAATTGAGAATACATCAGAGAATAAACTGGTAATTCCTTACGACAAAGACCGCAAAAACCTTACTTTCTACGACACGTATGTGGATATGAACGGTGACGTCGTAAAGTACGATGACATAGCTGTATTTCAGTCAGCAGCATTCAACAATTCTTCAATGATCTACATTTATTTCAGCAAGAGCTTCAACTATAACTTCACGCTGACCACTTATGACGGTAACAAGCACGTATTCAAGCGCAGCGGTTATTCTGCATACGGTATCGGCACATATAAGCGCATCTATAATGAGTATTCTGAAGTTGCCGCCCCTTTCTACGATTTCGTTCTGCCCAAGGTTGCAAATAGACTTATCTCCCGCATTGCCGAAGGTGCGAAGGCAAACATCAGCGGCCTCGAGATAACCAAAGACAGGCTCACCTGCGTAAGGAAAAAGGAGACGATAGTTATCGACAGGAGTAATTTTGACCGCGCAGTCATTAACAGCGGCATGACCAGCATCGCACAGATCTATATCAGAGATGAGAAGAAGCCGGTCTTCTACGCAAATCTCAACGAGCCCAATGCAAGGCTCATCGTCCCCATCGTTAACTACTTCTTCGAATACAAGCCTGAGAACCGCGGACCGGCGGCACAGTAATCGCAAACATAACCAATAAAAAGAGCTGTCTCAAGTGAGTCCGATCACAAGAGGCAGCTCTTATTTTGCTTGTTCCTGAAAGATCACTGCGGAAGGAAAGTCTCTTCGCTCTGAAGCTGCTTCTTGGTCTTAGGACCTTCCGAGACAAATGACACGATAATGCATAT
>JAZQQI010000024.1:0-63621 GCA_045628965.1 Lachnospiraceae bacterium | reverse complement strand
AAGCATTCCGATACCGGGATTTACTACGGGCCATTCGTCTTCCCATGTGAATTTGGCAAGGAATGTTTCACGTCCCATTGTGGTAAATCTCTGAAGAGGTCTTACCGCAAGCATTGTCATGTACCACTCGCCGTTTGGAGTTTTAATGATGTCTCCGTGACCTACGTACTTGATGGGATAATCTTTGCCTAAGTGTCTGTGGGTAAGAATCGGGTTCTTGGGATTGCCCTCGTAAGGGCCCCATACACTCTTACTTCTGCAAATCATTACGGAATGCTCGGGTCCTGTTCCGCCCTCGGCATGCATAATGTAGTAATAACCGTTTTCTTTGTAAATGTGGGGACCTTCAGGCCAAATACAGCCTTTAAGGGCACCGTTCCAGACATTTTTCTTCTCACCTACAAGCTTCCAGTTAACCGTATCAACTTCGCTTATATAAATGTACCAGTCTCCGTTATATTTAACTCCGTCGGGATTGGGATGTGTTCCGATGTAATAACACTTTCCGTCCTCATCAAAGAAAAGTGAAGGATCGATTCCGTCCGCATCTTCAAGGTAATGGGGCTCAGACCAAGGTCCCTCGGGATTCTCGGCCGTAACAACGAAGTTTCCGCCGTGGGTAACATTCGTGCAGATTACGTAAAATGTTCCGTTATAATATCTTATAGTGGGTGCGAAAAGACCTTGTGAATGGTCAGCTCCGGAAAGAGGCAGTTGCGAATGACGATCGAGTACGTTTCCTATCTGCTCCCAGTGAGCCAAATCTTTACTGTGCATCAGGGATAATCCCGGAAAATACGCGAATGTGGAATTGCAAAGATAATAGTCTTCTCCCACCGCGCATATTGAAGGGTCGGGGTAGAATCCCGGCATAATCGGGTTTTGTGCTGTAACTTTCATTGTAATCCTCCGTTTTCATTTTTGTCAGATAAACATATTATACATTTTTTGACTAAATATTACAATTCATCGGGGACGGTTCTAATGTAACGCGGAGTGTCCCTTTGTATCGTAGTGTGTCCCTCTGTATCGAAAAAAGAGCGTTTTCTTTTGAAAACGCTCTTTTTCGTTATAGAATTTATTAAAACAATCAGTACAGAGGGACACTCCTTGGTACAAAGGGACACTCCGCGTTACATTAGAACCGTCCCCGATGAATATTGGCTCATGTAGAGTTCTTTGTAGAAGCCGTCCTTTTCGATAAGTTCGTCGTGACTTCCCTGCTCGATAATGTCGCCGTCCTTCATAACGAGGATTGTGTCGGCGCTTCGAATGGTTGAAAGTCTGTGAGCTACGATAAAGCTTGTCTTGTTCTCCATAAGTTTGGCAAAAGCGTCCTGAACTTTTAATTCGGTACGTGTATCGATTGAACTTGTGGCTTCGTCCAAGATAAGTACCGGCGGATTGAGAAGCATGACTCTCGCAATACAAAGAAGCTGCTTCTGACCGTTCGAAAGATTGCCGCCGTCCTCGGTAACAACCGTGTCATATCCTTCAGGAAGTCTTTCTATGAAACTGTGTGCATGACACGCCTTGCAGGCTTTAATTATTTCTTCGTCTGAGGCATCCTGACCGAGAGCTATGTTCTCGCGAATCGTTGCATTTCTTAGCCACGTTTCCTGAAGAACCATTCCGAATTTCTCTCTGTAGGCCTGACGCGAATATGTCACAACATTCTCATTGTCTATAAGAATCTCACCTGATTTTACATCGTAGAATCTCATCAAAAGATTGATAAGAGTCGTCTTTCCGCAACCCGTAGGTCCGACAATTGCGATTCTCTTTCCTTTATACGCCGTAAAAGAGAAATTCTCGATAAGCTTTTGGTCTTCCTTATAAGAAAATGAAATATTCTTAAACTCAATGTTATCGATTGATGAAAGCTCTTTATCAGACGGTTCTTTAAGTTCGTCTTCCGAAAGAAGTTCCCTGATTCTTTCCGCACTCGATAAGGCATTTTGAAATTCTGTAAATACTGCGGAAATCTCATTGAATGGTTTCGTATATTGGCTTGCATACGCCAAGAAACACGTAAGTTCTCCGACACTTAAGCTATTTGTTCCGACAATTGCAATCGCTCCAAACACGGTAACTGCCGCATAGACAATGGAATTTACAAATCTTGTTGACGGATTCGTCAGGGACGAATAAAAAGTAGCTTTAAGGGACGCCGCTCTCAATTTCTCGTTCATTTCCTTAAACTTTGCTTCGTTGTCCGCTTCTTTTCCGAATGCCCTGACAATCTTCTGGTTTCCGACCATTTCGTTAATAAACGATACCTGTTCACCCCTGGCTTTATTCTGCAAAGCGAAAAGACTGTACGTCTTTTTGGATACAAATCCCGCAACAAAGAACGAAAGGGGAGTCACAAGCACTACTATTAACGCAATCTTCCAGTTCAATACAAACATGAACACAAGGGTCCCGAGAATCGTAAGAACACCTGTAAACACTTGGGTAAATCCCATAAGGAGTCCGTCAGACAGGGTTTCGACATCCGCTGTCATTCTGGTCATAGTCTCTCCGGCGGGATGTGCATCAAGAAACGATACCGGAAGTTTTTGAATCTTTTCAAAGACGTCGTTTCGAATTTCTTTAACAACATCTGCTGTCATTCTGTTGTTGACAAGGCTCAAAATAAACTGCGCGATAACGGTGATTCCGATTACCGTCAAAATTTTGACAACAAGCTTTATTAACGAATTAAACTCTACCTCTCCGGCGCCTGTGGCTATATCGACTCCGTCTCCCACAAGAATCGGAATATAAAGAGTTCCGGCAACAACCAAAGCGGCAAAAATTACCGAAAGAACGAAGAGATACCCTCTCTTAATTATGTATTTCATCAAAAAGGAAAAAGTCTTACTTTTCATATTGACCCTCCTTTTCTATATTCGCATCGGGAAACTGCGATTTAAAGATTTCTCTGTAAACATCGCAATTTTTGAGAAGTTCCTCATGACTTCCCGCTCCAACAAGCTTGCCGTCATCCATAACGAGAATTCTGTCAGCGTCCATAATGCCTGCTGCACGTTGTGAAACAATGAAAGTAATTCTGTCTTCGCTTATACTGCGAATTGCTTCTCTTACTTTCTTTTCCGTGATATAGTCAAGAGCCGATGTTGAATCGTCCAAAATGAGAATTTCCGAATCTCTCACAAAGGATCTTGCCATCGAAAGTCTCTGACGTTGACCGCCCGAGAAGTTCTTGCCGCCTTCCGTTACTTCCGCCTTAAGTCCGCCATCTTTTTCCATGACGAATTCATATGCCGACGCCGCTTTCAAAGCATCTTCCATCTCTTTTTCACTTGCGTCCTTTTTGCCCCATCTGAGATTCTCCTCTATTGTTCCGTTAAAAAGTACGGCGGTCTGGTGAACCGTCGATGTAATTCCCCTCATAATGATTCTGAAAGCCTCGGAAGAATCTGATGTTTCCGGATTTTCGACACAGTCTTTTACCCATTCTAAAGATGCAATTTCATTTATTGAAATCTCACCGGAATCTGCCGGGTAATATCCGCAAATAAGATTGATAAGCGTTGATTTGCCTGAGCCGGTACCGCCGATAATTCCTACAATCTCGCCCTTTTTAGCCTTAAACGACACTTCCTTTAAAGACTCTTTTTTAGCCTTTGGATATGTAAACGTTACATCTTTAAATTCAAGTGTATCAACAACGGCAATTTCCTTCTTAATACTGCATTCCGGAAGTTCTTCCGAAAGCATATCACTTATTCTGTCAGCACACGCAAGCGACTTTGTAACGGTAATAATTAGATTGGCAAGTTTGATGAGTTCCACAAGAATCTGAGACATGTAATTGATTAGTGCGATAAGGGTAGCCTGCTCAATAAGTCCGTTATTTACTTCTTTTGCTCCGAAATATAGGATGCCGACGGTCGCCCCATTGACAACAAGGAATGTTGCGGGGTTCATTATCGCGCCGACTCTTCCCGCAACAAGCTGAAAAGCTTTATATTCAGCGGTTTCCTTCTCAAAAGCCTCAATTTCCTCATCTTCGGCGTTAAATGCCCTCAAAACTCTCACTCCCACAAGATTCTCTCTCGTTCTTAAAGTTACTTTGTCGAGTGCCTTTTGAACTTTCTTATATAAAGGAATACTTTTTAGAAGAACAAAGAAAACGATGACAAAAAGAATCGGAACGCATACAACAAAAATAAGTGCCTCTTTTGCGTCGACAAAAAATGCCATAATTACGGCACCAAATACTATAAAAGGCGATCTCAAAAAAAGACGAAGAACAAGATTAACTCCCGTCTGAAGCTGGTTGACATCGGATGTGATTCTCGTAATCAGAGTCGATGTGGAATATTCGTCAAGTTTTGAAAAACTTCTTTTTTGTATATTGGAAAAAAGTTCTTCACGAAGACCGGCCGCAAATCCCGTAGCCGCTTTGGCTGCAAAGTACTGAGCCGTTACTGCACACAAAAGCCCCACCGCAGCAAGAAGGACCATCACTCCGCCCATCTTAAAAATGTAAGCCTTATCGCCAAGACCTATTCCCCTTTTTACGATACTTGCAACAACAAGGGGAACGAGAAGTTCAAAAGATGCCTCAATAAGCTTAAAAAGAGGGCCGAAAATACTTTCTTTTGTATATGGTTTTAAAAATCTCAACAATTTCTTCATTTTTATGTTTTCCCATCAAAATACCTTTTGTATCTTTGTCTTTGATTGCAAAGGTATTATCGATTGTCTTTTTTATAATACTTTTGACAATCACAACTATCATATTTTCTTTATTGTTTTGTGTCAACATAAAAGACCTCCGGATAGCTCTCCGAAGGTCTATGTTCATTATACTGTTTTACAATTAATCTTCTTTTTTCTTATCTTCGTCATCCTCAAGATACATTTTCTTGGGAACCGCAACGACTTTGTTGTAACAGGTAAAGATTTCCTCAACTCTCTCCGCTTTCATCTTAGGTGTAATAAGGCTGACAACTGGAACGATGATAAGACCTGCAATCATGGCTGCCGCACCTGCTACAATGGGGCTAACCGAAGGAAGTCCGACAATTGAGAATACAAGGTTTACCGTCGTAATTCCGACACCTGCTATGAAGCTTGCCCAAACCGAAGCCTTTGTGACACCCTTCCAGTATAATCCGTAGAAGAAAGGTGCAAGGAAGGCACCTGCCAACGCACCCCATGAAATACCCATAAGCTGTGCGATAAACGTTGTTTTGTTCCAAGCAATGAATACGGACAAAGCCACGAAGAACACAATGAAAATTCTAATTACAAGAAGCTGCTTCTTATCGTTCATGTCTTTTATGATGTTCTTCTTTACTATATCAAGTGTTACAGTAGAAGCCGATGTCAAAACAAGTGAAGAAAGAGTTGACATTGAAGCTGAAAGAACAAGCACCACAACGATTCCTATAAGTAAATCCGGAAGATTCTGAAGCATTGCGGGAACAATATTATCATATACAACCGAACCGTTTTCTGCATAAATTTCAGGCATGTCCGAGAAAAGACGTCCGAAACCTCCGAGGAAGTAGCAACCGCCTGCAACGATTACCGCAAAGAATGTGGATACGATGGCACCTGTCTTTACACTCTTTTCACTCTTTATTGCATAGAATTTGTTAACCATCTGCGGAAGTCCCCAGGTACCGAGTGATGTAAGAATAATTACGCTCAAAAGGTCCAAAGGATTTGCTCCGAAGAAGCTTGCATATACGCCCTGTGCCTGAACCGTTGCCGTTTCGTCTGCGGGAATGGCTGCAAGACCTACCAAAGCTTCGGTAAATCCGCCCTTTCCGTTTATAACCGCAATTACTACGGCGCAAATACCGAACAACATGATGATTCCCTGAATGAAGTCATTGATTGTCGTAGCCATGTATCCGCCGAGGATAACATAAAGACCTGTAAGCACAGCCATAACAAGAATGCAGATTTCATAAGGAATTCCGAATGCCATTTCAAAAAGTCTCGAAAGACCGTTGTAAACAGAAGCTGTATAAGGAATCAAAAAGATAAATGCGATAACCGATGCACCGATTCTTAAAGCTCTCGAATCATATCTTTTTCCGAAAAAGCTTGGCATTGTGGAAGAAC
Source organism: Lachnospiraceae bacterium (assembly GCA_045628965.1). GTDB lineage: Bacteria > Bacillota > Clostridia > Lachnospirales > Lachnospiraceae > UBA3766. The sequence continues at coordinate 57,531 of JAZQQI010000024.1, read as the reverse complement.
CAAGGCTGTTTGTCATAATTCTTGTTCTTCTGCCGAGAACAACCCAAGCAAGAAGGCTTCCGAGAAAAGCGTTTCCGAGTCCGATCCACGTGGATGCAAGACCGAATTTCCATCCGAATTGTCCGGCATATCCTACAAAGATAACTGCCGAGAAATATGAAGTACCGTAGGAGAAGGCTGTCAGCCAGGGTCCGGCTGTATTTCCGCCCAATACGAAGTTACTTACGCTTGTCGCTTTTTTCTTCGAATAGACACCGACTCCGATCATACTTGCAAAAAATACAATGATAAGAATAATTTTGATAATCATGAGTTTTTTCCTCCTATGGATTATTTTAACTTTAATGGTTTAAACTTTAACACTTTAAAGTGTCGCACTTCAACGCGCTGAAATGAATTATATGTTTTTTCCTTAACAATGTCAACACTTTTGCGTAAAAAAATAAAACTCTGCGCCTTATTTTGGCCCAGAGTCTTATCCGTCACAAATTGTATTGAATCAGTCATAAAAAGAGACTGTTTTATACATCAAGTTTTAAATCATTTTCTTTAATCCAGCCGATTTTTCGAAGAATAAGGCCAAACACCCAAGAAAGGATTGCGGGCAATACAAAGCAAATCAATATAAGTCCCAACCAATCGAAAGGTGTAATTCCTGTTTTCGTTCCTTCGGCAATATCGTTAAGCCAACCTGTATAAACTCCGATTTGGCCTACAAGTCCGCAGGTTCCCATACCCGAAGAAATTGCTTCTCCGTTCATCTGCATCTTAAATACACATGTGGCAATCGGTCCTGTAATTGCGGCAGCGAGTGTGGGCGGAATCCAAATTCTCGGATTCTTTACGATATTACCCATCTGAAGCATACTTGTTCCGAGTCCCTGTGATACGAGACCGCCGACTTTATTTTCTTTATAGCTCATTACGGCAAAACCTACCATCTGTGCGCTGCATCCTGCGACAGCCGCACCTCCTGCAAGCCCCGTCAGTGACAAAGCTGCGCAAATTGCCGCGCTGCTTACGGGTAACGTCAGAAGAATTCCTACAACTACCGATACGACAATACCCATTACAAAAGGCATTTGTTCCGTTGCCCACATAATAATCTGTCCCGTTGCGCTTGCCGCTTTACCTATTGCCGGAGCAATAAGCATCGAAAGTCCCGCACCGACACCGATTGTCACGAGTGGAGTAACGAGAATGTCAACTTTTGTTTCCTTCGAAACCATCTTTCCAAGTTCCGTTGCAACTATGGCGATAACATACACGGCGAGGGGTCCGCCGGCACCGCCGAGTGCGTTTGCCGCACTTCCTACCGCAAGCATCGAAAAGAGTACAAGATTGGGTGCTCCGAGCGAATACGCGATAGATACAGCCATCGCAGGTCCTGCTACACCTTTAGCATATCCTCCGATATCAACAAGCACCTGAATATGGAACTGCTGCCCGATTGTTGCAATAATGGTACCTATCAACAATGAAGCAAAAAGTCCGCTTGCCATTGCGCCCAAAGCATCGATAAAATATCTTTTGAAAAAGTAATTTTTCCAAGAGAGTTCTATTCCTTTTCCTTTAAGCCATTCTTTAAAAGTTTTCTTTTGTTTCATAACCAAAATCCTTTCCGACTGAATGCGCCTTATGCGATTCGTCTTCATTCATTTTAATTTATATTTGGTTCGTAAAGTCCTTCCGGCTCGTAATCCGTAAGACTTGCCAGAAAGCCTTCATCCTTTAAAGCCTTATATATTGTTTCCAAAGTTTCTTCATCGGATGCCGATACGGTATGGTAATGATACCCGTTTGTGGCACTCGTCAAGAGACTGGATTTTCCCGCTTCAATATCCTTACAGAACTCTTTCACATCTTTTCGGGAAGAGATGCAAAGCTTTGCGTGAATCTCGTTATATACCTTATGATAGATAAAAACATCTTCTACTTCGGCTCCAAAATCCACAAACAGATTCAATTCTTTTTCGGTATCCTCTTCAGAATGATGCACCTTAAATATCGTCTTGGCTTCTCTGTCTCTGTCTATGGTATATCCCTTCGGCGTGGAATAAACATGCACACCGTTTTCTTTTATTTTTGAAATATCCGAAACTATAATCTGACGACTGACATTTAACATTTGCGAAAGCGTCGACCCGGATACGGGTTCGTCGGATTTTTTCAAAATATTAATCAATTTATTCTGTCTGTCGGTAACTCCCATTTGTTCCCCTCCTTCTTGCGGGAAAGTATAGCACCTAAGTTTACACCTGTAAAGCAAATCTGTAAACTTCGTCACTTTTTAAAAAATTGACAAGCTTTTTGTTTTGTCTTTGTTATTTCTTCACAAAAGATTTGCGACAACCTTTTTCTCCGTTTGGGGACAAAAAAAGACGGCAATGTTTTCACTGCCGCCCAATATACTTTATTTATTCTTCTTCGGTCGTCTTTGTTTTGATAAAAGCATCCTTTTCTTCTTCAGAAAGAGGCTGCAGGTTGTTTTTTGAAACCTCAACAAGCCACTTATCCGATTCAGCGTCATACTTTATCCAACCGGCGTCTTTGTATTTTGAAGAAACTTCATAATACCAGTATGACCATTCTTCTTTATCGCCTTTTTTGTAACCTTTAATAAAGCAATCGTTTTCAGGATTGTAATAGCATCCGAATGTGTCGATATATTTGCATTCCGTTTTGAACTCTTCAAAATATCTTGTTTCTTCGGTTATCTTTGTTTTGGGATAAGGAATCTCGATTTTGTTGTATTTATTCAAAAGAATCAATGCCGTTATCGCAATGGCAAGTATAATAACCGTTGCGATTATACCCTTCAAAGCATGCATTTTCTTCTGTTTCTTCGGATTATACGTCTCGACCTTTTTTATGATTTTGTCGCTTGCAATATTTCTCAATTCATCTTCAAAAGAATCACCGCATTCCCTACAGGACGGCATTGCCTCCTCGCTCCATAAAACACCTTTGTTTACCGCTTTGCATTTTGAACAAATCAAATCGCCCTTATATATTCCGTCCTCTGAAAGAAAAAGCGTTATATAATGCTTTCCGTTTTCGTCATAATAACCTTTTTCATAATGCCATTTGGTCTTTTCGTTTGTCCAGGACTCTGGATAATACAAATAATCATGCTCTTCGCAATAATACTCGATAACCAAATCATTGTTATGATTGTTGCCGTAATATCCGGACGGCTGATTTTTTCTGATTCTCTTTTCCGTAGTAACGTTCATTTTGTCCCCTTTATCCTACACCAATGAAGCATTAAGATATGCTTCCTGCTCGGGTGTAAGCGTATCTATATATTTTCCGAGGAAATTAAGTTTTCTTACAGCAACTTCCATATCGACTTCCTTGGGAACATCAATAAGTTTGCTGTCAATCTTATCGGCATTCTCAACAAGATATTTAGCGGAAAGTGCCTGAATTGCAAAACTCATATCCATTATTTCGGCGGGATGTCCGTCGCCTGCGGCAAGATTTACGAGTCTTCCTTCTGCAAGAACGAATACCCATTGACCGCTCGGAAGCTTATATCCCATAATGTTCTTTCTCATTTCTCTCGTTTCGAGAGCGTTCTTCTTAAGCCAAGCCATATCTATTTCGCAATCGAAATGACCGGCGTTACACATAATTGCGCCATCCTTCATAACTGCAAGGTCTTCCGAATCGATAACCTTGTTGCATCCTGTAACCGTAATAAAGAAATCGCCGACTTTTGCAGCTTCTCTCATGGGCATTACGTCAAATCCGTCCATAACTGCCTCTATTGCCTTAACGGGATTGACTTCCGTAACGATAACTCTTGCACCGAGACCTTTGGCTCTCATTGCCGTTCCTTTACCGCACCAGCCGTAACCTGCCACTACAACAATCTTTCCGGCAACGATAAGATTCGTCGTTCTGTTGATTCCGTCCCAAACCGACTGACCCGTTCCGTAACGGTTATCAAAGAAATGCTTACATTCCGCATTGTTTACTTTGACCATCGGGAACTTAAGTTCTCCTGCCTTGTTCATGGCTTCAAGTCTTATAATACCTGTTGTTGTTTCTTCGCATCCGCCGATTACATTAGGAATTAAATCGACAAACTCCGTATGCATCATGTGTACAAGGTCGCCGCCGTCATCGATAATTACATTGGGACCTACTTTCAATACGTTTCTTATATGATTGTTATATTCTTCTTCCGTGGCATCATACCAGGCATGAACCTCAAGACCTGCCTTTACCAAAGCTGCGGCAACGTCGTCCTGCGTTGACAAAGGATTGGAACCGGTTACATACATTTCCGCTCCGCCTGCCTTCAAAACCTTGCAAAGATAAGCCGTTTTAGCTTCAAGATGAACCGATAAAGCAACTTTTTTTCCTGCAAAGGGCTTTGTCTTTGAAAATTCTTCTTCAAGTGTTCTCAAAAGATCGCAGTTTCTTTTAACCCATTCAATTTTTCTCTCACCGCTTTCGGCAAGGTTTATGTCTCTGATTTCACTGGCCATGTCAATCTCCTTATCTTTTATGTATTGTATTATTCATAATTCATTTACATACTATATCTATATTTGACGGATTCTTCAAGTCTCTGCCGTAAAAGTAACCGTTTTGCCCGAAGTCGGATGAACAAACGTTAAGCTGACAGCCCGAAGGCAGATGTCTTTGATTTCTTTTTCTTCGGAATAAGCCTTTGATGCTTCGTTTCCATACTTTTGATCTCCGAGAATCGGATGATTCATATTGGCCATCTGGACTCTTATCTGGTGGAAACGTCCCGTTTCAAGCGTTACTTCCACAAGCGATTCGCAATCTCCCGCGGTTTCCAAAACCTTGTATTTGAGTCTTGCTTCCTTAACGTCTTTGTCGCGACTGTCACGTGACGAAACAACCTTTGAAATTCCCGCCTTTTTATCAGCCTTTAAGTAATCGACAAGTTCTCCTTCTTTTTGAGTCGGGACACCGTAAAGTCTGGCATGGTAAATTTTGCACATTCCGTCTCCCGCTGCCGCTTTCGAAAGTTTTGCCGCCGCATTTTTGTTTTTGGCAAATACAAGAAGTCCGCTTACCGGCTGGTCGAGTCTGTGAACAACATATATATCGGGATTTCCCGTTTTCTTAACCATATAGGATTTCAATTCGCTTTCGACATCAACAGAAAACGCCGACGCAGACTGAACCGCCATCCCCGCCGGTTTATCGATTACGATAATATCTTTGTCTTCATAAATTATCTTACTTCTCATATCCCTGTATTACATTTTGAATCTGTAACCGACACCCCAAAGAGTCTCTATATAAAGAGGGTGGCTCGAATCTTTCTCAACTTTCTCCCTGATTTTTTTGATATGAACGGTAACCGTTGCAATATCGGTGCCTGCGGGTTCAGCTTTCCAGATTTCTTTAAAAAGCTCTTCTTTTCCGAATACTCTGTTGGGATTCTCCGCCAAGAACAACAAAAGGTCGTATTCTTTTCCGGTAAAGGTCTTTTCTTCTCCGTCAAGAAATACCCTTCTGGCAATCTTGTCAATTCGGAGTCCTCTGATTTCAATGTCTGAGGAATCGCTTTTGTGGTTTCCCACAAGACGGTTATATCTTGATAAATGCGCTTTTACCCTTGCCACAAGTTCACTGGGCGAAAACGGCTTTGTCATATAGTCATCTGCACCGATTCCAAGCATCTGAACCTTGTCCCATTCTTCTTTTCTTGCAGATACGACAATAATGGGAATATCCTTTTCTTTTCTGACTTCCCTGCAAATCGTCTGGCCGTCAATTCCGGGAATCATCAAATCGAGAATAATTAAATCAAAATCTTCATCGATTGCGAGAGAAAGTCCCGTCTTTCCTTCCGTTGCAACTTCAACCTTGAAATTATTCATCTCAAGATAATCCTTCTCCAATTCAGCAATTGCAACCTCATCCTCAACAATTAAAATTTTTGTCATTGTTAACCCTCTTCTTTAGTTTCGATTTCAAATACATATTCAGCATCGTCGTCGGATTGCTTCTTTTCATTCTTTCGATTATCGGAAATAATCTCATCCGTATATTTTCTTAGTGTAAAATGAATCGCGAGTCCGGGCGTACTGTCAACCGTTGCCCAGATTCTTCCGCCATGATCTTCGATAATTTTTTTGGCAATGGAAAGACCTATGCCGTTTCCGCCCTTATCGGAGTTTCGCGATGCATCCGAACGGTAAAATCTGTCGAAGATTTTGCCGACATCTTCTTTCGGTACTCCCATTCCGTTATCTTTTACGTCAATTTGAACATATTCGTCAGATTCACGCAATTTGAATCTGATGTGTGCCTTGTCGTCGCATTTATATTTTACACTATTTGATATGATGTTGTGAATAACTTTGCTGAGCTGTTCGGGATCTGCAAGGATTGCGGTATTTTTCTTCACTTTATTCTCATATTCGAATTCAACGCCCTGCTCTTCCAAATCAAAAAGCATTTCCGCCGCGCAATCTCCGAAATAATCGTTTACCGAAAGTCTTGTAAAATTATAGGCTATTTCACGAGCATCGATTTTTGAGTATCCGGTGAGCTCGTTTATTAGAGCATTCAAAGCATTGGCTTTGTTGTAAATGGTCTTTATGTAACGATCCATTTTTTCATCGGTATCGGCAACACCGTCCATTATTCCCTCGACATAACCTCTTATCGAAGTAATGGGAGTTTTCAAATCATGTGTTATGTTTGCAATCAGTTCCCTGTTTTGCTGCTCCGCAAGATTCCTGCGGTCTCTGTTTTCCTTAAGCTTGATTCTCATGGATTCGAAATCCCTGAAAAGTCCCTCGAATTCCGCCTGTTTAGGTTTGATAAGGCTTGTGTCGTAATCGCCGGTTTCGATATTGTGAAGCGCCTTTTTTAACTGGTTGATAGGGTTTATGAAACTTATTCGAATCCAGTTCGTAAGAACGATGCATGTCAAAACATCTACTCCGAGGAATACTATAATGGCCGAAATCAATGATTCCTGCGACATGGTTATATATGTCTGACCGCCGATAACCGTGTTCTCAACCATGTAAAACCCAAAACAATATCTAAGGACTGTATAACTTCCGACTGCCAAAAAAATCGGCAAACATATGACAATCACAAACGTAATCGCCAGTTTGGTATTCAGTTTCATTCGTTCTCCTTTTCCGACTTAAGTCTTATTCTCAAGTTCTTAAAAAACTGCGTAAGCATCGTCGAGCACTCTTCTTCCAGTACTCCCTCAACAAGTTCTACCTTATGATTAAACTTATCCACATTAAACAAATCGATTATAGAGCCCGCGCAGCCGGCTTTTTCATTTTTGCAGCCCTGAACGACGAGGGGAATTCTTGCCTGTACTATCGCCCCTGCACACATTTGACACGGTTCAAGCGTCACATACAAAACGCAGTCCTCGAGCCTCCAATCGCCCGTTTTTTTGCAGGCCTTGTCAATTGCTATAAGTTCCGCGTGCGAAAGCGTATTCTTGGCAGTTTTTCTCTTATTGTACCCCCGCGCTATGATTTTGCCGTCGCGTACAATTACACAACCTATCGGCACCTCGCCGAGTGCCTCAGCTTTTCTCGCTTCGGCTATCGCTTTTTTCATAAATTTTTGATGATCGTAATTACATTCCATTTTCTTCACTTACTGAAAAGGACCACCGTCACGGCAGTCCCTTAATTTTTATGACATTATTTCTCTTTTAAAAACAAGACAAACCTCATTCTTTTCGGTATACACAACCTTATCGATTTCCCAACCGATTTTTGCATTTCTGTTGAGAATCTGTTCAAACGACTCAAATGCCTCTTCTCCCAGTCTTCCGCGTCTCGGTCTGTCGCTTTCTTTCTTTAATTCGGATACGAACTCAACGTGATACTCGAATTGTCTGTTTGCGATTCTGTCAATTTTTTTGTGAATCGACTCCAATGTATCATTAAGACAAACCTGCATCAAATCACGCAATTCGTCTTTCGTGGCTTTGGCGAAGATACTGCTTTCTTCCACTCTGCTCATCTTGACAACGATTGTGTCATAGCCCTGAGAAGATTCGAGTATTCTCTGTTTTGCCATATCGATATTGTCTGTTCTTCTTCTGTAACCCTTGTCATCAAGATATGCCAAAGCAACCGCTTTAAGATTATCTTCCGTAATGGGAAGCCCTGTGTCTATAAGCTCCTCCGTTTCATCGTATTCCTCCGACTGAATTGACGGATTTTTGACAACAACGTCCAACATTAACTCTTTTACATCTGCCATATTTTTTCCCTCTTTTACACTATATTACATATTATGAGCAACACTCACATCAATATTTTAATACAAATTCCGAGAAATATAAATAGGAACAAATCGAGATTTACCATATTTTCACATTTTCTCAATTTTACATTTTATTTATGTTATAATTTACACATGATTTTTATCAAAAGGAAGTATTGGAAATGAAAATACACGGCTTGAACAAAACAACTCTTCTCGATTATCCGGAACATTTGGCCTGTACGGTTTTTACCGGTAATTGCAACTTCAGATGCCCGTTTTGTCAAAACGGCGAACTGGTGCTTTGTCCCGAAACTCAACCGATTATAACCGAGGACGAATTCTTTGATTTTGTCGATAAAAGAGGCAAACGCCTCGAGGGTGTTGCAATCACCGGAGGCGAGCCTTGTATTCAATCGGATTTGACTGATTTTATCAAAAAAATCAAAGCAAAAGGACTTCTTGTAAAACTCGACACAAACGGTTCTCGCCCCGATGTTCTTAAAAATCTTATCGATTCGGGACTTATCGATTACGTCGCCATGGATATAAAATCTTCCAAAGAAGGCTACGCCAAAGCTGTCGGTATTTCAGACTTTGACATTTCTCCGATTCTTGAATCGGTAAATATTCTTTTATGCGGAACCCTTCCCTATGAATTCCGAACCACCGTATGCCGCGAGCTTCACACCGAAGCCGAATTCAAAGGCATAGCCGAATGGATTAAAGGATGCAGGGCCTACTACCTTCAATGTTATCGTCCGGGCGGCGCAATTTTATCGGATATGATGCCCGACACTTTTAAAGCTTCTTACCCGAACGGTTTCTCCGAATACAAACCTGAGGAAATGAAGAAATTCAACGAACTTCTTCTTTCACTCGGAATTAATTCTTCATTAAGAGGTATCTAAAACATAAAACGGCGCCCTTTATCGGGGCGTCGTTTTTCAATCTTCTTTTTCATTAATAAACTTAATGTAGTTGGCTACCAAAATGGCAATTCTGAATGTCAGTGCATCGTTAAACTCTCTGACATCAAGACCCGTGGCCTGTTTCAATTTTTCGATTCGATAACCTAAAGTGTTACGATGAATATACAGTTGTCTTGCCGTCTCCGACACATTGAAATTGTTGTCAAGGAACGCATTTACCGTGCTTATAACCTCTTCATCCACTTCCGTCGGAAGTTCCTCTCCGAACACCTCTTTTACAAATATTTCGCACAGGTTAACCGGAAGCTGATAAATAAGCCTTCCTATGCCAAGCGAATTATATGCCATAATTGTTTTGTCGGAATAAAAAATTGCGCCGACGTCAAGTGCCATCTTGGCTTCCTTATATGACTGCGACAGCTGACGTATATCTTCAACCACCGCGCCGTATGCTACACGTATTTTTATCAGCATCTCCGTATTCAGAATTTCTTCTATGCACTTTGCAACATCTTCGATGTTTTCAAAATCTTCATCGACTCCCATGGTATGAATGAGAAGAACGTTTTTGTCATCTACGTTTACGACATAATCTCCGTCTTTGGGGAATGCGCTTTTTAATACAACAACCGTTTCTTCGGTTTTGTCCGAAGGAATTTCTATGACGTATACGATTCTTTTGCTGTTCGGTACAATTCCGAGTTTCTTTGCACGGTTATAAATATCGACCGACAAAAGATTATCCAAAAGCAGATTCTGAAAATATACCGTGGTGTCGAACTGTTCCCTGTATGCCACAAGAAGATGCTCCAGTTCATTGACGCAAATTTTACCGAAAATGTATGTATCGGCAGCCTGATTTCCCTTCGCCGCAAGAACAAATACGGGGTCTTTATCATCCTTAACTTTAAACAAGGTAATTCCGCCGATAATCTGGCTGTCGGCCGGAGAATCAAAGAACGAAAGCATCTGTCTTACGTCCGGAATATCCTTATAGGTTGAGGCCATAAGAAGTCCCTGCGCATCAATAACGCAAAAATCGACTTTGGACAATTCTTTCAATTCTTCTATACTTGTTTTCAGTACCTGCTTAGTTATCATTTAATACTTTCCTCAATTTTTAAAGAACGGGAACCAACTCTTCTTGTTGTCTTCGGGGGCACCCCACATTTCTTCTGCAAGGTCCCATGCCGATTTCTTTTCCTCGTGTTCTTCGGGCTTTTCTTCTTCTTTTTCTTCTGCCTTTGCTTCCTCTTCGGCAGCTTTTCTGCTTTGAGCCCTTGCCTGTTCTATTTTTTCAAGGAACTCTTCTTCCGAAGACTTTTTCTTGGCTGCCAAAGGCTCCGCCTCTTTCTTGACCACCTTCATTTCCTGTTTTTCAAGACGGTCTTCTTTTTCCTCAACAATAGGCTTCTTTCTTTCAACCTTTTCGACAAATTCAAAATCGATAACAGCCGATGCTTCGGGAATGGACTTTAATACAATTGCAGACTCGGCCGGAAGAGTCATTTTTATTTTTCCTTTTTCTACAGGAATCATTACGGACTCATCCGTAAATCCGTCTCTTGAAGTCATGATAAGTCTCTCGAGACGTGTTGTCATTTTTACACCGACCTGCCAAACATTGACTTCCTTCTCAATTTCATGGTCGTTATTGTTGATGAGAACGATAATCTGCTCCTCTTTGTTGAATCTGCCGTATGCAACATAATTGTAGTCCTGTCCGAGATTCATTAACGAGCCTGTGAGAAGCGGCGAATATAGCTTATGTATTCTTATCATTTTCTTATGGAATTCAATAAGCTCTTTGTCTTCACGGCCCCAAGGATACGTTCTTCTGTTATCGGGATCTGTAAATCCGCATGTTCCCGCCTCATCGCCGTAATAAATGGTAGGTGCACCCGGCCAGGTCATCTGCATAACCACGGCTTCTCTGAACACTGCCTTGTTAACGCCTTCGTTTGCGGCCTGACAGCCGAGCGTATGCATTCTGCCGACTTTTCTGTTCGTTCTTGTCAAAAATCTCGAATGGTCATGATTGCTTAATTCATTCATTGATGTCTGAAGCGATGAATTCGAGAAATTCGTTCCGTGATGATTCATCGCGCCCCAGAAGCTTTCCGAATTGCCGAGAAGATCTTCTCTGTAATCGTCACTGTGCTTCTGCATACCCGTCAAAAACCAGGTAATCGGCTCCATGAAAGCATCATAGTTCATTATCGTATCCCACTCATCTCCCATAAGCCAATCACGGGAAGAACCGTAATGCTCGGCAATAATGATTGCATTCGGATTTGCAAGTTTAACCGACTTTCTGAATTCTTTCCAGAATCTGTGATTGAATTCCGGTGAATGACCGAGATCTGCCGCAACATCAAGTCTCCATCCGTCCGCATTATAAGGTGGTGAAACCCACTTGCGACCTATTTTCATGATATAATCGGTCAGTTCGCGGCTGCCTTCATAATTAAGTTTCGGCAACGTGTCATGGCCCCACCATCCGTCGTAACTCGGATTATACGGCCAACAATCCTGTTTATTGAACTGGAAGTAATCTTTGTAGGGACTTTCGTTTGAAATGAATGCTCCCTTCTCGTATCCTTCCCTTTCTTCATATATTCTTTCGCGGTCAAGCCACTTGTTAAACGAACCGCAATGGTTGAATACACCGTCGAGAATAACCTTCATTCCTCGTTTGTGTGCCTCTTCAACAACCTTTGCAAACAATTCGTTACTTGCTTCAAGATTCTTCTTGTTGGCAATTCTGTTTATGTATCTTGTCGCAAATCTGTTCTCGCGCTGTCCGTCCTTCAAAAGTTCGCCTTCGTCTTCGACAATCTTTCCGATATGGGGATCGATGTAATCGTAATCCTGAATATCATATTTATGATTGGAGGGCGATACGAAAAGAGGATTAAAATAAATAACGTCTATTCCCAAATCCTCAAGATAATCCATCTTATCGAGAACACCCTGAAGGTCGCCGCCGTAGAATTCTCTTACGCCCATCTGCGCGGGATATTTGTCCCAATCGGTAACCTGTTCGGTATAATCGTTCAAATATACGTATTCTCTGTTAAGAACATCGTTTGTATGGTCTCCGTTATAAAATCTGTCCACAAAAATCTGATATATAACGGCACCCTTTGCCCATCCGGGTGTTCTGAATCCCGGAATTACCCTGAAGTTATAATAATCCGAAATATCCTTGGAAATACCTTTCGCATTGTAAAAACATACGGATTTTCCAAGCTTTATCTGAAAATAATAACTGAAGACTTTATCGCTCATCGTAACCGAACAGGAATAGTAATCAAACACCTCGTCCGATTCCGTTTTATCCATACAATAAGCTTTGTCGCCCGAAATCAAAACAACCATATCTACGTTGTTCTTCGCCGTACGAAACTTTATTGTTACATTGTCTCTGGGTCTGGGTTCTGCCGGAGAAACATATTCCGGCGTTGTATCCGTGAAAAGCGCCTGCTTATTCAAAGAAGGGCGCATCGTCATGATATAATGAAATTGTTCTTCTGATTTTAATCTCTGAGAAATGTCCATTTTTATATCCCCGCCAATATTGCATATATCAATATTTTATTACTTTTGCCTTTTTTTTTCAACAAAAAAGGGTCTCTTTAGAGACCGCTTACAATATATTTTAAATATTGCAAAATACAAATTATTCCATAAACGTAAAAAAGACAGTCATCACTGATCTGTCCTTTTTAGAGAAGGTATTTCTTCTTATGGGGTATAGCAAAAAACTATAATGTATTGGGGGGTTACAAGTAATAATATAGCATTGCACCCCCCTTTTGACAATTCATAAATTTCACAAACTTGTCAATAGAATCGATATTTTTTTGTGCATTTTTACTAAATGCCCATAGGGTTCATTGCCTTTTCGAACTCTCTTTCGAATTCTTCACGGGTAATTCTCTCTTTTTCTATAAGAAGTTTCGATACCGCATGAAGTACAGGTTCATGTTCCTTAAGAATTCTTTCGGCTTCCTTGTAACATTCATCGATAATCGACTTAACTTCATTATCGATTTCGGCGGCAGTACTGTCGCTGTACGCCTTTGTATGCGCCAAATCTCTTCCTATGAATACTTCATCTTCGTCTGAACCGTAGTTGATAAGTCCGATTTTGTCCGACATACCGTATTTCATAACCATGCTTCTTGCAACTTCGGTTGCTTTTTGAATATCGCTTGACGCACCTGTCGTTATGTCGTCAAAAATCAGAGACTCTGCAATTCTTCCGCCGAGAGATACCATTATTCTCTGTTTCATCCTGCCTTTGGTATAAAACATATCATCATTCTCGGGAAGCGGCATCGTATAACCCGCAGCCGAAACTCCGGTAGGAATAATAGATATCGTATAAACGGGGTCCATATCCGGAAGAACATGAAACAAAATTGCGTGACCGGTTTCATGATAAGCCGTAATCTTCTTTTCCTTCTCAGATACAATTCGACTCTTCTTCTCTGTTCCGATACCGGATTTAATAATTGCCTTGTCTATATCTTCCTTGTCAATATAAGCGGCATCTCTTTTAACCGCTATAATAGCAGACTCGTTAAGAAGATTCTCCAAATCTGCGCCGGTGTAACCGGCAGTCGTCTGCGCAATCTTTTTGAGATCCACATCGCTTCCGATTTTTTTGTTTTTTGAATGAACCTCGAGAATTTCTTCTCTTCCTTTGACATCCGGTCTTCCGATCATTATCTTTCTGTCAAAACGGCCGGGTCTCAATATTGCAGGGTCAAGAATATCAACACGGTTTGTTGCCGCAAGAACGATAATACCGCTGTTCTCCGAAAAACCGTCCATTTCGACAAGCATCTGATTGAGCGTCTGCTCTCTTTCATCGTGTCCGCCGCCCATTCCGGTTCCTCTTCTTCTGGCAACCGCATCAATTTCGTCAATAAAAACTATACAGGGCTTATTGGCCTCAGCTTCCGAGAACAAATCTCTTACTCTCGAAGCACCGACACCGACGAACATTTCCACGAAATCCGAACCCGAAATGCTGTAAAACGGAACTCCCGCCTCACCTGCAATGGCCTTGGCAAGAAGAGTTTTACCTGTTCCGGGAGGACCCTCGAGAAGAATGCCTTTGGGAATTCTTGCGCCCATTTGCGTGAATTTCTTGGGATCTTTGAGAAAGTCTATTATTTCCTCCAAATCCTCTTTTTCTTCTTTAAGACCTGCTACGTCGGAAAGTCTTTTCTTGTTGTCTTTTATTACTTTGGCACGGCTTTTTCCGAATTCCATAAGTTTATTGTTGCTTCCGCCGCCTGCACCGCCGGACATCATATTCATCATTATTACAAACAAGAATACACATACGACAACAACTATCAATGTCGGAAGCAAAGACATAAACCAGTCTTCGGAAGGTACTTCTCCGATAACCGGGTCGATTCCGTAATCTCTCAGCCATGCATCAAATTCGGTAACATCCGATACATTCAACTTCTTCTCGGAACCGTCCTGCAATGTAATCATTGCTTCGCCTCCGGCAGAGTTCAAATTCTGTGAAATCGTTACCGATGCCACCATGCCCTGATCAAGCTGACTTTCCAGTTTGCCTCTTGTATAAGGCTTGATACCCATAAGGGCATCCATATCCATTCTTGAAATTAATACTCCTATTACAATCAGTATTCCTATTAAAATAAAGGATACTACCAATCGGGAACTTGCATTCTGTTTATTCAATTTCTACCTCTCTGTTCTTTCTGTTATTTTTTTTGAACCGCAATGCATTTTTTGCATTTTAGTTTATTTCAAAGTTTCATTGTCAATTTCGACTTTTCCGATATACGGAAGATTTCTGTGTTTTTGGTCGTAATCGAGTCCGTATCCCACAACGAAATAATCAGGAATTTTAAATCCTGTATAATCAACGGGAACTTCAACCACTCTTCTTTCAGGTTTGTCAAGAAGCGTGCAAAGTGCAAGACTTGCTGGCTGACGCGATCTCAAAAGATTGAGAAGATGACTTAACGTACGTCCGGAATCAATGATGTCTTCTACAACGATTACGTTTCTTCCCTCAACAGACTCTTCAAGGTCTTTTATTATCTTAATGTGTCCGCTTGATGTTGTGCCTCCGCCATAGCTCGATACCGACATAAAATCAATCTTTACGTCAAGGTCTATTCTCTTGGCAAGTTCCACCATAAAGAAACTTCCGCCTCTCAAAACACATACGAGAAGTACTTCTTTTCCCGCATAATCCTTTGTTATCTGTTCGCCGATTTCGCGAATTCTTTTGTTGACTTCCTCTTCGG
This sequence comes from Lachnospiraceae bacterium, assembly GCA_045628965.1. Taxonomy (GTDB): domain Bacteria; phylum Bacillota; class Clostridia; order Lachnospirales; family Lachnospiraceae; genus UBA3766. The sequence continues at coordinate 42,041 of JAZQQI010000024.1, read as the reverse complement.
AAATCATAACGCTTATTTTTTCCATAGTCTTTCACTCTTTCTTAACCGTCAAAACTGTTACGGTTTCATCGGACACCTTGACGGCACTGCTTATTCTGTATCCGACAACCCATAAAATATGATTTCCGTCAGCCACAAGAGGAATGCTGTCCCTTTGTTTGGACGGAATCTTCTCATTTATCATATAATCGGACAATGACTTTCTGGCATTGTCTGCGACATATATATAATCGCCCTTTTGCCTGAATCTTACAACAGGACAGTTACTTATTTTATCATAATCCATCCATTTAGTGTACATATCACTCGGAATTTCTTTTGAAAAATCACGCTCTGCAACATTAAAAGTGATTTGATAATTTGATTCTTTTACCGAAAAATCCGTTTTGTTTTTGTAAATGTGTACTCCGTCATATTCCCTTACGGCCGTCATTTTGTAAATAAAATTTCTTTGCCTTCCGCTCTGTTTCTCAAAAAGTTCTTCCAAAGCTTCCGTCTGCGATACCGAAATGTCACGCGCCCGTCCGGCAGTTACGGTGAGTGCTTTATGAAGCACTCTTTTTCGAATTGCGGGATGAAGTATCCTGACCCCGTCCTTAATTACGGTTTCTTTATCCGAAACAGACACAAGTGAATCCCAAACTTTATCCACCTCTGACGACAAATAATCGTCGATTTCCGACAGTCCTTCGGCAGTTTTGACAATGTGTGCCGACGCTTCCGAATTAATCTCATTCATTTCCGGAAGAATTCTGTGTCGAATTTTATTTCTCGAATAATCTTCATCGGTATTTGTTTCGTCTTCGACATGCTCCAAATTGTTTTTATTCAGAATATCAATGATTTCTTCTTTCGTTACACACAAAAGAGGTCTTATTATCGCACCGTTTCTCGGTCTTATGGAAGCAAGTCCTTTTATTCCCGTTCCCCGCGACAGATTAAAAAGAAAAGTTTCCGCCAAATCGTCGGCATGATGCGCAACGGCAATTTTATAATTGTTTTTTCCGAACACTTTATCGCCGGTTTCCGTAAAAAGGCGATATCTCTCGTTCCTTCCCGTCTCCTCCACCGATAAGCCGGATTCTTTTGAGAGTAAAACGCAATCCGTTTTGTACGAAGTAAAATCAACGCCTTCTTTATCACACAAATCCTTTGAAAATTTCTCATCTCTTCCGGCAGTCTCTCTGATCATGTGATTTATATGCACCGCGTGAATGCGAAGATTATACTCCTTCGACAGATTGACCAACACAAAAAGAAGGCAGACCGAATCTGCTCCGCCCGAAAGACCGACAATCAAATTATCACCGGATTCCAAAAGGTTATTCTGTTTTATGTATTCTCTGATTTTTTCCATAAGACAATATTATCACATTTATTCACATATTTTTACAGAAAATAAAAAGTCCCGCCTCTTTTTTGAGGCGAGACGTTTCTTATCATGTTTATCCCTTTGCATAATGCAATTCACAACCGATTTCCGGTACCTGCATATATAATCCTTTATCTTCGGCTTTGAACATTTCATTTCCGTCTTCGTTAAAGAAATACACCTCGGTACCAAACTCTCCTTCAATAATCGCAATGGATCCCGTTGCATCGAATTCCAATCCGTTTCCGTAATTCATGTAATGCTCGAATGTTCCTTCTGCGGAAATCGCGTATAACTCCATAGCATAATCGTTCGGATCTTCAGGCCATACAACATGCCATGTTCCTTCATATTGCGCATAAATGTCCTTGAAATACTCTTCATTTGCGTAATAATTGGAACCGGCCGTTCCTACGGGAGTCGAATTTTCTTCCAACGGCTCTACATCGTTACAATACATATAATCCTTTGTAGTGCTGTAAAGAATACCTCTCTCATCGTAAGTAAATTCATCGACCCAACAGTAGTTGTCATCAACCAGCATGTATATGTCACCGGCACTGTTATAGCTGACAGGTCCGCAGTTTACCTCGCACCATTCATCCGCAACATACTCATACTTTTTCCAACGAGCGTTTTCATCAAATACGAAATAAACATTCGTTCCGGATTCATATGTAATAACCCACTTATATCCGATTATTCCGGAAGCATATTCATCAGGAAGGGCTATTCCGTTTTCTGTATAGATAACCTGCTGATTGGTTTCCTGATTGGTTTCCTGATTATTGTCGACTGAATTGTTTTTGCCGCAAGCTGCCAATGACAAAGCCATAAATGAAAATGCTAAAATAATACCGATTTTTTTCATAATAATCATTCCCAATTAATATCTTTCCAGTGTTGATCCTGCTTCATCCGAGCATTTAAGAATACCTGTATCAAATTCCCATGCTCCGAACAAATATGTGCCATCATCCGTATAGAATAATACAGAATCCGTTCTTCCGTCCTCGAGTTCCAAACGACCGGTTGATCCCAATACCCAATCGAAACCGTCATAATAAAAGTAACTCCACATTCCGTTTGAAATCTCATAATATGAATCCGATTCAGTATCCGAATTAGGATCGATTACTCTCCATTCACCGTCATAATTCGAAAAATATATGTTATAGTCTTCATTTGTATACACGGGATCGGAATCTTCCATATCATAATTTCCTGCCGTTGCAGGTGTTTGGGCATCCTGATGATAATTGCACAATGCGCCGTAAAGAACCGTACTGTCATATGTACATATATCAAATTTTATATCATATTTCTCTGAAAAAAGAATATATTGTTCACCGTCATAATCAAAATCTACATATCCGTAGTCTACTTCATTCCAGTTAAAGTTATAATACTCAAAAGCTTTCCAATATCCTTCTTCGTCAAATTCAAGAACATAATCTTCGCATGAACCGCCGTCAACCGATCTTGCCCACTCATGACCTACAAGGCAAACGTAATATTCCTGAGGAAGAATAATTTCCCCCGAACCTGCATCGGATGATGTATTCTGATCCCAATAAGATTCTCCGCTGTCTGTTGTCTCATACTGATCCCAATATGAACCGCCGTTATTATTCGATGAAGCGTTCTGATCCCAAAAAGATGTCTGGTCTGCAGTATCTGATCCGCCGTTTACTCCGTTGTCTTCCCAAAACGATGTGTTATCGGGAACAGGCTCTGTATTACCTCCGCATGCGACAAGCGACATGACTGCTATTGATGATAAAGCAATTACTTGTATCTTTTTCATAAAAAACTCCTTAATTTTTTAACTGTTATACTTTCGTATATTAATTCATTTTATATTCCTTCGGTAGTATCTTTTGGTTACCGAAATAAAAAACTGCCATCGTTTTTACCGATTGCAGTTTTATTCATTGACAAATAAGATTTCATTATCATGTACGAGTCTGTATTTCTCTCTTGCTACTTCCTCGTAATACGCGGTTGTCTTGGTATACAACGCATATTCCTCTATCTCTTTCGTTCTTTCCTGCTCTTTTTCAAGAAGCTCCTGATACTTTTCTATCTGATCCGTGTATTGTTTCTGTCTGCTTTTTAACGAAAAACAATTCACTCCGATCACGAAACAAAGCACTGCACTGATGATTCCGACGAGAACGGGTATTACCAATGAACTTTTCTTAAATTTACGCATTTGATATGCCGGAACACGCCAACTCATCGTTTTTTCACTCCTCCATGAGACTGTCAACCACTACGAGTTGACATAAATAGTTTACGATTATTTGGCGGTCATGTCAACGATTTTTTAGTAATTATGTAACCTAATTTTACAAGTTAATCTACGTTCGAACATGTGTTTTGTCTACTATTTACGGCGCTTTTCGCCTCTCTTTGTAAAATATACACATCCGACGTTATGTTAACCCCAACATCTTGTTGAGATTACATAATATCATACATTTCCTTGGCATCTTCCTTATGAATGGATTCTGTGATGCTTGTCACCTTTACAGTTAATGTTTTGTCTGCGAATCTTATTCCTATTACGTCTCCGATACCGATATCCGTCGATGCTTTGGCAACTTTGTCGTTAACCGTAACGCGGCCGGCATCGCAGGCCTCATTCGCAACGGTACGTCTTTTTATCAGTCTCGAAACCTTCAGATACTTATCCAGTCTCATATTCTCTCCTCTTCTTACTAATTGAAAAAGGCAGCTCACTGAGCTGCCCATTCTCTATAAACTCACAAATTAGTTTAATTTGTCCTTTAATGCCTTGCCGGCTTTGAACTTAGGTGCCTTTGAAGCTTTAATCTTAATCTTCTCTTTTGTCAAAGGATTAAGTCCTGTTCTAGCAGCTCTCTCAGCAACTTCGAATGTACCGAAGCCAACTAACTGAACCTTTCCACCCTTTACTAATTCTTCTTCTACTACTTCTACAAAAGCAGCAAGTGCCTTGTCAGCATCTTTCTTTGATAAACCAGCTTTGTCAGCCATAGCTGCAACTAATTCTGTTTTGTTCATTATTGAACTCCTCCTATACTTTATTTTGCTTACACTCTCGCAAGCACTATACTATTTATAGAGGTTTTTGTATGATTTGTCAAGAAAAAATGCCCAAAATATCGGCAATTTGAGCACTTTTTTACAAATGTCACGCATATGTCCGTCAGCATATATATCTTCCGACAAAAGGTATTCTTCTGAGCCCTTCGGATATAATTGCGCATGCCGCAGTTAGCGCTGCCGCATAAATAAGCGCACCCAATACGGGATTGGAAATCACATCGGTGGCACCAATCGTTTTGACATATGTCCAAATCATCATATGCATAAGATATATTCCGAACGTATCTTTTGAAAGCTCGGACAAAAATACATTCTTTCCGATTTTTGTTCCGATTTTTTTGACAAATACAAAAAGTGTAATTGTACATAAATATGTAAACAATCCGAAACTGTCATATATACCCGGATTATATCCGCCGACTTTTCGCGAAAAGGCCATCGCAACCAAAAAGTTTATGACAATTCCTGCCGGAAACAGAATATATAAAGTTCGTTTCATTTTCTTTTGAAGTTCGTAATTGTTTAAATACCATCCGAGTACAAAATAACCGATATATCCCGATATTTCGGCAATTTTGAAATAGTCCACTATGTAATCGGACAGCGATTTTCCGATGAGGATTTTGACTGTTTCGGCCGCAATTTGAAAAATCAGATATATTAATAGGAAGTAACGGACATTTTTTTCGTCTGCATTTTTTAACCACTCACGCAAAACCGGCGTTATTGCATAAAGTCCGACAATCATCCCGATAAACCATAAATGATTCGTCGAATACATCATGCCGTATACCATTTTTACTATTCCGCCTTCAAATACCGAACATTTCCAAAAATAACCGCACTGGAAAACATAATATGCAAATGACCAGATTACAAAAATAATCAAAAGTCGCAAAATATTGTGAACCCAGATTTTCTTTGTCGTTATATTTCTGTTTTTATCAAGAAAAATTGCTCCGCTTATCATAACGAATACGGGAACCGCAAATCTTGTCAGCGAATTGACAAACAGAGCCTGCGCAAAATTAAAAGTCGTCACATCGTTTGTTACGACATAGTCGGATGATATATGAAGAACCACAACACCCAAGGCGGCAATGATTCTTAGGATATCGAGCGATAAATTTCTGTTTGCGTTGTTTTTTGTTTTGTTCATGTAAATACAATCCTTTGAAATATCTGATTTAAGTAATTTCTTATTAATCATACCACGCTATCTTATTGATAACCATATTTTTTTTTGCTATAATTTATTGGATTATGGCATTATATTAGGGAGATTAATTATGATTTTGAATTTCGACTCTTCTATACTTCTTTGGATTCAGGATTCCGTAAGAAATCCTATTTTAACCCCAATTTTTGTATTTATCACACATCTCGGTGATGCCGGAATATTTTGGATTGCGCTTTCTCTGTTTCTTTGCATTTTCAAAAAGACAAGAAAAGCGGGTGTTTTCGCACTCGGAGCGCTGATTCTTTCGGTACTTGTCAATAACGTGTTCCTTAAAAACGTAATCGGACGAATAAGACCGTATGAAATCATTGCCGGGCTTGAATGTCTCGTAAAACATGCCACCGACGCTTCATTTCCTTCGGGACACACCGGGGCAAGCATTGCGGCTGCCACAGTATATATGAAAGAACTTCCCAAAAAGTTCTCAATACCGGCACTTATTCTCGCAATACTCATCTCGCTTTCGAGACTTTACATCGGAATTCACTATCCTACAGACGTAATCGCAGGCGCAATTACAGGCGCTGCACTCGGTTTGGCCGCATGCCTCATCGGAGATTTTATTATAAAAAAATGGAAAGAGAAACATTCCGTTTCGGAGCAAAAAAAGGAAGTGCAATAAATGAATGCAACAGTTGTCATCCCGAGTTTAAACCCGGATGAAAAAATATTGTCAACAATCAAAAGCCTTAAAGACGAAGGCTTTGATGATATAGTTCTTGTTGACGACGGCAGTGACGAAGAACACAAGGTTTTCTTTGAAAAAGCTGCAGAACAATTCAATACGACAAATCTTTGTCATGAGGTCAATAAAGGAAAAGGGCGTGCGATGAAAACCGCCTTCGAATACATTCTTTCGAACCGCCCCGACAAGCCTAACGTCATAACGGTTGACGGCGACGGGCAACATCTTGCAACCGATGTCAGAAAATGTATCGAAAAACTTGAGGAATATCCTCACTCTTTCGTTTTGGGTGTAAGAAACTTCAAACAGGACAACGTTCCCGCAAGATCCAAATTCGGAAACAATGCCACAAAGCTTGTGTTCAGTCTCCTCTGCGGTATTAAAGTCAGCGACACTCAGACTGGTCTTCGTGCAATTCCGTTTGAGCACCTTCCGATTATGCTTACGATTGACGGAGACAGATACGAATACGAAAGTAATCAGCTTTTTGCCGTAAAAAGAGCCGGCATCGAATTCAAAGAAGTTGTCATTACCACGGTTTATCTTGACGAGAACCAAACCTCGCACTTCAGACCGATTCGCGATTCTATAAGAATTTACGGAGTAATAATCAAATATATCTTTTCATCTTTGGGTTCGACGCTTGTTGATATTTCGATTTTTACGCTTCTTAACATGTTGTTTGGCAAATTGAATCTGACAGATGAACTGAGACTCTTTCTTGCTACGGCAATCGCCAGAATTATCAGTTCGTTTGTGAACTTCTCGATTAACAGAAAAGTGGTTTTCAAATCGAATGACAATTTCGGTTCCACAATGCTTAAATATTATGTTTTATGCGCTTGCCAGTTGCTCGCATCCGCAGGACTTGTGTTCGTATTCTCGACTATCGTCTTTCAACTTAAAGACGGCAGCCCTTTTGATACATTAATCAAAGCTGTTGTTGACACAATTCTTTTCTTCATCAGCTTCAGAATTCAACAAAACTGGGTTTTTGTTTCCAAAAAGAAACATTAATCTTCGGAGGTTTATACAATAATGGGAAAAAAGATTTTAAATACAGTCGGTAAAATAGCTCTTATTCTTCTTGTAACCGTAATAGTTCTTTGCGGTACGCTTTATATTACTCTTCAAAAATGCTGCAACGGTCCCTCCGAAGCCGCAAGAACTCTTTTTATTACAACGATTCTCGAAACCGGTCAGTTAAAATTTCTTGCTTCATGGGTATGCTCCGATGAGGAAATTCAGCAAATCGTGGACAAAAACTCTATGGCACAAATCGATACAAACATCGATACATCGTTAATCACGATTAATTCCGAAAGTTCAACTGCAAGCGTTTCTTCCGAATTCGATGACGAAGTTTTCGATGAGAACGGAATCTGTATCAAAGAAATTTCGGGAAGAACCTTCTTTGCCAAAATGATGATAATAAAAGACCCTTCACAGGTTGTTATGGCGACGACACATCCCTGGACGGAATACGGCGAAAACCTTGATGTAATCGTATCAAATAAAGGAGCAGTTGCCGGAGTCAACGCCGGAATCTACGAATCCACCGGAAATAAGGGCGGTCGTCCTCTCGGTGTCGTTGTGGAAAACGGCGAAATCCTTTACAACCAGCCTGCAGGACTTACAGGCCTTTACATGATCGGCTTCAACGAAGACAACATTCTTATCATAAAGGATTTGTCCGGAATGTCGGCAAGCGACTTCGAAGCTTATGTAAAAGAAGCAAAAATTCGTGACGCGCACTGCTTCCAGGAAGAATCCTCGGATGCAAACAATCACTTCGTATCTCTTATTTGCAACGGCGAAGCACGTGAAATGAACGGAACAGGTTCCGGTGCAAATCCCCGTACAGCCATCGGTCAGCGTGCCGACGGTACTGTTCTTCTTCTCGTTACAGACGGAAGAGGCGCAGGCGGACACCTCGGTGCCACTGCTTCCGATCTTATCGGAATCATGTCCGAATACGGTGCTGTCAATGCTGCAAACCTTGACGGAGGAAGTTCTTCGACAATGGTTTATAACGGCGAATACGAAATGTCGAGCGTTACTTTCTACTATCAGAATTCATCATGGAAATTACCTACAGCTTTTGCGGTAATGCCCAAAACAAACTAGGAGGTTATTTACATGGAACCCAACAAAACAAACAGAAATACACAACCAAGAAGAACCGCCGAAAAACAGCCGTCCTTAAGAGAACAGGCTAATGCAAGAATGCGCGAAGCTTCGGTCAAAAAGGCATCAACGCAAAGAACGGCTCAATCTTCTTCAAAAGATATTACTCCGGCAAAGAAAGCTTCTGCACAACAGTCTTCTTCTGCAAAAGCCCAAAGAGCAACACGTCCTTCATCAAATGTCAAAAGAGAAAGACCGGCCGATACCGTAAGACGCGAGAGACCTGCTGCCAAAGATGCTATAAGAACCGAACGTACTGCAACGCGTCCCTCTTCGAGAAGAAAAAAGAAAAAATCTCCGATATTCTGGATTGCTCTTGCAATATATACGGTTGCCCTTTTGATTTTTTCCGGTATCTTCTTAATCTATACCGACAAGAGCCTTGCGAAATATGAAAACTCCCAGTCGGAGCATTTCATGGACGATTACATCAAAACATTTGAAGATAATGTAAGAAACGACTCTTTTGCGGAATCCGATTTTTCATTCGGCGACTTGGACATGACTTTCGCAAACACCTCGTCGATACTTAACGATTATCTCGCAGATGCAAAGAACGTTTCGGAATTCTCTTTTGAAAAAGATTCGTCCAGTTACCTTACCGAAGCTCCCGTTTATACAATCCTCGGTGACGGTGAACCTTTGGCAAAGGTTTCGCTTGAGGGCATTAATCCCACAAAGATTTTTGCAATTCTTACTATCATGGACTGGAATGTCGATTCGCTCTCACCGATATGCCAAATCGATGTATCCGATATGACCTTTAACGTTCCTGAAGGATATACTCCCGTTATCGGAGGCAAAACCGTCGATGCTTCATATCAAACCGGCAACAAATCGGTATTCCCGGAATTCGTAAACGTAGCTGAATACGTTTCGATGCCGTCTTCAGTAGAATACAAAGTGTCAAATGTACTTGCAAGCTCAGAAATAAATGTGCTTGATACAAACGGCAATCCGGTTTCGTTCACACAAAACGGAAACGTTATCACCGCGTTGTACTCCACCGGAGAAAGCACTCTTACTGACGAAAGAAAAGAAGAATCCTTAAAGATGGTTCAAACCTATGAAGACATCATGACCGATGACCTCGGCGGAGGCGACCACGGCTTCTCGAAAGTCGCAACCTTCCTTATCAAAGATTCTTACTACTACAATTACGTTAAACAATGGACTACCGGTGTAGACATTACATTTACTTCGGCTCACAGATTCGACGATCCCAAGTACTCTGATGTAGTAGTCGATAATTATGTGGAATATGCCGATAACTGCTATTCTCTCCATGTATCATTTACAAAGAACATGGTATTTACAAAGCGTGATGGTAAATTCAGTAACGACTTCGACTCAACCGTATTCTTCGTAAACTACGACGATACCGATGACGGAATCGACAATCCTCACTGGTGTATAGTCGATATCATCGCTACAACAAACAACTGATAATTTATAATTACTTATTAAAAAGACCTGCTCTCGCAGGTCTTTTTAATAAGTAATTATGTATTTATTTATAGGATTTCCCTGTGCGGAAAACTTCGCTTCATACTCCGTCATAATATTACCTTCATTAAGTCTTTCATCATTGTGAAGGTCTCTTGTCATCTCAAGAAGTTTCCATCCCGCAGGTTCGATTTCTTCAAGGGCAAAATCAAATAAGTCATTGTTGTCGGTTTTAAATTCGATTACGCCGCCTTCTTTGAGAATTACTTTATATCTTTCAAGGAATTGTCTGCTTTCAAGTCTGCGTTTTGCATGTCTGTCTTTCGGCCACGGGTCTGAAAAGTTCAAGTAAATCTTGTCGACCTCATGTTCTGAAAAAACTTCGGTTATTTCTTCGGCATCCATTCTGATAAACATTAGATTTGCCAAAGGCTCTTCTTCCATTTTCTGAATTGCCCTAATCAGAACGGAAGAATATTTTTCTATTCCGATAAAATTAATAAAAGGATTTTTTTTGGCAAGTTCGTAAATAAACTGTCCCTTTCCCATTCCGATTTCAATTTGAATCGGATTATCATTGGAAAAATACTCCAATAGTCTGCCCTTATGTTCTTTTTCGTCGTGAATTACAAAATCACTTTCGGCAATGTACTCTTTAGAACCGGGCACATTTTTAAGTCTCATTACATCTCCTATTCTAAGTATGTTTTCTTGCACACTTAGCCTGTATTATATCCGAATTTATCAAACTACGCAAATGATTTCTGTTTTTTTTAATGCGGATGTTATTACTATATTGCCTGATGTTGCACCCTTGTATATTCAACCTGGGAAAAGCCCGAGGAAAAACAGAAGCTTTGTTATTCGAGAAGTTTCATGACAGATTCTTGAAGTTGATTGGCTTGGGCAAGCATAGTTGTGCCTGCCTGAGCTAAAATACTATCATTGGAATATTTAACCATTTCCGTTGCCATATCCGTATCTCTGATTTGTGATTCGGCGGCCTGTGTATTTTCTTCAATGTTTTTGACATTGTTGAAAGCGTGCTCAAGACGGTTTTGATAAGCTCCCATATCGCTTCGCTCGGATGATATGATTTCGGAAGCTTTTTTTATTTTACCTATAGCTGTCAATGCGCCGCTTTGTGATGTAATGTCTATATTATTAACACCTATCAGTGTCGCATTCATTCTCCTTGTATTAATCATTACATAATCTTCTTCGCCGGAATTGCACTGGATACGTATTTTATTAAGTACCTCGTTTCCCGAAAGATTTGTAAGGTCGGAACAGTCTATTTTACCGGAAGTTAGATTTCCTGATTTGGGAAAAGCCGATTTGGCCACAGCTTCCGACCCTTTACCGCTTGTAGAATAGATTATCAATCCGTTTCCGTCGGGTGATTTAATCATTTGGTTTGAGTGGCTTACGGAAAGTGCGCCGGTAGTTAAAGCGGATGTTGCACCGTTTCCTGTGGGCGGATTTGCCTGCACATATAAATACAATCTGTCGACAACTTCTGCACCTGTTGAGCAATCGCTTATGTCCAAAATATATCTGTGGGTAACTTTTCCGTCGAGATTTTCGGCACTGCTTGGAGTTCCGTCAGTTTTGAATTTAAAATCGAAGACTTCGGCACAGTTTTGGCTGCAATTAAAACTGAATCCCTGATTGTTAAGTTTTGCGATGTTTTCAGAAGTGATTCCCGAAAAATCGATTGTTGCAGCAGGATAATATGTTGAACCGATTTGAAAAGCTTCCGTCAAATAGCCCGTATCAGCAGCCGGAGAGGTTACGATACTTGTGATGCTGGCCTCTTCGCCGGTTCCTTCAAAATCATCAAATATGGGCTTATCGTTAAACGTGGTGGATTTGCCGATTCGATTTATTTCTCGTATTATTTCTCTGATTTCCTGTTGGAGATAATTTCTGTCTTGTTCGGAATTTGTTCCGTTTGCCGCCTGAACAGAAAGTTCGGTCATTCTGTTAAGCATATCCTGAACTTCTGCAAGAGCGCCATCAGCAACCTGAATCAGAGAGATTCCGTCCTGAATGTTTTCTCCGCCCTGATTGAGACTTCTTATTTGTTTTCTCATTTTTTCAGAGATTGCAAGACCCGCCGCATCATCGGCGGCCCTGTTGATTTTGTAGCCCGAAGACAATTTTTCGGTTGATTTGGCACGTGATTTGGTAGTTTTGCCAAACTCTATATTTGCATTCATTGCCAACAGATTGTGCGCCACAACATTCATACTTCATTCTCCATCGTAAACTACATATAGTATTTATATCGACAAATACTGACATTTAATTAATATAATTTGCGAATTTGTTTTCTGTTTTTGTTTAAGAAATTACTGAATTATGCTATTATTATTGTGATTTTGTCAAGAAACGGAGACAAATATGAAATTAACTAAACGTATTAAACATACATTCATTATTTTTCTGGCATTTATCCTCGCCCTTCAGACTCCCTTAACGGTACACGCCGACGAGCCTACGGATTATGAGGCAATGGCCGAATCACGAAAACTGCTTCCCATACAGTCAAATTCCATAGCCGACTGGCCCCAAGGTCCTGAAATCAGTGCCCAAGCGGCAATTCTCATGGAAGTCGAGACAGGCACGATTCTTTATGCCAAAAACATCGATGAACGCCTTTATCCCGCAAGTACAACCAAAATTCTTACATGTACTCTTGCCATGGAAAACTGCGATTTGGATGAAATGGTTACTGCATCAAGAGAAGCGGTAAATGCCGTTCCCTGGGACGGTTCCAAAATCGGCATGGACGCCGGAGAATCAATTTCGATGTCCGAAGCTCTCGAGGCAATTCTTGTGGGAAGTGCCAACGAAGTTGCAAATGTTGTTGCGGAACATGTTGGCGGAAGCAACGAAGAATTTGTTGCAATGATGAATCAGCGCGTCGAAGATCTCGGTCTTCAAAACACACATTTTGTGAATGCCAACGGTCTTTATGACGACAACCACTATACTTCCGCATATGACTTGGCAATAATTGCAAAAGATTTCTTCAGTTACGAACTTCTTTGCAAAATCGCCCGCACTCCGAAGGTTGATTTTGTCGCAACCGACACTCAACCCGATACTTTTACAATCAATTCTAAAAACCTTCTTCTTGAAGGTAAAAAATATGCTTACGAACCGCTTGTCGGCTCAAAGACGGGATATACCGACAAGGCAAGACAAACACTCGTATCCTGTGCAAAAAAGGATGGAATGAAGCTCATCTGCGTGGTTTTGATGGAAGAATCACCCAAACAGTTTGAAGACACCGTTGCTCTTTTCGAATACGGTTTCAATAATTTCAGAATTGAATCGATTAAGGGCAACGAATTAAGTTTCGAGTCGGATAAAAGCGGTTTTTTTGATACAAATACGGATATTTTCGGAAATTCTAAAGAGCTTTTGGCATTAAACGCCGATTCCGGAATCATTCTTCCAAACGAAAAAACTTTTGAAGATTTGGAAATGAAAGTAATATATGATTCTGACAATATCGATTCGGTAGCACGCGCAGAATACTATTTTAACGGCAATAAGGTCGGCTATGCAAATATTGTATTGAATTCCGAAAGCACAGATATTTTTGACGGCTCATCCTTGGAAACGGAGGACTTTCCCGAAACAGATACCTCTCAAAACAAAGAAGAACCGACTCCGGTAACCAATTTGGACGGAGAATCGGTTTTCATAAATGTCAAAATAATTTTGATTTGTCTTGTGGGTTTTGTAATTCTCGTAACAGTCTGCATTTTGATATACAACAAAATTCAGATGCAGAAACGTAAACTCAAAAAGAAGAAAAAAGCCAATCCTAAAGATAAAGACCGTTATTACCGCTCAAAGCATCACACAAACTTTAAATTATAAATAACGCACAGACTGAATTGTCTGTGCGATTGGAAATTTGCATATTTATTGGGTTTTTGTTTCATCGGATTTGGATTTTTTCTTTTTACCGAATACAAGAAACTTACTGAAAACGTAGTTGGCTATCGTTACAAGTACGGCCGATATAACTATTTTTACAAACCAATAATATATCTTGTCCTCGTTTTCGGCTGACGAAAGCACAATATTGAATTTGGACAAAAGTGTAAGAAAACTATCTTTAAACGACCAGATATTAATGAAGAACCACATAACCAATACATCAAGAATCCATGTGGACACTCTCGATAATGCAAATCCGCCGAACTCTTTGAGTATTTGATCGTTTTTACTTTTAAATACCCACTTTCTGTTCAAAGGATATGCAAAGCACACACCGACTACCCAACTGATTGTATTTATTATAAAATTCTGAAAATCATTGTTTGAATCAAGGAAAAATTTTGCCACATAGCAGGCACCCCATGAAACAATTGTCGTGAGTACACCGACAATAAGATAAATTATGATTTCCTCGTATTTTTTATATAATGATTTGATTTTTTCCAAAATATTAACTCTCTTTCTTGATTTTTTAGGAGAATTGAATGAAAAAGACTTCAAATACACATAAAATCGACATGACTCCTGTCATCGACACTACATTTACGATTACAAAGTCGATGAACCGCCGTTATGCCAAAATTACATATCAAAGATTCAGAAGCAAATGGCAGACAATCACTTTTTTTGCAGCTATTGCTCTTTTTGTTGCCGGATTCGTCTGTGCTTTTATCAAACTTCCGATTCTTTTTATAATTCTTATTCTCCTCGGACTTTATGTCTTCTTTATGTCGTGGTTCGGATATCTCTTTCAAGCCTCTGTCGCATATAAGGACATGACTCGCTTCTACGGTGACCCCATCAATGTTCACATTACCTTCTACAAAGAATTCTTTCGTATAGAAGGAGACGGAAACAACTTTGATTTCCCTTATTCTCAAATCACTGACAAAATCGAACTCGACGATATTTCAATACTCATCGTTTCAGCCAAAGGTATCATATCACACGGTCAGCTTATTGACAAGAAAGCTTTTACCCCGGACGAACTGTTAAAATATTACGAGCTCATTTACCAAGACGAATAAGAGACGTGGGTTTGGCGATTGACAGATTATGAATAGAATTAATAGACAAAAAACAAGTATTTTATTAATCTTGCTTCGAACTTTGATTTTCTAAATGCTTTGATTTATTCAAATAGTGCGTACGCTACCGTTCGCATGGTCGCCATCGTGGCTCCGTGCGAACTCAATCTGACATCGTGTCAGATTGTAGCTATTTATTTAGTCAAAGCATCAAGAAAATCTAAAATTCTTCGCAAATGATTAATAAAATACCTGTTTTTTGTCTTTCAGTTTATTTATTATTTATCTGTCAATCGCCAAACCCACGTCTCTTTATTATAAAAAAGACCTCGTAAGAGGTCCTAAACGTTCCCACCCAGAGTCGAACTGGGGACTAGCCCTTAGGAGGGGCTTATTATATCCACTTAACTATAGGAACTTGAAGGGTGATAAATCACCCGTTTTATTCAGCTTTTATATTGCCCTGTAACCATACGGTTCCTTTGAATCTAAAGCCTATTTGCGGCTCACCGAACAAATCATTCTCATTAATGCAGATTTTAAGGATTACACCTTTGACAAGTACATCAAGAATATATACTGTTTCTTTTGTAATGATATTTACTCTGCTCTCAAATCCTTTAATTTCACCAAGTACCGAATATAAATCACATTCTGCTCCACACGGTATAAATGAAGAATCTACTACCGAATAAATATCCATTGCCTCCAAAAATACCTGCTCGGAAACAGTTACGTTTGTAAGTATATCATCATGGCGAACTGTGGCAAATGCACTTTGATCGCCGTCATTTGCCTTATTCAAAAGATTTACCCTGTTTTGATTAAACTCACGAGCTTTCGCACGATCTGTTTCGTTCTTATCTATAGGAAGAATTACATTTCCGGCAATTGACAAGCCTGAAATCGAAACAGAACACTTTATGTCTTTGATATTATTCTTTTTGTAAACTTCATCCGCATTTATTACGTAGAAAAATACGTTTTCACCGAGATTCATATCTTCGAATACACCGAGATACTCCTCTCCGGTAATTTTTTTCTCGAATGAACACAATTCATGCTCTTCAAAAGAATTTGTTCTAAAATACGGAAAAGCAACTTCTCTGAATACATTTCCCTTTGCATCCTTGACGATTCGAACGCATATTCCGAAATCTTTTCCGCATTCGAGTCTTTTGTCAAGGATAAGGTACTTTAATTTCAAATTGTCCAAATTAATCGGTTGTTCAGGTCGATAAGTTATATCATCGACGATTTTTTCATATTCTTCTCTGTTAAAGTTATTTAAAAATCCAACCGCTCTGAAATATCTGTTCATTAATAATTATCTGATCTCCGTCATACCACCCATATAAGGACGAAGCACCTCGGGAATTCTTACAGAACCGTCTGCCTGAAGATTGTTCTCAAGGAAAGCAATAAGCATTCTGGGAGGAGCAACAACCGTATTGTTAAGCGTATGAGCAAAATACTTGTTTCCGTCTTTGTCTTTTACGCGGATTTTGAGTCTTCTTGCCTGTGCATCACCAAGGTTAGAGCAGCTTCCGACTTCAAAATACTTCTTCTGTCTGGGTGACCATGCTTCTACGTCGAATGTCTTAACTTTAAGGTCAGCCAAGTCTCCGGAGCAACATTCAAGTGTTCTTACGGGAATGTCCATGCTTCTGAACAAATCAACAGTATTCTGCCATAATTTATCGAACCACATAGGTGATTCTTCAGGCTTGCAGACAACTATCATTTCCTGCTTTTCAAACTGATGAATTCTGTATACACCACGCTCTTCGATACCGTGAGCACCTTTTTCTTTTCTGAAGCAGGGTGAGTATGATGTCAATGTCTTGGGAAGTTCTTCTTCAGGAACTATCTGATCGATGAATTTACCAATCATTGAATGCTCTGATGTTCCGATAAGATACAAATCTTCGCCTTCAATCTTATACATCATTGCATCCATTTCTGCGAAACTCATAACGCCTGTTACAACATTTCCTCTGATCATAAAAGGAGGAATGCAATATGTAAATCCTCTGTTAATCATGAAGTCTCTTGCATATGCGAGAATTGCCGAATGAAGTCTTGCAATGTCGCCCATAAGATAATAAAATCCGTTTCCTGCAACTCTTCCTGCAGCATCAAGATCTATTCCGTTAAACTTCTCCATGATTTCTGTATGATAAGGAATTTCGAAATCGGGAACAACGGGTTCACCGTACTTTGTAACTTCAACATTCTCGGAATCATCTTTTCCGATAGGAACCGAAGGATCAATGATGTTGGGAATCACCATCATAATCTTCGTAACTTTTTCTTCAAGTTCAACCTGAAGTGCGTCAAGTTCTGCAAGTCTCTTGGAATCTTCTGCAACTTCTTTCTTTGCAGCTTCTGCCTCTTCCTTCTTTCCTTGAGCCATCAAAGCACCGATTTGCTTGGAAATTGTATTCTTCTTTGCCTTTAAATCGTCTGCTTCCTGCTGAGTTTTTCTTCTTTTCTCATCAAGTTCGATTACTTCATCAACAAGAGGAAGTTTTTCGAATTGAAACTTATTTTCAATGTTTTTCTTAACTATTTCAGGATTTTCTCTTAAAAACTTAATGTCAATCATGATTGTATCTCCTTTTAATTTTTCAATCTTCCTTATTATAATACCCAAATCTTAGAAATGACAGTTTTTTTTGAAGGAAACTAGTTTTCTTCTTCAGATTTGTTTTTCATCTTTTTTCTTGTAGCCTTATCAATGGCAAGCTGCTCTTCTTCTCCGAGTGCTATATCGCATTTACCGTTCTTGATTTTCTTGGAATAGCAGAAACATCCGGACGTGTTATGAATCGAGTTCAAAAGAATTCCCGTATCATTTTCATCCAGGAGAACAAGGCAAAAACTTAGTTTTCCGCCCATTTCGTTAAAAGCATCATATTTAACAAGGCCAACCTTCTGGAATGCCGTCTGATGCTTAAGATAAAGATTCTTAATGTCTCTTGAATGCGTATTGCAAACCTTTCTCAAAGCATCTTGTTCTTCGCTGATTTGAAAAATCTTGTCTTCAAGACTGTCGGCAGTTGAGCCTTTCATAAACTTTTTGTATGCTTTTCTGAATTTGACGTTCTGGTAAACCGTATATCCCAATCCACCGAGAAGAATCAAATTAATGATAAAAATTATAAACAAAAGGATACCGATATCAACATTTCCAAGTCCGATACCCTGTAAAAATTCACTGTTGTTCATTTTTCCCTCTTCTTATATGTTATGTAAACCATATTATTTGAAAAAATCTATAATTCTTTCAAAATCATCATTCGAATAAAACTCAATCTCGATTTTGCCGGTTCCGTTGTCTTTTACGCTGACATTTACCTTCGTTCCGAGTTTATCCTTAAGTTTAGTTTCGTAATTTTTGTATGCATCGCTTATCTGAACTTTTTTCTGATTAGCTTCTTTCTGAGTCTTTCCGATATTCTTTACAGCTTTTTCAATATCACGAACACTCATCTTTTCATCAAATACTCTCTGAGCAAGAGAATACTGAATCGCAGGGTCTTCAACCGCAATTAATGCTCTGGCATGTCCTGCCGATATCATCTCGTCAATAAGCATCTGCTGAACTTCCGGGCAAAGTTTCAAAAGACGCATTGTATTTGTAATATTGGTTCTGCTCTTTGATACTCGCTCTGCAACTTCATCCTGTTTAAGATTAAACTCATCAATAAGTCTTTTGTAAGCCATTGCTTCTTCAATAGGATTCAAGTCTTCTCTTTGAATGTTCTCTATAAGTGCAATCTCAACTATCTCAAGTTCCGTAAGATCCTTTATTATGATGGGGACTTCTTTAAGACCTGCAATGTTGGCTGCTCTCCATCTTCTTTCTCCGGCGATAATCTCATAATAATTATCTCTCTTTTGAACAATAAGAGGCTCGATAATACCATGTTCTTTAATTGACTCCGCAAGCTCCTGAAGAGCATCCTCGTTAAAATTCTTTCTGGGCTGAGTTCTGTTAGGCTCAACTTTAGAAATGTTCATCATTACGATACTGTCTTTTATTTCTTCGCTGACACTTGATTTTTCGACCTCAGTATCAATTAATGCAGCAAGTCCTTTTCCTTTATTAAGTCCCTTCTTTAATGCCATTATTTATTCCCCCTATTATCTTCCGTTTATTATTTCATCTGCGAGATTATTGTAGGCTTCTGATCCGGCCGACTTTCCGTCATATGCACAAATCGGCATTCCGTAACTTGGCGCCTCTGCAAGACGAACATTTCTCGGAATTGTCGTATTGAATACTCTCTCTTCCAATGCTTCTTTTACACTCTCAACAACTTCCTGTGAAAGGTTTGTTCTTGAATCATACATTGTGAATACAACACCTTCCATGGCAAGAGACGGATTAAGTTTTTTCTTAACAAGATTGATTGTATGTATCAACTGGCTTAATCCTTCCATTGCATAGTACTCGCACTGAATGGGAACAAGTACCGACCCTGCTGTTGTCATCGCATTTACTGTAAGCATACTAAGTGAAGGAGGACAATCAATAAATATGTAATCATACTGATCCTTTATCCAATCAACTTCATTCTTCAAAATGAACTCCTTGTTGTTCGCTTCGATAAGTTCTATCTCTGCTGCAGCTAAATTCACATTTGTAGGAATAATCGAAAGATTCGGAAATACTCCCGGAATTATACAATCCTTAACCGGGCATTCTCCGAGCATCAATTCATATACCGTATTTTCAAGTTCATTCTTTTCAATACCGAATCCGCTTGTAGTATTTCCCTGCGGGTCCATATCTATAACCAGAACTTTCTTTCCTTTATTTGCTATGGCTGCCGATAAATTAATAGCTGTTGTGGTTTTACCGACTCCACCTTTTTGATTTGCAATTGCAATTACTTTACCCATTTACACTTCTCCTTAATTTCTTGTCTGAAAATTTCCATGCCTTGTGATTATATCATTTATGGTTTTCTTTATCTACCTTAAAATTAACCAAAAAAAATATCTTTAAAGACAGCGTGAGTTTGAATTTACTATATGTTGGAATTTCTTCTTTGACTGTTTCACAATATGGATACAATATATATGTTTACCTGTTTATATGTTTCACGTATATTTAACAAAATATTGTATATAATGTTTCACGTGAAACATTATATATGTATATTATTCAAAAAATGTTTCACGTGAAACAACTAAATATAGAAATAAATAAAAGAAATAGCAATACAAAATATAGATAATAGAATTATAAAGGTTTTTTTGAAGGAATACCTGCTTTTCTGGGAAAACGTTCTTCGGTTGATTTTATCTTATTACATACAACATTACATCTTTCAAGATCGGAATTCGGTAATGTGAAAGAAACAAGTTTAGGCTTGGAACACCCAAGAACACCCAAAGCATTTTTGGAATTATTAATTTCATCAATAGAATCTCCGGCTTTATAAGAAATAAATTGACCGCCAACCTTTACAAAAGGAACACAGTATTCTGACAAAACCGAAAGATTTGCCACAGCACGGGAAACAACAAAATCATATTGTTCACGATAATTTTTATCTTTAGCTAAGTCTTCGGCACGTGAATGTATTGCAACAATGTCTGTAAGGTTTAACTCTCTGATTACAAGATTCAAAAAATCAACTCTTTTATTAAGTGAATCAACAAGAGTAATATCCAAATCAGGAAATGCAATCTTCAAAGGAATTCCGGGAAATCCGGCACCTGAACCGAGATCCAAAAGTTTTTTACCTGAAATGTCATTATTATCAAAACATAAACACAAAGACAAAGAATCAAGAAAATGTTTCTTCATAATATCATCATGTTCTGTTATGGCAGTAAGATTAATTTTCTCATTCCATTCAAGAAGAAGCTTTTCATAAATAGAAAAGCTTCTAAGCTGATCATCTGAAAGAGTAATATTCCATTGAGATAAATCGTTAATAAACTGTTTCATATAAAACACCAATCATTCAGTTCTTTCATTTTTTGAAGCAAGATAAACAAGAAGTACGGAAACATCGGCGGGAGTAACTCCGCTGATACGCGATGCCTGACCAACCGATGCAGGACGGAATAATTTAAGTTTTTGTCTGGCTTCAAGACGAAGAGAAGAAACATCATCATAATCAATATCAGAAGGAATAGATTTCTTTTCCATCTTTTTGAAAGCAGAAACCTGTCTTGCCTGTCTTTCTATATAACCTTCATATTTAATATTGATACAAACCTGTTCAATAATATCGGAAGATAAAGAAGTCCTTTCCGTGTCAAGTTCAGCAATATCTTCATAAGTAAACTCAGGTCTGCAAAGAAGTTCTGCCAAAGAAGTAGCAGTATGCAAAGGAGCTGAACCGTGATTTTCCATAAAAGCTTGGTTTTCTTTTCCGGAACCAATAAAAGTATTCTTAAGTCTTTCTACTTCTTTTTGAATTTCTTCATCCTTATAAACAACATAATCATATTGCTCTTTGGTAATAAGACCTGTCTCATAACCATATTTTCTAAGACGTAAATCAGCATTATCCTGTCTTAAAAGAAGTCTGTATTCTGCACGCGAAGTCATCATTCTGTAAGGTTCAAGATTTTCTTTGGTAACAAGGTCATCAATCAAAACACCAATATATGCTTCGCTTCTGTCAAGAATAAGAGGCTCCTTACCCTGTAATTTTCTTGCAGCATTAATACCTGCAATTAGTCCCTGAGCTGCGGCTTCTTCATAACCGGAACTGCCGTTAAACTGACCGGCAGAAAAAAGTCCGGATACATTCTTTATTTCAAGAGACAAAGTAAGAAGTCCGGGAACAAGACAATCATACTCGATAGCATAAGCATTACGTACAATCTTACAATTCTCCATACCGGGAACGGTTCTGTACATTTTTAATTGAACGTCTTCCGGAAGTGAAGAACTCATACCTCCGACATAAACTTCATTTGTATATAATCCTTCCGGCTCAATGAAAACCTGATGTCTTTCTTTATCAGCGAATTTAACAACCTTATCTTCAATAGAAGGACAATACCTCGGACCGGTACCTTCAATAATACCGGCGTAAATCGGTGAACGATCAAGATTAGCTCTTATAATTTCATGAGTATCATTATTGGTATAAGTCAGATAACAGGAAACCTGTTCCTTTTGCAAATCATCAGGATTTGAAGAAAATGAAAAAGGTACGATTTTGTCATCACCCTTCTGCTCTTCCATCTTTGAAAAATCAAGACTTCTTTTATCCATACGAGCCGGTGTTCCCGTTTTGAATCTTCGAAGTGAGACACCCATTTTATCAAGAGATTCCGAAAGATGAGTAGCAGGCTGAAGACCGTTTGGTCCTGTATAAGTAATAGCCTCACCGCAAAGACATCTTGCATTAAGGTAAGTACCGGAACAAATTATTATGGCTTTACAAAGATACGTAGTACCTGTATAAATTCTTACACCTTTTACTGTCTTTGTTCCGTCTTCATTTTCATCAAAAAGAATCTCACAGACTTCACCCTGTTTAATTGTAAGGTGATCGGTATTTTCAAGAACATCTCTCATTGAATGAGAATAATCAGCTTTGTCGGCTTGTGCTCTCAATGAATGAACAGCAGGACCTTTTGAAAGATTAAGCATCTTCGATTGAATAAAAGTCTTGTCAATATTTTTACCCATCTCTCCGCCAAGTGCATCAATCTCTCTTACGAGATGACCTTTACTTGTACCGCCGATATTCGGATTACACGGCATCATTGCAATGCTTTCTACGGAAACTGTAAAAATAACAGTGTCAAAACCAAGTCGCGCACAAGCAAGAGCAGCTTCGCAACCGGCATGACCTGCACCTATAACACATACATCTGTTTCAATTACCAAATTGTTTTTTCCCATTTTATTTACCCATACAAAATTCTGAGAATATTTTATCTACCAAATCATCGCTTACTTCTTCACCGATAATTTCACCAAGGGATGCATAAGCAGCCATTAAATCAATTGAAAGAAAATCTTCAGGCATTCCGTCATCAATAGAAGACACAACCTTATCGAGAGAATTCTTTGCATCAATAAGAGAAGACTTCTGTCTTAAATTTGAAACAACTATATCATCGTTAAAAGTCAAATCACCGTTAAAGAACATTTCTTTGACGGTCTTTATAAATTCTTCTTTTCCAATTCCGGTTAATGCACTTGTTTTAATTACTTTAGGCTTAAGCGAAGAACCTTCAAAATGAGAATTGACTTCCATTGGAGTAACAAAAGCATTAAGATCGCTTTTATTCAAAAGAACAATACATTTTTTGTCATAAATAAGTGAAATGATGTGATCGTCCATGGAATCGAATTCTCTTGACGAATCGATAATATAAACAACAAGGTCGGCTTTTTCAATACTTGCCTCGGCTCTTTCTATTCCTATTTTTTCTACGTAATCATCAGTATAATGAATACCTGCCGTATCAATAAGATTAAAAGTAATTCCGTCGAGGTTGACACTTTCTTCAAGCGTATCTCTTGTAGTGCCGGCTATTTCGGTAACAATAGCACGCTCTTCATTTAAAAGCATATTTAATATAGAAGATTTACCGACATTAGGCTTACCTACAATAGAAGTATTAATACCTTCATGAATAAGTTTGCCATTTTCATATGAAGCAATTAGTTTATCAATTTCAGAATCAATAATCGAAAGTTTGTTCTTTATTTCAATTTCATAACCGTCAAGCGACATATGTTCAGGGTCGTCCAAAGAAGCTTCTATTTTAGCAAGAAAATATAATAACTCTTCTCTTAAAAATTTAATTTTTTTGTGCAATGAACCGTTAAGAATCGAAACAGAATTTTTTCTGGCCATTTCACTTTTGGAAGAAATCAAATCCATAACGGCTTCCGCTTCAGTCAAATCTATACGACCGTTCAAAAAAGCTCTTTTAGTAAATTCACCGGGTTCTGATGGACGACAACCGTTAGATATTAAAAGATTAAAAACCTTTTTTAACACCAAAAGACCGCCGTGACAATCAATCTCGACAACATCTTCAGTAGTATAAGTACGAGGAGCTCTCATAAGAATTACAAGAACTTCATCAACAATAATATCTATATCATATATATGACCATAATGAACCGTGTGAGATTCAGAATCTTTTAACTTTTTGTTATTCGGTGTTTTAAAAACGGAATCAACGATACTTACTGCATCTTCTCCCGAAACACGAATGATTCCGATACCCGACGGCGACAATGCGGTACAAATGGCGGCAATTGTATCATTCATAATATTCTCCGAAATAAAAGAAAAAATAAGGCTACATGAAGTAGCCTTACTTAAATTACTTTTTTAAAGAAATAACAACTTTACGATAAGGCTCTTCTCCTTCAGAATGAGTTGTTACGTAACTGTCATTTTGCAAAGCCGAATGAATTATTCTTCTTTCATAAGGATTCATAGGCTCAAGTGTTACGGGACGTCTTGTTCTCTTTACTTTGAAAGCCATGTTCTTTGCAAGATTCTCAAGAGTTTTGGTTCTTCTTTCTCTGTAATTCTCAGTATCAACCTTTACTCTTATATAATCTTTGTTGTTCTTATTAACTACAAGTGAAGTAAGATACTGAAGTGAATCAAGTGTCTGTCCTCTCTTACCTATAAGAACACCCATATCATCTCCGGCAATTTCTGCTGAAAGACAATTGTCTGCAGCATCGTAAGAAACTTTAACATCATTGTCAATTCCCATTTTTGAGAGAACATCCTTAAGAAAATCATAAGCAGTCTTTTCAACTTCTTCGGCATTTACTTTGATTTCTTTTTTCTTTTCGTTCTTTTCAGCCTTCTCATTTTTTTCAACTTTTTCAGTTTTGGGAGCTTTTTCTTTCTTATCTTCTTTTGCAGGTTTTTTGTTTTCTGTTTTTTCAGGTTTGATTGTTTCGGGAACTTCTTCCTTTACTCTTGCCTTAATAACAGCAGGCTTTGATCCGATTCCTAAAAATCCTGAAGAACCCTCTTCAACAACTTCATATTCAAGTGAACTGCTTTTTACAATAAAATGCGCACATGCTTCAGTAATAGCATCCTGAACAGTTTTTGCGCTAAACTCTGTATATTCCATTTAAGTACCCTCCGATTACTTATTGTTTCTTTCATTAAAATCTTTGACAAGATTTGCTTTGGCAGCTATGCTTCCGCCTGATGATTTCTTATCATTTTTTACATATTTTTCAAAATTCTTGGCATCCTTAGCTTTCTGCTCTTCTGTTTTTGCTGTCTTTGAATAAGGATTAACAAATTTAGTATTGGCTGTTGCTTTATTGCTGATACCCTGACCGATAACTCCGCGCTTTTTGAGTTTTTCGTTGTATTTTGCGGTATTCTTTTCAATAAGTTCGTCAATATTCATTTTATCAATATATTTATTGATTACTACCTGTTGAATACTTCTGATTACTGCACCTACAATCCAATAAATACCCATACCTGCAGGAAGAGTAAAACAAAATACAGCAGACATTAAAGGCATTACCGTATTCATTGTTTTCATCGAAGCCATCATGGGATTTTCTTCGCCGTTGTTTTTCGAATTATCTGTTGCCTGAGTGGGAGCAAGTTTAACACCGATCCACTGTGTAAATGCAGCAAGAAAAGGAATTAACAAAGAAACAAGAATAATCCAAAAGCTTGCATTAGAAAAATCAGCCTGTCTTTGGAATAACTGTCCGATATTCTCGATTCCAAGCTGCGAATAAATCGTATCTTTAGGAGAATAACCGATGTTTACTCCAAGGAACATATTATATTTTGAAAGTGCTGCATTCGTATTATTGATAATATCCGAAAACTGAGGAAAATTATCAACAAGCGACTGCCATTCAAGAGAAGTGGCTCTGTTAATAACATCGATAAAAGTATTTTTGGTTGCTTCAAGATTAGAAACGGCATTTTCACCGGTAATCAAATTGGAAGTAATATTATCCAAATTCATTGTTTCAAGATTAAGATATTCAGGTTTAAACTGCTTTCTGAACATCGCATAACCCGACAAAGTCTGAATAAATTCATTTGATTTTTGAAAAGTTTCGGGATTTGTCATAACACCTGACGCATCGATACCCATCAAAGCATTAATCATGCCGGTGAACTCATTCTTTACCATGGGAACATATGCGGGAATTGCATATATAACACGGTAAAGAGCCAACAAAATAGGAAACTGAATCAAAAGCTGACCGCAACTTCCCATGGGAGATACACCGTATTTTGCATAAACGGCATTTGTTTCCTGAGTCATAGCCTGTGCCGAATCCGGATCTTTGCTTCCTTTATATTTAGCCTGAATAGCTTGAATTTCGGGATTCATTTTGGCTGAAAGCTTTGAAAACTTCTGCTGTTTGTATGTTAAAGGCAACATCAAGAGATAAACGATAAAAGTAAAGATAATAATTGCAACACCGATGTTTGGAGTTCCTCCGTATAATGATGCAATTTTATCGAGAATAAAGAAAATACCTTCCATCATCTTTCCGAGAATCCAAGCTACCTGGCCGATGATGGGAAAAGAATTTTTAGTCAATAATAATGCGTACAATACAAACCTCCTAAATTAAGGTACAGGATCGTAACCGCCTCTGGAAAATGGATTACACCTAATAATTCTCCAGGCAGCCAAAAAACTGCCTTTAATAACTCCGTACTTTTCTATTGCTTCAAGTCCGTACTGACTGCAACAGGGAGTATAAGGGCAGCGTGTGGTTTTAAGCGGCGATAAATATTTTTGATAAAACTTTATAATAAAAATTAATATTTTTTTCAATTCTATACCGATTATTGTTTTAAAACTTTGCTTAACTTCATTAAATGTAAAAGTGCACTGTCAATACTTGCATAATCGCAAGCGTCAGAGTTTTTGCGTGCAATGACTACAATGTCTAAACCACTATTAAACATATCTTCGCGTAGTCTGTAACTTTCTTTAATAAGTCTTTTCAACCTGTGTCTTACGACACTGTTACCGACTTTTTTACTTACTGAAATTCCAAGTCTGTTATAATCCGAACTATTTTCGATCGTATATAATATTAAATATTTGTTTCCATATGATTTGCCGAATTTGTAAACATTTTGGAATTCTTCATTTTTTTTAAGCGATTGTGTAAATTTCATAATTTACTTCCGTTTTATAAGTGAAAAAAAGGCCACATGACTGCGGCCAGTTTATTTAACTTATGCTGTTAAAGACTTTCTTCCTTTAGCTCTTCTTGCAGCCAAAACTTTTCTTCCGCCGGGAGTACTCATTCTTGCTCTGAAACCATGAACTTTAGATCTCTGTCTTTTCTTAGGCTGAAATGTCATCTTCATAATCCAACTACCTCCATTCCTTATACGTCGAAAACATCATAAATTATATAAGAAGAAATATTATGCGTCAAGATAAAAATATCCTTATAAATAAAGAAAAAATAATAAAAAAAATTTTTCATCAATATATAGATATTAAATTTTAAATAAAAACAAAATGTTGAATATTGATAATTTAAAAGTTTCAATAATAAATTAACATAAAAATATCCACAACTCGTTGATAAAATGTTGATAACTTAATTTAATAAGTTTACTAATTTTTTCATTTGCTATAATTTAGCCATTTAAAGCGTTAATTAATATGTAAACATTTTTAACATAAATCAAACTTAAAAAATACAAAAGTTAACATAAATTATATATAAATAAAATTTTATTAAATTTGCTTTATTTTAATTTATAAAATATAATATAAAAAGCGAAGGAGGCTTTTATGAAACCGGTCGAAGAAAAATGGGAAATTATCAAAAATGCAGTTATTACGGAATATAACATATCTCCGATTGCAGTCAAAACATGGATAGATCCGATGGAATACAGCGGAGAAACAGAAGATACCGTAACAATAATGTTACCTAACAATAAAGCAAAGATTCTTGATTTGATTACCGAGAAATATAAAGATATATTTATCATTGCAATTTCTGAAACATTGGACAGCGATTACGATGTTAATTTTATAGTTGATGAAATTAAACCTGAAAATAAAATTAACAATAATTCTTTATCCTTAAATTCGGTATCTAATGAGTCTAACAATACAAGTCTTATCAAAAAATATACTTTCGATAACTTTGTAACAGGCAATAATTCTTTTGCAGTCAGTGCATGTCTTGCAGTTGCCGAAACAGCCGGAACAGACAAAAATATATATAATCCTTTGTTTCTTTACGGTGGCTCCGGACTCGGTAAAACTCATCTTATGCATGCAATCGGAAATTACTTAAGCGAACACAGTCCTAATCTTAAAGTTTTGTATGTTAACAGTGAAAGCTTTACAAATGAAGTTATCAAATCAATAAGAAGCGGTAAAAAAGATAATACCGAATCAATGACACTTCTCAGAGAAAAATACAGAAATGTTGATGTTCTTTTGATAGACGATATCCAATTCATTATAGGAAAAGATGCTACTCAGGAAGAATTTTTCCATACTTTCAATTCTCTTTATGAGAACGGCAAATCAATTATTATTTCTTCCGATAAACATCCAAAATATATGGAAATTCTTGATGAAAGATATTCCACAAGATTCCAAATGGGACTTCAGGTAGATGTTCAGCCGCCCAACTACGAAACAAGAAAAGCAATTCTTGATCAATTAAATCAAAAACACGGAAATAAAATAAACGATGAAATACTTACTTATATTACTGACAATATAAGTTCAAACATAAGAGAACTTGAAGGAGCTTACAATAAACTTATTGCACTCTCCCGTATTTCTTCTGATGAAATTTCTTTGGAAATGGCCAAAAACAGTCTTAAAGACATAATTAATCCTAATAAAACAAAAGTAATTACTTATGAAATTATAATGGAAGAAGTCTCTAAGCATTACAATGTTTCTTTAAACGATATTATTTCCAATAAGAAAAACAAAGAAATTGCAACAGCAAGACAGATAGTTATGTATCTTTGCGAAAAACTTACCGAAGATACCAAAACAAATATCGGTAAAAAAATGAACAGAGATCATGCAACAGTTATTCATAATATCAATAAAGTAAAAGAAAGCATTGAAAACGATCCTACATTTGAAAAAAATATCGACTCTTTAATTAAAACAATAACATCCTTATAAACAATTTATCAGTTTAAAAAAGTCTTTATTTTTGGTATAATAATATAGTTATCAACATTTCAACGTGCATTATTAATATTTATATTAAATTTATATAATAATTATTTTAAGGAGACCGAAATGAAACTCTCTATCGAAAAAGAAGCATTACTTAAATCTTTGTCAATCGTAGGCAAAGCTATTTACAATAAACCTAATCTTAATACAGCCGGATGTATTCTTATAGATGCAACAAAAGGTTTTATAAGACTTTTGGCTTCTAATGAAGATATGGCAATTCAAGGTATAGTAGACGGTGATATTGAAGAAGAAGGAATGGTAGGAATTGATGCAAGACTTTTTACCGATATTATTCGTAAAATTCCTGAAGGATTTATAAACATTTCTTATAATGACAAAGAAGATGAAGATTTAATAAATGTTTTGATTGAAAGTGCAAACATTAAATTCAATATTGGAGGAAAGAACGGTTATTTATTCAGCGATCTTCCTGATATTGAAAGAGATTACAAACTTGAAATAAGCGAATATGCATTAAAAGATATAATTAGAAGAACTATTTTTTGTACTGCTCCCGTTTCTGCAAATAAAGTATTGGAAGGTGAATTATTTGTAATTAAAAACGGAATTTTAAGAGTTGAAGCAATTGAACAGAGCCGAGTAGCCATAAGACAGATTCAGGTTAATAATAATGAACTCGATCAAAAAGTCATTATTAAGGGTTCATGTTTAAATGAACTTATCAAAATAATATCTGATGATACAGAATCCATGATAGATATGTATTTTATGGAAAATAACGTAGTATTTGAGTTTGAAGGAAATACAGTTGTAATAAGAACTATAGAAGGAAATTTCTTTGATTCTTCAAATCTTAAATATAACGATTATGTAACAAAGGTAGATGTTAATAAAAAGAGTTTTTATGAATGTCTTGACAGAACTACTCTTTTTGCAAAAGAAGGAGACAAAAAGTCAGTTAAGATTTTTATAACAGACAGTAATTTAAATGTTAATGTTTTATCTGAAATAGGCGGCATCAATGAAAACATAGAAGTTTTCAAAGAAGGCGAAGATATGGAAATTAATTTTAATCCAAAGCTTCTTATAGACGCACTCAAAGCTATTGATGATGAAAATGTAACTTTATATCTTATCGGAAAGAAATTCCCTTGTTTCATAAGAAAAGAAGGAATCTATAATTATGTAGTTCTTCCGGTACTCGGTTAATTATAAAAGAGGTTTAAAAATGGATTTTTATATAAAAGATGATTTTATTAAATTAGGTCAATTAATAAAAGCTGCCAATCTTGTTGAAAGCGGAGTTGAAGCAAAGATTGAAATCCAAAACGGCAATGTTAAAGTTAACGGAAATGTTGAAACACAGCGAGGAAAGAAACTTTACAGAGGCGATAAGGCAGAATTTAACGGAGTTGAAGTTACTGTTAAGTAATTTAAGGTGAAAAATGATAATAAAATCTCTTGAACTGGAAAATTACAGAAATTATGAGAATTTGTATATAGAATTTGATGAAAAAACTACAATTCTTACCGGAGAAAATGCTCAGGGCAAAACAAACATAATTGAAGCAATTTATCTTTCTTCCACTACTAAATCTCATAAAGGCATGAAAGATGCGGAAATTATAAAATTTAATTCCGAAGAAGCTCATGTAAGAACGATTGTTAATAAAAAAGATGAAGATTTAAGATTGGATATTCATTTAAGAAAAGGCAAATCAAAAGGAATTGCAATTAATCTTCAAAAATTAAAGAAAACATCGGAACTTATAGGAGTTTTGAATGTAGTTTTGTTTTCTCCGGAAGATTTGAATATTATAAAAGGCGGACCTGTATTCAGAAGATCTTTTCTTGATATGCAGATATGCAGACTAGATTCTTCATATGTATTCAATTTGAGCAATTATAATAAAATAATTGAACAAAGAAACAAGCTCTTAAAAGATATTTCATTAAATCCGGCGTTAAAAGAAACTCTTTTTATCTGGGATTCTCAACTTCAAAGTTACGGTTCAAATATTGTAAAAACAAGAGATTTGTTTATTGATGAGATAAATACGATTATAGGTGATATTCATAATAAACTTACGGGAAAAAAGGAAGTTCTTGAAGTTGTTTATGAACCTAATGTCGAAGCCGATGCGATTGAAAGTACATTAAAAGAAAATATGGATAAAGACATAAGAAGTAAAATGACTTCAGTCGGACCTCACAGAGACGATTTTATTATATATGTTAACGGTATTGATGTGAGAAAATACGGATCCCAGGGTCAGCAAAGAACTGTTGCTCTCTCACTTAAACTTGCCGAGATAAAAATAATCGAAAAAAATACAAACGATAAACCCGTTCTTCTTTTGGATGATGTTTTGTCTGAACTTGATTCGAAAAGAAGAAATATGCTTCTTGAAAGCATTTATGATATTCAAACTATCATTACATGTACGGGTCTTGATGATTTCATTAATGAAAGATTTGAAATCAACAGAGTTTACAATGTAAGTAACGGACATATTGAATTAAAAAATATATAGGACAGAGGATATTATGGGAAAAAACGAAAATGAAGTAGAATACGGCGCGGACCAAATTCAGATTCTTGAAGGATTGCAGGCCGTAAGAAAAAGACCTGGTATGTATATCGGAAGTACATCCTTAAGAGGTCTTCATCATCTTGTTTATGAAATCGTTGATAATGCTGTTGATGAAGCTTTGGCAGGATATTGCGATACCATTAAGGTTACAATAAACAGCGATAATTCGGTTACTGTTGAAGATAATGGTAGAGGTATTCCCGTAGGAATTAACCATAAAGCCGGTGTTTCGGCAGTTGAAGTCGTATTTACGATTCTTCATGCCGGCGGTAAATTCGGCGGTGGGGGATATAAAGTATCCGGCGGACTTCACGGTGTAGGTGCATCTGTAGTAAATGCACTTTCTAAGTGGTTGGAAGTTGAAATCTGCAAAGAAGGTCAGGTATATTTCCAGAGATTTGAAAACGGCGGTCACAAAGTAGATTCATTAAAAGTAATAGGAAAATGCGATGCAGAAAAGAGCGGAACAAAAGTTACTTTCCTTCCCGATGATGAAATATTTGACGAAACGGTATTTGATTTTGATACTCTTAAAAACCGTTTCAGAGAAATGGCTTTCCTTACAAAAGGTTTGAAAATCATTCTTACGGATAATCGTACGGAAGAAGCAAAAGAAAGAACTTTCCATTATGAAGGCGGAATAAAAGAATTTGTCGCTTATCTTAATAAGGGCAATACTCCTTTATATAATGACATTCTTTATTTCGAAGGAAATAAAAACGGAGTAATGGTTGAAGTTGCCGTTCAGCACAATGACGGATATAACGAAAGTATTTACAGTTTCGTAAATAATATAAATACTCCCGAAGGCGGTATGCATCTTACAGGATTCAGAAATGCCATTACAAAGACATTTAATGATTATGCAAGAAGTGCAAAAATCTTAAAAGATTCCGATGCAAATCTTTCCGGTGAAGATATAAGAGAAGGTCTTACGGCTATCATTTCCGTTAAAATTGAGGATCCTCAGTTTGAAGGTCAGACAAAACAGAAACTCGGAAATGCCGAAGCAAGAGTTGCGGTTGATGCAATTGTAAGTGAGCAACTTACATATTATCTTGAACAGAATCCTTCGGTTGCAAAAATGATATGCGATAAATCTCTTCTTGCTGCAAGAGCAAGAGAAGCTGCAAGAAAAGCAAGGGATCTTACAAGAAGAAAAACTGCTCTTGAAGGAATGGCACTTCCCGGAAAACTTGCCGATTGTTCCGATAAGAATCCGGAAAATTGCGAAATTTATATAGTCGAGGGAGATTCTGCCGGCGGTTCGGCTAAAACTGCCAGAGACCGTGCAACACAGGCTATTCTTCCGCTTCGCGGAAAAATTCTTAATGTTGAAAAGGCACGTCTCGACAAAATTTATGCAAATGCGGAAATTAAAGCTATGATTACTGCATTCGGTACGGGAATTCATGATGATTTCGATATTTCAAAACTTCGTTATCATAAAATCATTCTTATGACCGATGCCGATGTTGACGGTGCGCATATCAGTACTCTTCTTTTGACATTTATCTACAGATTTATGCCTGAACTTATTAAGCAGGGACATGTATATCTTGCTACTCCCCCGCTCTATAAGCTTGAGAAGAACAAGAAAGTCTGGTATGCATATTCGGATGAAGAACTCAATGAAATAATTAACGAAGTCGGAAGAGATCAAAACAATAAGATTCAGCGTTACAAAGGTCTTGGTGAAATGGATGCCGATCAGCTTTGGGAAACAACAATGGATCCGGCAAACAGAATTCTTAAGAGAGTTACCATGGAAGGTGAAGTTGAATCGGAAACAGACCTGACGTTTACCGTACTTATGGGCGACAAGGTTGAACCGAGACGTGAATTTATTGAAGAAAACGCTAAATTTGTAAAGAATCTTGATATTTAATAAAATTCTCATAATTAACCATCAAATCAGTTGATGAAAAAAGCGAGGAAATAATGGAAGAAACAGTATTTGACAAAATTGATGAAGTAGACCTTAAAAAAACCATGGAAGACTGCTACATCGATTACGCAATGAGCGTAATCGCAGCACGTGCGCTTCCTGATGTAAGAGACGGTCTTAAGCCGGTACAAAGAAGAGTTTTGTACTCAATGGTCGAACTTAATAACGGACCTGATAAGCCCCATCGTAAATCGGCACGTATCGTCGGTGATACAATGGGTAAGTACCATCCTCACGGAGACAGTTCAATCTATGGTGCATTGGTAAATATGGCACAGGATTGGTCGATGCGTGCTCCTCTTGTTGACGGTCACGGAAACTTTGGTTCAGTCGACGGCGACGGCGCTGCTGCAATGCGTTATACAGAAGCAAGACTTTCCAAAATTTCAATGGAACTTCTTGCCGATATCTATAAAGATACCGTAGATTTTGTTCCAAACTTCGATGAAACCGAGAAGGAACCTACAGTTCTCCCTTCACGTTATCCGAACCTTTTGGTAAACGGAACAACAGGTATTGCCGTAGGTATGGCGACAAATATTCCGCCTCATAACCTTCGCGAAACAATAGATGCGGTAGTTAAAATTATCGATAATCAGGTTGAAGAAGGAAGAAAAACCGAAATCGACGAGATTATGGATATTATAAAAGGACCGGATTTTCCCACAGGAGCAATGATTCTCGGAACAAGAGGAATCGAAGATGCTTACAGAACCGGACGAGGAAAGATTAAAGTTCGTGCGGTAACGGATATCGAAACTCTTGCAAACGGAAAGAACAGAATTATTGTTACAGAGCTTCCTTATATGGTTAATAAGGCAAGACTTATCGA
The DNA here is from genome assembly GCA_045628965.1 of Lachnospiraceae bacterium. GTDB lineage: Bacteria > Bacillota > Clostridia > Lachnospirales > Lachnospiraceae > UBA3766. The sequence goes on along the minus strand of JAZQQI010000024.1, from coordinate 7,418 downwards.
AAAGATTGCCGAGCTTGTCAAAGACAAGAAGCTTGAAGGTATTACGGACCTTCGCGATGAAACAAACCGTGAAGGTATGCGTGTTGTAATTGAACTCAGAAAAGATATTAACCCTAATATTATGCTTAATAATCTTTTCAAGCATACACAACTTCAGGATACATTCGGTGTAATTATGCTTGCTCTTGTAAATAATGAGCCGAAAGTACTCAATCTTCTTGAAATGCTCGAGTACTATCTCGACCATCAGAAAGATGTTGTTACAAGAAGAACAAAATATGATCTTAATAAAGCAGAAGAAAAAGATCATATTTTACAGGGCTTGTTGATTGCTCTTGATAATATCGACGAAGTAATCAGTATTATAAGAAGCAGTGAAAATACACAGGTTGCAAAGCAAAGACTTATTGAAAGATTCGATTTGTCCGATGCTCAGTCTCAGGCTATCGTTGACATGAGACTTAAGACTCTTACCGGTTTGGAAAGAGAAAAGCTTGAAAACGAACATAAAGAATTAATCGAAAGAATCGCATACTTAAAGAGCATTCTTGCAGACGAAAAGATTCTTCTCGGAGTAATTAAGGATGAAATTCTTCAGATTTCCGAAAAGTACGGAGATGACAGAAGAACAAAAATCGGATATGACATTTACGATATTACAAACGAAGATTTGATTCCGAATGAAAATACGGTTATCGCTATGACAAGTCTCGGATACATAAAGAGAATGACAGTGGATAACTTTAAGTCTCAGCATAGAGGCGGTCGCGGAATAAAGGGCATGAATACAATTGATGAAGATTATATTGAAGATCTTCTTATGACAACAACTCATCATTATATTATGTTCTTTACGAACTTCGGACGCGTATACAGACTTAAGACATATGAAATTCCCGAATCCGGCAGAACATCAAGAGGTGTTGCGATAGTTAATCTTCTTCAACTTAATCCGGGAGAAAAGATTTCGGCTATTATTCCTATTAAGGAATATGATGAGAACAGAAATCTCTTTATGGTTACGAAGAAAGGTACCGTTAAGAAATGTCATATTACAGACTTCAGTAATATTAGAAAGAACGGACTTATTGCGGTTTCACTTCGTGATGATGATGAACTTATTGAAGTTAAATCAACCGATGAAAATACATTAATATATCTTGTTACAAAACAGGGTATGTGTATCTGCTTCAAAGAAACGGATGTAAGATGTATGGGTCGTTCAGCAATGGGTGTTCGTGGTATGAATCTTAACGATGAAGATGAAATCGTCGGAATGCAGCTCGACCACCAGGGCGAAGCACTTCTTATCGCATCGGAGCTTGGAATGGGTAAGAGAACTCCTCTTTCCGAATTCAATGTTCAAAAGCGTGGCGGTAAGGGTGTAAGATGCTATAAGATTACAGAAAAAACAGGATATGTAGTTGGTGTTAAGGCAGTTAACGAAGACCACGAGATTATGATGATTACTTCTCAGGGAATAATTATTCAAATCAGAATGGAAGACGTATCCGTAATAGGAAGAAATACATCCGGTGTTAAACTTATTAACCTGGAAAAGAAAGTTAAAGTTGCCAAGATTGCCAAGGTTCGTGAGAAAATAAGCGACGGCGATAAGGAATACGATGAAATCGACGATGCTTTGGAAGATATTCCGGAAGTAGAGGAAGAAGACGAAAACTTGATTTTCCCGGTTGAGGAAGACGAAGAATAAAGAATGCGGGGTTTGCGAAAGTAAACCCCGTTTCTAATGTTAAAGAAAAGTTGAAAGGTAGATATAAATGATTCTTGAAGTAACAAATTTAAGTCACGGATTCGGTGACAGGGCAATTTTTGATGATGTGTCCTTCAGACTTTTAAAGGGCGAACATATAGGTTTGGTCGGAGCAAACGGCGAAGGAAAATCTACATTTATGAATATAGTGACCGGCAAACTTCAACCGGATGAAGGAACTGTAACCTGGGCAAAAAATGTTACAGCGGGCTATCTTGACCAACATACGGTACTGACCGCGGGAATGACTGTAGAGGATGTTTTAAAAAGCGCTTTTGCACGTCTTTTTGATATGGAAAAAAGAATAAATGAAATTTGTGAACTGTTGGGAACGGTTAGTGATGATGACGAAATGAATTCCCTTCTTGAAGAAATGGGGACACTTCAGGATCTTTTGGATTCACATGGTTTTTACGTAATTGATTCCAAAATAGAAGAAGTGGCAAGAGCATTTGACATATTACCTTTAGGTCTTGACAGAGATGTATCGGAATTAAGCGGCGGACAGCGTACCAAGTTACTTCTTGCAAAGCTTCTTTTGGAGAAGCCGGAAATTCTTCTTCTTGATGAGCCCACAAACTACCTTGATGCCAATCATATAGAGTGGCTAAAACGATATCTTTTGGAATATGAGAATGCTTTTATCTTAATATCACATGATATTCCGTTTTTAAACAGTGTTGTAAATATCATTTATCATATGGAAAACTGTAAACTTGACAGGTATGTTGGAAATTATGATAAATTTACGGAAGTTTATGAAGTAAAGAAAGGCCAGCTTGAAGCGGCATACAGAAAACAACAGCAGGAAATATCCGAATTAAAAGATTTTGTTGCAAGAAACAAAGCACGTGTGGCAACAAGAAACATGGCAATGTCCCGTCAGAAGAAATTAGACAAAATGGATATTATAGAACTTGCCAAAGAAAAACCGAAGCCGGAATTCTATTTTAAAGAAGCAAGAACTCCCGGCAAAGTAATTTTTGAGACAACAGATCTTGTAATCGGTTATGACAAACCTCTTTCAAAACCGTTGAATCTTCGCATGGAAAGAGGCGATAAGATAGCAATTGTGGGAACAAACGGTATCGGAAAGACCACATTTCTTAAAAGTGTTCTCGGAATAATCCCGCCCATAAGCGGAAAAGCAGTTCTCGGAGATTATCTTTACAAGGGTTATTTCGAGCAGGAAGTAACACCGTCGGAAAACACTTGTATAGAAGAAATCTGGCAGGAATTTCCCGGACTTTCTCAGTATGAGGTACGTTCCGCACTTGCCAAGTGCGGACTTACCACTAAGCATATCGAAAGTAAGGTTAAAGTTCTTTCGGGTGGAGAACAGGCAAAAGTCAGACTTTGCAAGCTTTTGAACAGAGAAAGCAATGTGCTTCTTCTCGACGAGCCCACAAATCATTTGGATGTTGATGCCAAAACAGAGTTAAAAAGAGCTTTGTCGGAATACAAGGGTTCACTTTTAATAATATGTCATGAACCGGATTTCATCGACGGACTTGTCAAAACGGTTTGGAATCTTGAAGAGTATTCAAATCTTCTTTGAGAAAAAAAGCGTTTTATGTATATTTAAACCTTCGCATTCTCTTACTTTTAAAAAACTCTTGCAAATCTTAAAAAAAAGTTGCACTATATGAAGGTTGACTAAAGTATTGATTTGTATTTTTATTAGGAAGTAAAAATGGACGCAGCTTATAGTGTATTTAAAGATTTGGCAATAATTATCGTTGCGGCAAAGTTTTTCGGACTTGTTGCCAAGAAATGTAAGGCTCCGCAGGTAGTCGGAGAAATAATAGCCGGTATTATAATAGGACCTTGTCTTCTCGGTTTGGTTCAAACATCGGATTTTTTGGCACAGATGGCGGAAATAGGCGTAATTCTTCTTATGTTTTCCGCCGGACTCGAAACCAATCTAAAAGATTTGGTAAAGACGGGACCGAAGGCTTTGGGAATTGCATGCGCCGGTGTATTTGTTCCGCTTGTGGGCGGCACACTCTTTTACATGCTCTTCTATGATTTTGCCAAGATAGGAAGCGAAGAATTCTTCAAGGCTTTGTTCATTGGAACAATCATGACGGCAACAAGCGTAAGCATTACCGTAGAATCCCTTCGTGAGATGGGATACCTTAAAGGCGAAATAGGAACGACAATTCTGAATGCGGCAATTATCGATGACATTATCGGAATGCTCGTTCTTACGGTAGTTATCGGATTCTACGATTCTTCGGCCAAGCCGATAACGGTTGTATGCAATACGGTGCTTTTCATGTGCATTGCCGTGGTAGGCGGATTCTTTGCTTACAGGATATTCAAAAAAATCGACCAAAGATATCCCCATTCCAGAAGAATTACGATTGCGGGACTTGCTCTTTGTCTTGCGATGGCTTATTGTGCAGAAAAATATTTCGGCATAGCGGATATTACGGGAGCATATGTTGCAGGAATAATTCTTTGCAATATTCATGATTCGGAATACATAGCCAGAAGAATGGATATCAATTCATATGTTCTTTTCGGACCGATTTTCTTTGCAAGTATCGGATTAAAAACGGATATAAGGGACCTTGATTGGACAATTCTTCTTTTCTCGCTGGGATTTGTTTTTGTAGCGCTTATGACAAAGATTATCGGTTGCGGCATTTTTGCAAGGTTATGCAAGATTCCCACCAAACATGCGATAAAAGTCGGTGTCGGAATGATGACCAGAGGCGAAGTTGCCTTGATTGTATCTAAAAAAGGTATGAATGTCGGACTTTTAAGTCCCGTATATTTTACTTCGGTAATTCTTTTAATAATAACTTCATCAATACTCACACCGATACTTCTTAAACTTTTGTATTCAAAGTGGCCGGAAGAAGTCGCCAAGGAAACAGAATAGAGATAAAACAAATAATTTTCCGCCCTAAGTTAATTCTTTTATGTTAAAATGAATTAGTTAGGGCGGTATTTTTATATGAAAAAGAAAATAGCAATTATCGGCGGCGGAGTAGCAGGTCTTAGTGCCGGAATCTACGGACAGCGCGCCGGATATGAAACAACAATATATGAAAAAAATTCTGTTCTCGGAGGAAGTTTGAGCGGATGGTACAGAAACGGCTATGCCATTGACAACTGTCTTCATTGGCTTACGGGTACAAGCGAGAATTCTCCGACATACGAGCAGTGGGTTGAACTCGGCGTTATTAATTCGGATACCGTTATTGTTCAAAGACCGTACATGATTTCATCGGAAACTAACGGAGTCAGAGTAACTCTTTGGAGGGATTCGGAACGAACAAGAAAAGAGATGCTTGAGATTTCTCCGGAAGACGAGACGGAAATAAATCTTTTTATCGATTGTGTAAACGTAGCAAGCGGAATTGTCGCAAATCTTTCGAATATCCAAAAAATTGCCAAAACCGTAACCGAAGCCGAGACGGTGCTTTCTCATTTTGAATTCGCGCGTCGCGCGGTTTTGTATATGGGAATCAATAACGAACAGTGGGCCAAAAGATTTAAGTCGGAAGCAATTCGCAACATGATTTTGGATTTTACGGCAAAAGAGTACGAATCGTATTGGCTTATTGTCGTTTACAGCTTTTTTGTCAGTAACAATGCGGATTTGATTGATGGCGGTTCAATTAAAATTGCCGACAGCATAGTTGAGACATATATGAAAGAAGGCGGAAAAGTCGAAACAAATATGGCTGCCAAGCAGATTGTAATTAAGAAGAGCAAACTTCCCAAAATCGACGGAGTTAAAATAAAGACAAAGCATGCCGAAAAAGTAATTTTTGAAAACGGCGAAGAAATAGAAGCAGATTATGTTATTTGCGCATGTGACGTAAAGTATGTTTTTTCTAAACTTATCAAAAAGAAGAAACATAAGAATAAACTGATAAAATATATTTTTAAACATGAAGATGAATTCCCGATGTACAGCGCATATCAGGTTGCTTTCTCTGTTGACGGTCTTTTTGAAGAAATCGGCGATTCTTTGGGATTTGAATGCAATCCCATTGAGGTTGCGATGCAGCGATACGAAAGAATTTTGGTTAAGAATTACAGACAATACGGAGATTACATCGCGCCCGAAGGAAAGACGGTTATTCAATGTATGTTCCTTCAGTATGAAAAAGATTTTAAATTTTGGAAGAAATTATACAAATCCGATATCGGAAGATACAATCAGGCCAAAATTAATGTTGCAAACGCGATATTGCATGAAATTGAGGAAAAATTCCCGGATTATTCGGGAAGAATTCAAGTGCTTGACACGTGGACTCCTTATACTTATGCAAGAAGAAACAATGATACAAACGGTGCATTTATGAGATATATTACAACGGCCATAAGCAGAAAAGCCGGAATAGCACAGGAAGTAAAGGGAGTCGATAATGTTTTTCTTGCAAGTCATTGGCTTAAATATCCGGGAGGTCTTCCGATGGCGGCATACACGGGAAAGACTTCAATCGGAATAATAGAGGAACTTGAAAAAGAGAATCCCATAAAGGCATTTATAAATGATTTTGACATTAAAAACATCAAAACTCCGGAAGTAATAGACAAAATTATTAAGAAGGAGAAGACCAATGAATAAGCTTGTCGTAATAGCCGGAACAAATGCATCCGGCAAAAGCGGACTCGGAATAAAGCTTGCAAAGAAATACGGTGCGGAAATAGTATCTGCCGATTCAAGACAGGTTTTTGAAGGGTTGAATCTCGGTTCCGGCAAAGTAACCAAAGAGGAAATGGAAGGTGTACGACATCATCTTCTCGATGTGGCAAAGCCGAATGATTTCTTTTCGCTTTCAGATTATCAAAGATTGGCCTATGAAGCGATTGACGATATTACGTCACGTAATGTAAAGTCATTTCTCGTAGGAGGAACGGGACTTTACGTTAATTCCGTTGTGGACGGATATAATCTCAATTCCTCACAGCCTGATGAGATAATACGAAAAGAGGTAGAAGCAAAATCAATTGAAGAGCTGATAGAAATAATAAAGAAGAATAATCCGAAGGCACTTGACAGGCTTGATCTTCAAAATAAACGAAGACTTGAAAGGGCTGTTGAAAAAATACTTTCCGGAGATTTTGAAGAAAAACCTTGCGAAAAGAGATATGAGACTCTTGTAATAGGAGTAACCTGGCCGAGGGAAGAACTCTATGAAAGAATAAGGATTCGCCTTGATAAGCGACTTTCAGAAGGAATGATAGAGGAAGTTGTGAAATTAAGAGAAGAGGGTGCGACGGACGAGTTTCTTTATAAGCTTGGACTTGAGTACAGATATATTCTTATGTATCTTCGCGGAGAATTCGAAAGTTTCGATGCTTTTTACAATAAACTTTTTATGGAAATCCGCCATCTTGCGAAGGAGCAGATGACATGGTTTCGAAAGAGAACGGACATAAATTGGATTGATATGACAAAAGATCCTTTTACGGAAAGTTGTAAACTTATTGATGATTTTTACGAATGTTAAAAAAATAAAGGCATGATTATGAAAAATGTTATGGGCGAACTTAAGGGTAAGGCCGACGGCAAGGTAATTAACGAAGTAGTGGCAAAACTTTGCAATTAATTTGTGGAAGAAGAATGAAAAACAAAGCGGAAATATCACAATATGAATATTTGTCGAAAGATACTTTT
>JAZQQI010000023.1:0-3839 GCA_045628965.1 Lachnospiraceae bacterium | reverse complement strand
TTCAAAATTAATCGGCTGTGTTCTTTCTTTTTTGTCTACGAGCAAAAGATATTCATCTAACGTATTGTCAAATATCCCCTCCAAAATAGGCTTCACAAACTTTTCCCTATAGAACACCTGCATATAATCACATTCAATATCATCGGCAGTTTTGCCTCTTTTTAATGTAATCGTATTTCCCGGTAAATTCTTTGATTGCATAAAGATAAAATCAGAACTCCTAAAAGCATCTGCCGGTGTGATTCTATACACCGTAATTTCATCCTCAAACATCGTGCCGTAAGACTTGGCCATATATTCCTCAACCTCTGTCTTAACTTCTTCTTCCGTTAAGAATTGTTCTGACATAATTCCCTTTCCTCCGATAATTAATATTTTACACTATTTATATTTTATAAAAGATGAGAATTCATTACAATAATTTTATGCAATATTCGCATTTTCAGCAAGAATTCACGTTCTACATAAATAAGGGTAGTCATTTGACCAATGTCATTAAGTTACGATAAAAATAAGAAAAATCACTTGGTACTAAGATAATTTCATACGCACCAAGTGGTTTTTTATTTTACCTAAAAGTTGATTTCAATATTCTCTACATAAATATAGGAATTGTCAAGGTGCTACTGTGGTAAAACCACGGTGGTACTTTTTTTGAACCACGCCCGATAATTAAGCGCTTACGATTTTTCTTTGTAAAATCAATCGACTGCTCTTTCAAAAATCTTTCAACATCCGCATTCTTAGAACATAAAAACTCGGAGAGAACTTGTTGTAACTGTTCTTCTCCGAGAATTTTATCATCACCGTACAAGTATCCACAAATGTTAAAGACGGTTACGTCAATAAACATTTGTTTTCTTCCTTTTTGCCATAAATTTCTTTATATCGTCCGCAATTCTTACAAATCATGTTCGTTAGATTTATTTTTGGTAGCAGGTTGTTTTGCTTTTTCTTCTTTTTCTTTTCTAACTTGTTTGCTCAACTCTATTCTTTCCTTTAACGTTAACCTCTCACCTTTTTCGAGTTTTTCGTTAATCTGAGTATTTTGCTTACTTTCTTTGACATCATTCTTGAAATCGTTTGTATCTTTTTGAACATTTTCTTTCAAATCATTCGTATCCTGTTTGATGTCTTCCTTATATTCTTCTGTAGCCCGACCGATTTCGCCTGCAGTTTTCTTTGCTTCATCGGCAAATTCCTTTGCTGCTTCAGCTTTTTCCTTATAATGCGTCTTATCTTCTACGAAATCATCTACTTTTGCGGCAGCATCTTTTGCGGCATCTTTAACATCCTTTGCTTTATCCTTAACAGCATCAACCGCCTGTTCTGTCTTATCCTTAACATTATTCAAGGCATCCTTGCCTGCCGAAACAGCTCCCTGTACATACGTATTGCCCGCTATAGCCTGGCCGACATTCTGACCGTATTCAATGGTATCTTCGGCTACATCTTTACCGTATTCAACTGTATCCTCGGCTACATCTTGGGCCAAATCCTTCGCACTATCGCCTACTTTTTCAACAGTGTCTATTGTATCTTTTGCAAAATTGCCTACTTTGTCAAAAGTATCTTTAACATTTTCCTTTGTTTTACTAAATTTGTCTTTAATCTTGTTAATAACATTTTTAGCAGCATCCAAAGCTCCGCCAACACCTGTTGATTCGACAACAGCCTGAGTTGTTTCATGATTTAACTGAGCGGTATCGTTAACTATATCCTGCGTATAATCAACCACAGCTTCGGTCTGTTGTTTGCCCAAATCCAAAGTATCTTCAACAACGTTCTTTCCAAAGTTCTTGGCGGCCTGTACAAGTTTTTTGCCGGTATTAATTGCAGATTGGGCAGGATATGTTACCGCATTGAACACTTTCTTAGCCTTGGCGGTTACACCATCAAATTTTTGCATGGCTTTTTGCCATCCAGAACAAACCTTATAAATAGTTGCCGCGCCAAAATGACCTTCCTGTTTGGCTTCCTTATACATTAAATTAAACATAGAAGCCATATCTTCTCTAGATTTCATTTGAGTAATATTATCAAGAATTAAACCAATTCCTTCTTTCGTTTCTTTAATGCTTATTTTTTGCTGATTATTAAGAATAGGGTCTTTGTCTATTCCATTCTGAAACATATGTTGAAATATGTTCATTACTGCATAAAATATTGTAGACTGTTCATCCGGAGTGCAATTATCCATTACATATTCTGACATTTCTGCCAATTCCTTTGGTAATGTCTTTCTGTCAGGCATAACATCGTTCATCATAATTTGACCGTTTTCTATATGATAAAGAGCAGTACACGAATGTGCCATTAAATAATTGAGTTCAGTTTTGGATAAATCGGAATTCATTTCCTGTGTTTGGGAATAGTTAACCTGAACAGGATCCGGTTGGTTAGAATCATATATGATTGTATCTCCCGCAATACTATGTCCCAAAACATTAACATAATCCATATCTGCACAAATTGTCGTTATTTTGTCAGATCTTTCATCTATTCTTTGTTGATTATTCTGAATAAATGCGTTCGAAAATCCCTGACCATCAATGCTTACGCATTTATTAACCTCATATTTTGATTTAATAGTAACATACTGTGCTTTGTTTCCACCCTTTGAATGGCCTGTAACATTAATCTTCCAAGGTTCTTTATCGTATCCGTTCTCTTCAACCGTCTTTTCAAAGAACTCCAAAGCCTGTTCCTGAAGTCTACTTGATTCATCCATAAATCCTTCGGCATTATCAAGCCATTCAAGAGAGTTAGTTCCTCTGAATACAAAAGTAACCTCTTTCGTTTCTTCATTCTCAAGAGCAACGATTACAGGTCCGCCCGATTCAATATTAACATCAAGACCGTTATTGACATCCTCTTGGAATTCAGACATTTCCTCGCCGCATGTATATCCGACAATTTTAAGATCTCCAAGTTCGGGATTACTTTTTATATAATCAATCAGAGCTTCCGGTTTTCCCCCGGTCACTCCGAGCGGTGTCTCCCACTGCCCGTTATTATTCGCTTCCGTATTTAGAATTGCTTCACTTAGAGTAATTCCTCTCGAAAGTTCCAACTCATCCATATACAATAGCGAGTTCAATAATGAATCATTTAAGATTTCCTGTTCCGATAAATTATTTGCCATAATCACACCTCACATTAAAATTTCCCTTTAAATTTTTTACACTATTTCAAAGCTACACCGTATGCATCGGTTTCTATCTTACCCGAAAATATCAATATGGCTTCTATCCACGACCATATCAACGTTGGGATGCAACCTATATAAAATAAGCATCCCAAGAAAGCAACTTCGAATATTGATCCCGTCACAATAATAAAAAGTCCACCCGAAAACAAGGTAAAAAGTATACTTACCAAAAATAAAATAATTCCAACCACTAATCCTATCGTTCCTAGAATAAAGAAGATACCTCCAATTATCAGTTGAACAATTGCCTTTTTATAATGACCCAGGTAAAAATTGTGTATCCCAAGAAATCCAAGAAATATCGCAAGTAATCCGGCCTTTGTCTTTGATTTTGTTTTAAATTTCACCTGTTCCGTCATTTCGTTTTCCATAATCACTTAATTTCCTTTCTTTTACACCCAAGGTTTTGTTTCAACAGAAAAATCTTTTTGGGTATATACCGTCATATGTTTGAGTTTCTTACATTTGTCAGCCTTATCCCATTTCATGTCAAACTGTTGCATATTGGTTACTTTTTCATCCGGAAGGTCTTTACAAACCCAAACTGTAATATACGGAAATCTCCAGTTCTTCTCTTTATACTCATCAATTAAAGTATGTATAACTTCTTCGTAGAATTCGGCTCCTC
>JAZQQI010000022.1:0-45715 GCA_045628965.1 Lachnospiraceae bacterium | reverse complement strand
ACTTAATTCCCTTTCTTCTACACCCAAGGTTTTGTTTCAACAGAAAAATCTTTTTGGGTATATACCGTCATATGCTTAAGCTTCTTACATTTGTCAGCCTTATCCCATTTCGTGTCGAACTGTTGCATATTTGTGACTTTTCCATCCGGAAGGTCTTTACAAACCCAAACTGTAATATATGGAAATCTCCAGTTCTTCTCTTTATACTCATCAATTAAAGTATGTATAAGTTCTTCATAGAATTCGGCTCCTCTCTGATTAAAATCAGCTTCTTTAACCATTAGATTAAAACATACGCCTGTCTCGTACATAAATTGGTCAATCGTAAGTTCAAAATTAATCGGCTGTGTTCTTTCTTTCTTGTCAACCAATAAAAGATAATCATCCAAAGTATTATCAAATATCCCCTCCAAAATAGGCTTCACAAAATTTTCCCTATAGAACACCTGCATATAATCACATTCAATATCATCGGCTATTTTGCCTCTTTTCAATGTAATCGTATTTCCCGGTAAATTCTTTGATTGCATAAAGATAAAATCAGAACTCCTAAAAGCATCTGCCGGTGTGATTCTATACACCGTAATTTCATCCTCAAACATCGTGCCGTAAGACTTGGCCATATATTCCTCGACCTCTGTCTTAACTTCTTCTTCCGTTAAGAATTGTTCTGACATAATTCCCTTTCCTCCGATAATTAATATTTAACACCATTTATATTTTACAAAAGATGAGAATTCATTACAATAATTTTATGCAATATTCGCATTTTCAGCAAGAATTCACGTTCTACATAAATAAGGGTAGTCATTTGACCACCCTTATAATCTTTGACAAATCATCAATGCCTTATGATACTTATAGCTTCTATGTATTACTGATTCAACGCATACACCAAAGCATCTGCATCTATTCCGTGAACCATGCATGCCTCTTCAAGAGTCTCTCCCTGAGCCGAAGGACAACCTACGCAATGCATTCCGGCACTCATAAGAATAGGTGTTACATTGGGATCGATTCTCAAAATCTCGCCGATGGTCATGTCTTTTGTAAATTCAGCCATTATGTTACCTCCGTAATTCATACTGTCGAAAGTATAGTCTTTTTTCATCAAACGGTCAACCTAATTGTGCATCAATATGCCAGTTCCGCGTTCTCAGCATCACTAGCTTCGAAATAATCGGTTTCATCCGTCGTTTCCAATCCGGTCTCATCGCCAATTTCTTCGGCTTCTGCAGCTGCCGCTTCAGCCCGAAACCTAGACATAGAATCAAGTATATTGGCAGCGCCTGCAACGCTCATCAAAAACAAATTAACCCCAATCACAAACGAAACTACATTTCCTTCTTTTAGTCCATTTACGGTCATTATAACGCCTATGATCATTAACACAATCGCAACTACAAATATGAACACGCACCATCCCATTATCCTATCTTCCATACGAAACTCCTTTAGCACCAAATCAAACTGCCATTCCCTACAATAGTTCTCGTGAATTGACAACTTAATTTTATTTCTAATATGCCAGTTCTATATTCTCCACATCTCCTGCATCTGAATAATCTTCTAAAGTTCCCGCTTCAGCTTCTTCGTTTTCTTCTGTCGCCTCTATATTTTCCGTAGATTCCTCTTTATCCGATGATACATCTATCGCCCCTAAAATATTACAAAAGCCAACAAGGCAAGTTGCAAACATATTAACACCTATTACAAACGTGACAACGTTTCCGTTTTTTATTCCTTGTATCGCAAGATACGCACCAAAAACTGTCAACGCCAGCGCTATAAGCAAAATTACTATAGCAACTATTAATTTCCCGATATCCATAATTTGATTTCTCCATTATTTTATCAATTAGTCTAAAACTAATCTAATACACCAGTTCTGTATTCTCCACATCTCCCATTTCTGCGTAATCTTCTTCTGAAGTTTCCTCAACATCCGGTAATGAATTCTCATCCGCTCCATTTTCTTTAGGTTGTCCAAGAAAATCCTCAGCCATCATTCCGCAAGTCATTCCACCGGCATAGAGCATTTCAAATCCAATTATAACCGTCAAAAAACTTCCATTTTTTAGGCCTCTTACCATAAGCACAATCCCGAATATCGCCAATCCAGCCATTAACAATATTAGTATTATGCCATAAATATAATCTGTATCCATCCACTTATTCCTATAAATCATCATTCGAACCGATTATTACGCTCTTGTTTATACAAACAATAACTGCACTGCCTTCTGAATCTCGGCAATACTTTTTTCTTGTTCAATATGCCAATTCCGCGTTCTCGACATCTCCCGCTTCCGAGTAATCCATTTCATCTTCCGTTTCAATCACGGCATCTTCAATATCCACCACAATTTCCTCATCTTTTTCTTGGGCCATCGAACCAATTGCAAGTATTATGTTACCGAGTCCGACAAAGCAAGTCGCAAACATGTTAATTCCTATTACGAACATAACAACATTTCCGTTTTTTATTCCCTGTATCGTAAGATATGCACCAAGAACCGTTAATCCAAGTGCTATAAGCACAAATATTATAGAAAATATAATTTCACCAGTTTCCATAATTCGATTTCTCCATTTTTTAATTAATTCTGCTCTATACCATTCAATTCCAACACAGTAATATCTCTTGTATCGAAAAAATCTGTTTCCGAATTGCTTCTGACTTAATTTATCTTGAATATAAACGTTCAAAAACAATATCAATATATCAAATCAGTCACTTTGTGCCAATCCAAATTTTCAAGTCCTGCATTTTCAGCAAATCACCTTCAATTTTTACACCTTACTTTGTTATATCTATCCACATAGCAGGTCTTACACCTATTTCTGCTTCTCCGACTCCGGCTCCGCTTAACACATCATCACCATCTGCATTTACAAATACTGCAGTATACTGATTATTTCCAGGAGTTCTTGTCCACCACTCGTATTTAGTATCATCTATATATGCACGTCTGGCAGAGTTGCTACTAAACAACTCTTTTTCTTCATCTACCGAAAGGAGGAAGACTTTGTCAATTGTATCAGGTCCTCCTTGACCTAAGTAATATATCGAATTGTCATAATTTTTATTTGTGGTTTCAAGAATCAATGATTTTTCATCATCACTAAATGCACTCTCATAATACTCCGAATTCAGCCAGCTTCTTAAGGTACAATTCTCCCATATTGCTCGTGCTTGTTCTTCATTAAATTTATCCAGCTTAATCAAGTCCTTGGTAATCAGCATCATTTTGTCTTCTTCTTTGTCAAGAACAAGCCACTCCGTATTTCCCTCAAAGTTGCCAAATTCCACAACATCACCGATTTCTAACGATGCGTATTTATTTTGTGATAGAATTTCTTCCACTTCCACTTCTATTTTGTTTTCTTCACTTTCCGCCAACGCATCATTCTGGATTGACACCAAGTCATCCGAAGCTATATCTTCATTTTGTTCATCTATAATCGTTGCATTGTTTCCACACCCAACAAACATCATTCCAATCATAGACAATGTCGCAAACTGATAAACACACTTTTTCATTTTTCTCTCCATTCTATTTCTGCAAATATCATCTTTCATGCTTATTTTTTTCTTTTCACTGCCCAATACACAAGTCCACCCGCTACTATAACAAATGCCATTGTTAAAAACATCCAGTTTTTTATCGTCATCTTGCCATTATTATTTTCATTATCTAGTTCTTTTTCTCCATTATCGTTTCTTATCGCGTTAGATTCATTTGTATTATCCAGCTGTTCTGAATTAACAAAAGATGCGTTGACAGTATTTTCCGTTTTGTCAATCTCTTTTTCATTTTCTTGTTCTTCTCTGGGTTCATATATTATCTCACCTGTCATTGTGCACGATTCTTCCTCGGAAACATTCCCTAACATATCTTCAGAAGAATATGTTACGGTATTAAGTCCTTCCGGATAATCACTCCAATAGAACTTTTCAGTAATTTTTTCTGCCCCGCCTGCGTCATATGTTTCGCCGTTTACAGTATAACTCTTTACTCCTGATTTATCATCCTGTACATTAAACATAAAATAGTTTGAAGCCAATCCAACGCCTTGACTTGGTCCCTCTTGATCAAAACACGTAATGTCAAATCCAACTATCAAATCATTACCGTCTTTGCACTTGATTTTTCCGCCAATCGAATCAGAATACAAAGTCAACACTATTGGTTCTCCCTCTTCGAACGTTGAATAGCACACATTCGATTCACTGTCGAAATACTCAAAGATAACGTTTTCATATGGGACGCCTATATGAATTTTTACCTCTGCGCTATCCTTTACATATTCTTGAGGTTGTTCAATAGAAACGCCATATTCATCATTATGATTTGGGGTTACAACAATTTCCTGTGCATTCACTTTTGACGGTAGAAGAAATACAAATATCAATAAAATCAGTATAAATTTAAATGACTTTATTATTTTCATTATACCGTTTCCTCACTGTAGTAATTGTCCTCATTATCGCTTTCATCATCTTCATCCTCATCGCTTTGATGATATGTATGTTTAGGTTTATATATCTTCAAGTAATATCCAATCCCTCCAACAACTACCACAACCATTCCTATTAATAAATATACTCCTGCTCCACTCTTTCCCGTCGCATCCGTTTCATTATTTTTATTTCCTGTCGGATTTGTAGTGACAACTGTTTCTGTTCCGTCTTCCGAGGTTGTTTTTGATACGTAAGTAACTGTTGCCTTTGTATCTGTAGAAGGAATAAGCGTTGGTGACGTCGCATTTTGAGGAAGGACCTCAGAAGTTGATCCTGTAAAATGTAACAAATCCTGTTCAGTTGCGGCGCTTACGAGAATAGCATTATTTGTGCTTTGGCTCCTGTCAACAATCATATAAAATATTTTTCCTGTAGGTGTTGCAATTTCATATATATCTTTACCCGAATCGCTTACCACAAGATTTCCGTCATCATCATATTCATAAATTGTAGCCGCCCCGTTAACTGTTGCTGTATTATTCGAATGCTCCATTACAGTGCCGAAAGCATCTCCTATCTCCGATAACTCACCCTCCGCAGGAAGTTGGCCTGAAATATCGCCATCCTCTCCTGTTGCAAAATACGGATTCGATAACGTGTACGCAGCGGAAACATTACCGACTTTATCTGTCATTTGAATAACAAATTCCTGGTAATTTGCATCAAAAGATTGAAGTTGAACCGTCAAAAATTCATTTTCCATTTGATATTCGGTACCATTTACATAACACTTGTCAATTCCCGACTCATTGTCTTGTCCTATAATATTAATCTGTGTATCTTTAATAGCGGCAGCAAGAGTAGGTGCCGTAGTATCAAAACATGTTACTGCGCCATTTGCAACATACGTCGTATTCTCAGTGTCTTTAATCTTAAAAAACAAATCTGAATTATACGATATTTCCATAGCCATCGTTGACGTAACATTAATATACTTACCTGTTTCACCGGGTCTGACTTCAACACTCTTTACCGTCTTTCCTTCAGGCAGAACAACTTCAAACTTTATTTCCTGACTCTGATTCTGCCAAGGGTCCGGCTGAATCACATTAACCTGAGCTTCTTCTTCTGCGTGCACTGTAACCGTAGAGCATATCAACACCCCTAAAAACAGCGACAATTGAACTAAAAAGTAACGAATTCCTTTTGTTTTCATAACACACTCCTTAATTATATACTAATTTATTAAATACTCGGGATTATGCCAATCATAATTAAAATGTATTGTTCCGGCACTATCCGCTCCATAAGTGGATATCTTCAGTATTGGACCGCTATTTCCGATTTTTGTACCTTTTTCAACATAGTCTCCAATATTTACCGTATATGCCGAAAGTCCACTTATAATATATTTTTGCTTTTTATTGTTGCCAATTCCTTCTATCACATAGTACACACCCGTATCATCAGGGTATATATTTGTAATTTCACCGGTCGCCATCGCCATTACCGGCTGTCCCGCCAACCCTGTACCGCCAAGTGTCATTTCTGTTGAATCTTTTACTATTTTATCTGTCGCTGAATCATAGTAGCACCCAAAATGAGGTTCATCCAAAATGTAATGGTCCCAGTCCGAAACCGGTTCGGAATAACTTTGTTTTCCTCCTGCTGTAATTATATATCTCTGATACGCCTCCCTTTGAGTATCATCTTCAAGTCTACTTTCCAAAATTTCTTCTAAAGAGTTTTTCTCAAGAGTTATATAATATTCATACACTGTAGAGGTGGTTTGTGGAATCACGAATGGATCTTTTGCCTCAATAAGCGGATTCGCCGGATACACCAACCCTATCAATTCTTCATTTTCTTTTTTCAAATCTTTTTCATCTATTTTTCCATACTTGGCAGCATAGTAACTCATAAGCGCAAACATATTATGACCGATATCAATACTGTCTGTATGAATAATTACATAATCACCATTCTCGGTATCGACACCTGCTTCCGCTTCATTATACACCATTGCAACATTCTGCCTTAATTCAGCTTCTTTCCATAACCACGCATACTCCAATGAATCTATATCGGCATTACCGCCACTCCACACAGAACCTCCGACATTTATTATGCCCAACACTATTGTCAGAAGCAATATTATAACTATTATCACTCCCGATGAAATAATCGAAAACAGCAAAATAAAAATCCACAACGCTACCGATACTATCTTATCTACAACTCTGTTTTCTTTTTTTTCTTTATTTTTCCGTCCTATTCTGCTAGGGAAAATTCCTTGTCTTTCTGCTTCCTCATATGTCCGTTTTTTGGCATACATACGTTTTATACGCTTCTTTTGTACGGCTTTCTTCTCTGCATCGGACAACGAATTCTTTTTTAATTTATAATTGTCTCTTTTATCAACAATTTTTTTTTCTATCTTAAGATCTTTTTTTGCACCTATAGAATTGTTTAGAGAAGTAACTCCCTTTTCAACTTTTTTATTCGCCTTATCGCTTATTTTTAGATACGCTGCATGAGCCGGATTATCCTCTGCCTCAATCTCTTCTTGCGAGCTTTTGATTTTTTTTTGAATCGAATCATTTGCAATATCTATAGGCGCATGAACATATTTTCTGGCTGCTTTTTTCTTTTCGAATTTCTTTTGTTCCTGTGCTGTTAACTGAATTTTTTCGTTTGCTTCTTTGCCTGTTTTATTGGCATTTTTGTTCTTGATGGCAAATTTACTTTCTTTCAGTTTGCTAGGCTCTGTCTTAGAATTCGATTTCAGAACATTTTGAGAACCCTTCTTTTCGTTTTTGTTCTTAAGAGCAGCCTTTATTCTGTCATTTAAATTGTCAACTTTTATATTGTCTTTTTTCTTATTGTTGTTTTCCATCTTTAATTATGTTCAAACTACGTTTCTTCAAGTTTTGTAGTCAACAACTTGTAAATCTTATTTTCTTTCGGAAATCTGTCTTGGAAAGGTATTATAATTCCATTATATGAAATCAATCCTTCACCGGCATTGGCATTTCTTACATAAGACAACTGATTCGGTGATATATTAAGCTTATGCGCAAGAATCTCCTGATCGTCAGATGATTGGTTAAGCATCAAAACAAAATCAGAGTTACCGAAAATATTCTCGACTTCTCTTGAAATAAGCAAGTCACCTACGTTCTGTGTAATACCGGTAGGGATTCCTCCCCATTTTCTGAATCGTTTCCAAATTTCAACAGAATACGCTGCCGTCTGAGGCTGTTTCAAAAGTAAATGGAACTCATCCACATAATATCTTGTTGATTTCTTAAGTGCTCTGTTCTTCGATACTCTTGTCCATACCATGTTCTGAATAACAAGCATTCCGACTTTCTTTAATGTTGTTCCAAGTTCCTTTATATTAAAGCACACAACTCTGTTGTTCATGTCAACATTGGTCCTGTGATTAAACACATTCTGTGAACCGTCAACATACATTATCAATGCCGATGCGATATTTGCTGCCGCCTCGTTCACTTCGGAATACTCAACGAATTTATTGTACAAATCAGACAAAGTAGGCATTTTCTCTTCCACAGGGTCATTGTACAAATACTCATTATATATTTCCTGAGTACACTTATCGATTATGGCCACCTCGTCACCCGTAAGTTCTTCCCCTCTGGGTTTCTTCATAACAAGCTCAACAAAAGAAATAAGGAATTCCGATTTGTCCGCAATAATTGTCTCGATATCTTCGACATCTCCGTCGATTCTGTACTTCTCGGGATGATAAACAATGTCAAGGTTAACATCTAAAGGATTAATGTAATCGCTTGATTTGGATGAGATTTTTATCATCTGACCGTCAACGGCATTGACAAGAGGATAGTACTCTCCTTCGGGGTCACAGATAATGATATCATCATCGGAGTTTGTCATGCACGATACCATTTCTCTCTTAGCCGCAAATGATTTACCTGAACCGGGAGTACCAAGTATCAATCCGTTGGGATTCTTAAGTTTCTTTCGGTCCGCCATAATCATATTGTTTGACAAGGTATTAAGTCCGTAATAGAACGCTTCTCCGCCCATAAATATTTCCTGAGTCGTAAAGGGTACAAAAATAGCTACGGAATTTGTCAACAAGGCTCTGCTAATCTTTGTATCATTAATACCCAAAGGAAGCGAGGCAACCATTCCCTTCTCTTGCAAATGCATCATGGGTTTAATATTAAGATTGTATTTCTGAACAATACCTGAAACATTTGCTACAATGTTATCAAGTTTTTTCTTTGTAGGAGCAGTATTGAGAATAAGAACCGTAACATTAAACATATTCATGTTTGCTGTAGTCAACGATTCAAGGAAATATTGCGCATCGGTACTGTAACTTTCAATATCAGGAGGAAGAATATCCATATCGTATCCGCTTCGAACAGCCTGCTTCTGCGAATCGATTTTCATCTTCTGAACATCAGACAATTTGCCCTTAATCTGCTTAATTGCCTTGACATGGTCTACCGATTTAATATGAATATTAACAACAATATTGTCATCAATATTCAAAATATCAGCAAGCATCTGGTCTCTGAATTCCTCAGCAAACATTTGAAGAAATGTGACCTTTGCGTAACTCTTTCCCATCATGAAATAATCATTTGGTCTGAAATCAAAACCTGAAGGAGCTATGTAATCTTTCGTAGAAAGACCGCTCTTTCCCATATCTTCAAAGGAAAATCTGAATTTTTCCAATGTATCCCCATTAAAGAAATCATGCATCTGCGCAAGTCTTTCCGTCCCGGTCATTGAATTGGAAGCAGCACCGATTAACTTGAAGTTGCTCATTACGGCATTTTCAATGCTCTCAAGCTTTGATCTTGCTTCCTTAACAGACTTACATTCAGTTCCGATAGTAATGTACTTGGTTTTCTGAAGACCGTTATTTCCTTTGGCCATCTGATTCTTAAGGATAGATGAAAAATCAGTTCTCAAATCATCAAACCTGTCTCCTCTTAAAGGAATATCAATATTTTTAACTGATTCATCATAACTTCTCTTCTGATTAAAAAACGTAAGTTGAACGGAAACCGAGGGATCGAAGTAATTCAAAAATTGCATGTAAAGGTCGAAAATATTCTCCTGTTCCGACTGTCGTGCCAACTGATAATTGACATCATAGAATTGAATAGTCTTCGAATAATAGTTGTCGCGAACTTTGCAAAGGCCATCTTGATACATAGTCTCATAAGGAATGGTCTTTTGAGCACTGTTAGGCTTATTGCTTGTAAGTTCGCTCCTTTTTTTCTTTAATTCTTTTAACCGTTTTTGCTCCTGAGGAGACAGACCGCCCGCTTTATTTCCCTGTTGTTTTGATTTTTCCTTTGTCTCAGATTTTTTCTTCTTATCCTCTACAGAAGATTTTTCGGTTGTTTTTTCAGAAGTCTTTTCAATAATAGTTTCAGATGTTTCAAGTGTTTCCAAAGTCTTTTCTTCCGATGTTTTCTCAGACTCCTTAATTTCTAAGCCTTTCTCATCCGAATTAATCAAAGTTGCCTCTTTATTTAAGGATTCCTTTTTTTCTTCCACTGCTTCAACATCTTCTTCCCGATAGTTCTCGACTATATCCTGATTCTGATCTTGATTATTCGCCTGACTCTGATCCAGACCGGATTTCGCAGCTTTTTTAGCGAGTTTTTTTAATTTTTTCTCTTCTCGTCTTTTCTTCCAGCTTGATGAACTCAATTCCTGAAAATCATCAGCGTTTTCCTGTTCCTTGTTTCTTTTTTTCAAGTTGTTCAATCTCCTTATCTAACTTATCAAGTTCAGAATAATAATAGTAAATATTCTCGGTCTGATACGGTCTGACCTGAGGTCTTTTAATCTTATGGTCAATAATATGTCTTGCAACATCCTCAACGTGAAAACCATCCTTTTCATACATTCCGCCTATAAAAAACGGAACCATTGTAACCATAGCCGACACTATCGCAACATCACTTATCGCAAACTTTCTCACTACGAAATATAAAGGAACGCCGACCGCTATACCGGAGCCAAAAAATAACAACTGTCTCTTGGTTAAATTTAAAAAGACTTTGTTTTTGACTCTGGATAAATCCTTTGGAACCGATACTGTAATAGACATAACATCTCCCTCATTAAAAACTCAATGCGCATTAAAAATAGACTTTGATATACTTCGTGACTTATACATCATGGTTCCCATCGTAAACGAAGCTGCGAGAATCTTGAATACTGCGCCCAGTAAACTTAGATAGCCGTCCATGTTTGCTTTTATCGGGGTCAACACTGACTGCAATAAAAATAGATATATTGCGTAAATTACGACAATAAAAAAGCCCTGAAATGCTAAAGCAATTATATTTTTTATGTAATTTTTTCCAAGTTGAGACGTTTCTTGATTACCAAGAGTTGCAAACGCTAAAGGAGACATGACCAAATAAATAAATATCTCAATAAATCTTTCTCCAATAGCAAAATACGCTATAAGCCCCATGGCAATCGAAACAATCAACGTAAATGCTGAAATAACAACCATGATTGCCAAATACCCTATTCTAGCATATACTGTCGCCTCCGCAGTCATATCTGTAAGTGCACTTTCCAACAATGTCGTAAGATCCGGCAAATTCTTAGTCATTTGAAGCTGACCGATTGATTGTTCAACAACATATTTACCCAAATCAAAGAAAGCAGTTGTAATTTCAAAATTATGTCCAAGAAGGAACACTGCTATACTCATTTTTATAAGCAGTCTAAAAAGCGAAGATACCTCTAACCCGTCTTGAGCCATGCTGTTTTCCTTTACCACCATATTATAAATTTCATAGCACATTACAAATGTAATCATTACAATTGCTATAGGATTAATTACAACCTCAGAGATATTTTGGATGCCTGTAAAAACCGGTTCGCTCCATTCTTTGGGAGTTACTGTCAAAACGTCTTCGACAGCAACCAACGTCAAATCGATAATATCCTGTGTCCAAGTAAATATGGTAGAAACAACAATAGTTAATATGCTTGCAACGCCTTCCAACGCCTCTTGCAGAAGTTCATTGGCAGCACCTGATACAGTACCAACGAATTTACTCCAAACATCTTTTGGTGTAAGCCAGGCTATTACATAAATTCCATTACTCAAAAAAGGGAACACATTAACCATTTAACATACTTCCTAATAAGGGAATCAACGTTGTTCCGACAAGAACAATACCACCACCTGCAATCAGCTGTTTTACTCCTTGGGATTTAGCTCCGGGGTTATCGTTGCCATAGCCTTCCAAGAGGTTAATGACTCCCCAAATACCAATACCTGCTCCGATACAAGCAACAACAATTTTCAACGTGTTAATTGCACTAGTAAAAAATTCCATTTTCTTATCCTCCTTAAAGATAACATTTAAAAAATTTATTCCTCAATTGCCCACTCCATCATCATGTCGGGAGAAGGCTTAAGTTCACTTTTAACATACTTTTCGATATCAAAAGCATTTGCCGGATTATCATCCGAAAGGAGATGATACTGTTCATGTTTCGTTATATCGAATTTGTCAGACAAAAACGGTCTTACACCGCCTATCTGAAGTATGCACTTTCCACGGTCCATTACGGCAATTTCATCCTGGCTCATAAGTTCTTTGCCGAGTTTCTGATAATTCATGCCGTAAGACCTGCTTTGACCTCTTGAATCCGATGTGTTAAAGGAATCGATTGTTTCTTTTCCCAGCATTTCGGACATATCTTTTAATGTCGTTTTTTCTTTGCCGCCGAGGAAAAGCGTTGTATCGCAGTTTCCTTCGATTGTTTCAGCATTGTCTTTGTATATTGCCTTAAGCTGAGATTTGGCCTGAAGGACGATACATGCCGATATTTCACGGCTTCGAATTGTTGCTATAAGTTTCTCAAATTGCGGAATCTGTCCGATATTCGCAAACTCATCGAGAAGGCATCTGACATGTACCGGAAGTTTTCCTCCGTATACATCGTCCGCCTTTTCGCAAAGAAGGTTAAACATCTGAGTATACATAATCGACACAAGGAAATTGAATGTTCCCGACGTATCGGAAATGATACAAAACATTGCCGTCTTACGGTCGCCTATTTTGTCAAGTTCCATCTCATCATACTCTGTGATGTCTCTTAAGGCCTTGATGTTAAACGGTGCAAGACGTGCGCCGCAGGAAATCAAAATCGATTTTGCAGTTTTTCCCGCAGCCAGTTTATACGTTTTGTATTGCTTAACGGCAAACGAATCGGGCTTTTCTTCCTCAAGCATTTCGAACATGATGTCGATGTCATTCTGGAAAGTTTCGTCCTCTTCCCTAACCTCGGACATTCCAATCATATCGAGAAGCGAAATGAAATTCTGCTCCTCTTCCGGAAGTTCATAATAGATATATGCTATGTATGCCTGATACAAAAGTTTCTCGGCCTTAACCCAGAAATCCTCTCCCGACTTGTCACCCTCACCTTTAGTGTTAAGAATCAAAGTATCGACAAGTTTAAGAATATCTTCTTCCGCATGATTTTTCCTAATATAAGCAAACGGATTGTAATGATTGGACTTGTCAAAATTAATGGTATTAAACACCTTGATTTCGTAATCATTCTTTTCAAGCATCTTTCCGCACTCAATAAGGATTGTACCCTTAGGGTCGGTAACAACGTAACTTGAATGCATCTGCATGATGTTAGGTTTGATAAAGAATCTTGTTTTACCTGAACCGGAACCACCGATTACCAGAACGTTTTTGTTACGCGCATACTTCGGTTCGGACGGCTTCTTCATAGTCAGACCCTCTGTCTGCGTCAAAATAATGTTATCCTTAAAATCATCTGCAAGAAAAGGCTTGATGTCCTTGGGAGTTCCCCATCTGGCTGAACCGTACTCGCGTCCTTTTCGCATCTTTTTTGCGTTGTTTCTCTTTTCCAAAAGAAGAAGAAACACTATTCCGGCAAGCGCTGCTCCGATAAGCAACTCCGTACCGTTTATCGATACTATAGGCATTTTGAATATATCTGTGAAATTGCTGAACAAATTGTTAAGTTTGTCCGTTGCATCGCCATCAAATTCCCTATATAGATACGATATCTTATTGCCAAGAAAAAAAACAATCACAGACGGCAACACCTTTATTACGATATTAAGTTTATTTCCGTTATTCGATCCACCGTATGAGTTTTTAGCACTCATAATTCTCTGTCCTCTTTTGATTTATTCTTAATTTTGTCCAAAACTTTGTCTTTGTTCTTTTCTTCTCTTCTTTTTTGAGCAATTTCTATTCTTTCCTTCAAAGGAAGTCTTTTCTCTGCTTTCTCCTGGTTTCGATCATCAAGAATTTTTCGCAATCCTTTGCCCAAAGTATTCGAGTTGTCCGAAACGGCCACGACGGTAATCGTTTTATCCTTCTTGTTTCTCATTACGAAGAAATCAACGCCCTCTCTTTTGCACTTTCTCTGATATTTCTTGAGTCCTGCCTTGTCCAAATTAACTATTTCATTTTCTTTTGCATCGGAATTGAGGACCTGAGACAGTTTAACCTTTTCTTTTTTAGAAATGTGATTATCTCTTGACACCTCGACGTCCTTGCCGCCCTTTGTTCCCTTCTCCAACGACTTGAAAGCTTCCTCCAGTGTATCCTTTGTAACTTCCCCGGAATCCGCCATTGTTACCGAATATGCTTTCTTATGTTTGCCCGGCATTGAATCACTCCTTATAATAACAAATTAATGCAAAAAAAATAAACACGATGGACGCACATCCACCTTGTTTATCAAGTTATAAAGCATACGCAAGTCTTCCCAAACTGCGTCTTAAATCTATATTATTCATAACCTTTTTCCCTTTTTGCACGCAAATAAATTCGAATTCACTCTGTAATTATAAATAAATACATTGTCCGTGTCAATAACAATAATAGCCATTGTCAAATTACGAATTTATTATATAAAAAAAGACCTCCGGCGGTCTTTTGTCCAAAAAAGGAGGATGCCCGACTACCTTTGGGGTATTCGGGCATTAGATCTGAAAAACTGTGACATAAGTATTTTTAGTGTAATCTATGCATGATTATTTGCTTTCTACGATATTTATTATATGTAAAACAAGTTAACAAATAATGTTATGTAAATTAACTTTTTGTAATTAAAATATGAACAAATTGTGAATTTGCGCAAAATACTCCCTATTTTACGCATAAAAAGAGCCGAAGCGCATTATTTTCATTCGTTTCGGCTCATAAAAATATGTAAACTAATCCGGAAGTTTTTGAGGTTCGGGATAATCAACTCCGAACGTGTCAACCGTAACTGTTTTCATCACCTGCGGTTCCAGAGGTCTGTCATTGAAAGGGTTGGTTCTGCATTCCGCAATCTTGTTTACAATATCCATCCCTTCCGTCACCTTTCCGAATGCCGCATACTGTCCGTCAAGATGAGGTGAAGTCTTATGCATCAAAAAGAACTGGCTTCCTGCAGAATCGGGAATGCTCGTACGTGCCATCGAAAGAACTCCTTCCGTGTGAAGAAGATTGTTTTCGAATCCGTTTGCCGAAAACTCACCTTTGATGCAATATCCCGGACCACCGCAACCTGTCCCGTCGGGGCATCCGCCCTGAATCATAAAGCCATTAATTACACGGTGAAAAGTAAGTCCGTCGTAATAACCTTTCTTAATCAGCGAAATAAAGTTGCGAACCGATTCCGGTGCAATTTCCGGATACAACTCCGCTTTCATAACGTCGCCGTTTTCCATAGTAATAGTAACAATAGGATTTTGTGCCATTTTTTATACCTTCCTGTCTTTATTTTTTATTGTTCTTCCTGATTTCTTAACGCAAGGATATCCGAGTAATAATCAATAACTTCCGCATCTTCAAACTTAATCCATACCACTGCGGGATACACCTCATCGTTCCATTCTCCCTGATACCAAAGTACTTCCAGATAATACGGCTCGCCCAGAGAGATTAAGAACGAATTTTCCTCATCATACTCACACGACATATACCATCTTCCCTGATATGAATTATCGATGCCGGGGTACATATCCCCTACTTGTATTGTTGTAGGCATACCTGCAAACGTTTTTTGTTTCCCTTCCCAATTTGTATAGGTAAAAGTAACATTTCCTTCAACATCGATTGAAATATCAAAATCTTCGTCGCTCTCACTTGCATATTCGGAATATCCGTCTATTTCCTTACTGTTAAATCTCCAATCCTTCATAATAGGATCCATGTTAATCTCCGGAGTACCGCGTCTTCCGTTTGATGCATTAAATGAAACCGTCTCGCCGTTACTGTCAAAATATACAAGAAGAAATCCATCCACATAATCTACTAAGGATTTCCAAAAATATTCTTCGTCTGCATCGCCAAAACTCAACTTAAGATCATCGATAACTTTAACAGTATTTCCGTCTTTATCGACAATTATATAACCTTTCTTCTCATAGGCCATTACATATATATTGCCTTCTTCATCGAAAACCATAGAGCATCCCGTGCTGAAGTCTTCTTCGTTAACCCACTTTACAGTACCGTAATTTTCGGTTGTGATATCTATACAATAAAGCTTTTTGTCACAGGTAAAATAAACGCCGTTGTCATTCATTTCAGGATAACTTATATTTTCATACTGACCCACATACACCTCTTCGGTTTTATATTCCCAAATGACGTTTTCATCCGCATCATATCCTGTAATAATTGCCGACATTTTCGCTTCTTCAACGTTGGGAATTATTTCCCTTTCGACCCAAGCCGTAACCGGAATTTCTTTAGGAATATCCGATTCATTACTGCCCGTTTCGTTTTTCTCCGTATCGATATCCACCTCTTCTTTATTCTCCTGTCTCGGTCTTATCGGGTCCGGGTCTTCCGAAACTTCAAGTTCCTCTTCAGTTCCGGGAGCAGTTTCAGTCTTCGGTAAGTCAACACTTGTAGTGCATGCAGCAAGCATGCACATTGATGCCAACATAGCTATCGATCTAACCAATCTTTTGTTCACGTTATTCTCATCCTCTCTGCAGAATTTCTGATATGAATTCATTTTTCTTAATACATATTCTTATTTCTTTTTCTTCAAAATACTATCATACACCCAAAAGCATGTCAATTTTTCTTATTTACAGCAATTTGTCTGTTTTTCAGCTATATGTTGTATTTTGGGCTCTTGCCGGAGCCTCTTTTACAAATATTTCTTCGTTTTTGGTGTTTCTGTTGTAATTTTCCCTCTCGGCAAGCCCTCTTTTACAAATATTTCTTCGTTATTGGCGTTTCTGTTGTAATTTTCACCTTTCTTTGACCCACCCCGAAAAATCAAAAAGCGGAGCCGCATTCGCGACCCCGCCCTCGTTTTACTAAATATTTGGATTATACCCAACCCTGAGCCATCATAGCGTCAGCAACTTTTCTGAAACCTGCAAGGTTAGCACCTGCTACAAGGTTGTAGCCGATACCGTACTCATCGCAAGCGTCAACGATCTGCTGATGAATGTTCTTCATGATGTTCTGAAGCTGTGCATCAACTTCTTCTGCTGTCCAAGAAAGTCTCTCTGAGTTCTGGCTCATTTCAAGACCTGATGTAGCAACACCGCCGGCATTAACAGCCTTAGAAGGTGTAATGAGAACGCCGTTCTCCTGGAAGTACTTAACAGCCTCGTTTGTTGTAGGCATGTTTGCAACTTCGTTAACATACTTGATACCTGCAGCTACAACAGCCTTAGCATCATCGATGTTGATTTCGTTCTGGAATGCGCAAGGCATGCAAACGTCAACCTTAACGTTGCCCCAAGGCTTCTTTCCTGCAACGAACTCTGCCTTATCAGGGAACTTGTCAGCCATATCCTGTGATTTGTTACGGTTAGAAGCTCTCATCTCAAGCATGTAATCGATCATCTCGTCTGTCATACCGTCTTTCATGTAGCAGTATCCGTCAGGACCTGAAATTGTAAGAACCTTACCGCCGAGTTCTTTGATCTTCTGAGCTGCACCCCAAGCAACGTTACCGAAGCCTGAAAGAGCAAATGTCTGACCTTCGATTGTCTTTCCTTCATGCTTCATAACTTCATTCCAGAAGTATGTTGCACCGTAGCCCGTAGCTTCGGGACGGATAAGCGATCCGCCGTAAGAAAGTCCCTTACCTGTCAATACACCGTTCTCGTATGCATCTTTAATTCTCTTATACTGTCCGAAAAGGTATCCGATTTCTCTTCCGCCTACACCGACATCTCCTGCAGGAACATCGACGTTAGGTCCGATATGTCTGTAAAGCTCTGTCATGAAAGCCTGGCAGAATCTCATAACTTCAGCATCTGACTTGCCCTGGGGATCGAAGTCCGAACCACCTTTACCACCACCCATAGGAAGTGATGTAAGAGAGTTCTTGAATGTCTGCTCGAAAGCAAGGAACTTCATCATTCCCTGATATACTGCGGGATGGAATCTTAATCCTCCCTTGTAAGGTCCGATTGCTGAGTTGAACTGTACTCTGTATCCGCGGTTAACCTGGGGCTTGCCCTGGTCATCCATCCATACTACTCTGAAAGAAACAATTCTCTCAGGCTCAACAAGTCTCTCAAGGAGCTTGTTAGCTTCATACTCAGGATGCTTTTCGATAGCGGGTTCAAGTGATGTAAGAACCTCTTCTACTGTCTGAAGGAATTCAGGCTCAGAAGCATTCTTAGCTTTAACTTCATTGATAACTCTTTCAATGTAAGCGTTCATAAAAAATCCTCCTTGTATTAATAAACTAAAAAAACCGTTTTTTATTATATGTCATGTTTTTCGCCATTGCAAGAAAAAATTATGTGTAAAACCCTTGAAATTACGAGCTTTTCTCGTTATTTTTTTGTCAATATTTTCTTGCTCTTTTAATACTTTCTGAAGCGTTCATATCTTGCATTTACTATTTCTTCGGTACTCATCGTGCTCATCTTTTTTAAGAATTCTTTCATATGTCCCTTTATATAGGAAGAAATCGAAGTAAGAGCATTCTCATCCGCCATTCCGTACTCCGGAATAATCTCTTCTATTATATTAAGTTCTTTCATGTCGGCTGCCGTAATCCTCATGACTTCCGCAGCTTCTTCCGAACGACTTGAATCTTTCCAAAGAATCGAAGCAAAACCTTCCGGAGAAAGAATAGAATACGTGGCATTTTCTTCCATCCATACTTCATTGCCCACAGCAAGCGCCAAAGCGCCGCCACTTCCGCCTTCTCCTATCATTATTGTAAGAATGGGAGTTTTTAATCCGGCCATTTCAAAAAGATTTCTTGCAATTGCTTCGCCCTGACCGTTTTCTTCGGCCTCAAGTCCGGGATAAGCTCCCGACGTATTTACAAAAGTAACAATGGGGCGTCCGAATTTTTCAGCCTGCTTCATAAGTCTTAAGGCTTTTCTGTAACCTTCCGGAGAAGGCATACCGTAATTATGCTTCTTGCAGTCTTCCAAATCTTTTCCTTTGTTAACGCCGATAACCGTAACTGCCTGTCCGTCAAGGTATCCGATTCCGCCCATAATAGCCGGGTCGTCTCTGAAATATCTGTCTCCGTGAAGTTCAAAGAAATCATCGAATATTTCACCTATATAATCCTCGGACTGAAGTCTGAAAAGCTGCCTTGCGGCACAAACCTTATCCCAAACACCCAAGGGCTTACTCTTTACGGCTCTTTCCTTCATAAGTTCCGTTGCGTCATATCTTACGTTGTCATAAGCCGGATCGAAATTGGCATATCCCTCTTTCTTTTCATGCATAAGTACAAGTTTTGCAAGTGTATCTCTCAATTTGTCTCTTTCGACTATTGCATCCACAAAACCATGCTCAAGTTGAAATTCCGCTCTCTGAAATCCTTCCGGAAGTTTCTGTCCGATAGTCTGCTCAATGACTCTCGGGCCCGCAAAGCCTATAAGTGCCTTGGGCTCCGCAAGAATTATGTCTCCAAGCATCGCAAAGGATGCGGTAACTCCGCCGGTAGTGGGATCGGTCAATACCGAAATATACAAAAGTCCCGCTTCCGAATGTCTCTTAAGTGCAGCGCTTGTCTTTGCCATCTGCATAAGAGACACTATTCCCTCCTGCATTCTGGCTCCGCCGGAGCAGCAAAACATTATAACCGGCATCTTTTCTTCTGTAGCTTTTTCCACCATGGATGTAATTCTTTCGCCGACAACATGTCCCATGCTTCCCATGAGGAATCTTGCATCTATTACTCCGATAGCAACGGGAACTTTGCGAATAAGCGCTTTTCCTACCATAACGCCTTCCGAAAGCTTTGTTTTTTCTTTCGTGTCCGAAATCTTCGTCTCGTAATCAGGGAAATTCAAAGGATTTGCCGTCTCCATATCCTCAAACCACGATTCGAAGGAACCCTCGTCCACCACCATCTTTATTCTGTTTTTGGCACGAACCCTGAAATAATAATTACATTCGGAACATACGTATTTCAGGCTCTTTGCCTCTTCCTTAAAAATCTCTTTTTTACATACCGGGCAAATTATCGATTCCGGCGATACAACTATATCGTCAGCCTTTTTTGTCGGTATTTTGCCAAAATTAAGAATTCCCATGTAAGTCTCCTTAAATTCAGATAATTAATGTTATCCGCACACGCGGATTTATATTCTATTCTCCGAGAAAAGTTTTTAAGTCCTCAACCGTTTCAATGTTGACTGTCTTAAGTCCTCTGTCTATCTTTTTTACAAATCCCGTAAGGGTATGTCCCGGTCCTATTTCCACAAATTCATCGACACCGTCCGCAATCATGTTTTCTAAGGACTGCTGCCATCTGACGGAAGATGAAACCTGTTTTACGAGAAGTTCCTTAACATCTTTTTTATCTCTTATATATTGAGCATTAACATTTGCAAGATAAGGAATCTCAATATCATTTAAGGATACTTTATCAAGAACTGCCGAGAGTTTTTCCCCTGCTCCTTTAAGAAGCGAAGAATGGAAAGGTCCGCTTACGTTAAGTTCCACTGCCTTTAATGCGCCTGCTTCCATGCACTTGTCCCCGGCAATCTTTACGGCATCTTTTCTTCCCGTGATAACCGACTGCTTCGGATTATTGTAATTGGCAACCGAAACAACAAATGGAAGATTGCACAGCTCTTCCTCAGAGCCTGCACTTTGAACTTCATCGCATATTTTTTCGATTACATCTGCCGTAAGTCCGATAACGGCTGTCATTCCACCGCCTTCGGGAACGGCATTTTGCATGAATATCCCTCTGTTTCTTACTACTTCGAACGCATCCTCCATACTCATGGCACCGGATGCAATAAGCGCACCGTACTCGCCGAGGCTTAAGCCTGCGGTAACGTCGTATTTCACGCCTTTTTCCTTTAATACGGAAAACATGGCTGCTTCAACGGTAAGCATACAAATCTGTGTATACTCTGTTACGTTAAGCTTGTCGTTCTCTTCGAAGCACATTTTTGCCACATCAAAGCCTACGATTTCCGAAGCTTTGTCAAAAACCTTTTTTGCCGTTTCGAAATTATCGTAAAAATCTTTTCCCATGCCTATATACTGAGAACCCTGGCCGGGAAACATAAGTACTCTTTTACTCATAAATACTCTCCTTGTCTACGGCGCAAAATGCAAGTTTGCCTTTTGCTCTTACATTGCCGTCAACACTTGCTACGCAGTCGAATTTCACAAGTCCCGCGCCGCCGCCTGTTTTTGTAACCTCAAGGGTAAGTGTGTCCCCGGGAAGAACAGGCTTAATAAACTTGAACTCATCAGCCTTTAAAAGAACATAAATCTTATTCTCATCCGTTCCGTCGCTTTCTATCGTTACGGAGCAAAGCTGTGCAAGTGCTTCCACAATCAAAACTCCCGGCATAATGGGAGCATCGGGAAAATGACCCAAAAAATAAGGTTCGTTTATTGATACGTTCTTTATTCCTTTTGCGTATTCACCGTCTCTTAATTCGAGCACCTTCTCAACCATTTGAAAAGGCGGGCGCTGCTTAATTCTTTTTTGTACTTCGTTAATATTCATCATTAGAGACTCAAACCTCCGTCAATAACCAATACCTGTCCGGTAATGTATGAACATGCGTCGCTCGCAAGCATACATACCACATTTGCAACTTCTTCCGGTGTACCGTAACGGCCGAAAGGTATTTTTTCTATATTCTTTTTCTGAATCTCTTCGGGAATGGCATCCACCATATCGGTAGCGATAAATCCCGGAGCTATTGCATTTACCCTTATTCCTCTGGGAGCAAGTTCCTTTGCCATCGTCATCGTCATGGAATTGACGGCACCCTTCGTAGCACTGTATACCGTCTGACCTTCGTTTGCAAAAACGGAACTTACGGAAGACACGTTGATAATGCAACCTTTTCTCTTCGAATACATCTTAAGTGCAGCCTGTTGTGCACAGTAAAGATAACCTTTCACATTGATATCGAGGCATTTGTCGATATTGTCGGCGCTCATCATAAGAACAAGTTCATCCTTGCAGATTCCCGCATTGTTTACGAGAACATCTATCTGTCCGTATGTCTTCACAACCGTTCTCATCATATCCTGAACAGCCTTCAAATCGCTGGCGTTGGCTTTTACGGCCATAGCCTCCGAACCGTTTTCTTTTATGATGTTCACAACTTCCTCGGCAGCCGCATCATTTGAATTGTAATTTACGATTACGGTATAACCCTTATTTCCGAGTGCTATAGCGCAAGCCCTTCCGATTCCGCGGCTTGCACCCGTTACAAGAGCTACTTTCTTTTCTGAATTATCCATTTTACACCTTTTCCTTATCTGCAAGCCTTCAATACAACTGCGCAGTATGAACCGCCGGTTGCATATGAAAGTGCGATAGCATTTTTAATATCCTTTGTTTCGACTTCGATTGATTTAACGTTTCCGTTCTCAATTTCGTAAGCCTTCTCTTTGCCTGAAAGTTTGCCGGAAAGAATAAGTGCCGCATGAGCTGCCGAAAGAGTTGCCGCAGCGGCTCTCGCTTCACCCACATAATCTTTGACGTTGATGACGGGTTTGCCTGCAAAAATCTTTCCTACTACATTCTTTTCTATATCGTTTACATCCTTTATTCCGTTTGCAAAACCGAATACGCAATCAATGTCGTCTGCGTCAAGTCCCGCATTCTTCAAGGCTTCCGAAACGGCTCTTTGAAGTCCTGCGTCCGAGCCTTTGATTTCACCGTACTCAACACATTCATGGCTCATTGCGTAGCCCGCAACTTCGGCATAAATCTTTGCATCGTGTGCTTTTGCCTGGGATTCGCTTTCAAGCGCGATTGATACCGATCCGTCGGAAAGTGCCATTCCGTTTTCTTTGTCGTATACCCCTGTTTTTGAATCCGCAACAAGGTTAAGCTTGGAATACAGCTTATTCATAACATCGCTGTTCTCATCTGTTCCTGTTGCAAGCATTGATTTGGCACGATTCTGTTTGATTTCGTTTGCAGCATAACAAATTGACGAAAGGCCTGACTGATATCCGTTTGTCACTGTTACGTTGTATCCTCTCATGCCGGTCTTAATCGAAAGATATCCGCCTGCTGCGTTGTAAACGGTATTGGGGAAATTAAATGCCGAACCGTTCTGTGTGCCTTCCTTAGAAATGTGCTCCTGGAACTGATATACGGTTGTAAGAGGACCGTCTCCCGTACCGATAATCATTCCGTAATCTTCCGCATTGTCATCGTTCACTTCAAATCCCGCATCATTTATGGCTTCGATACCGGATACAACCTGCATCGTTGAAAGGTTGTCAAGTTTTCTGTAAAATGCAAGCTTTATATCATATTTGTCAAAATCTTCTTTCCCGAGAGTTGAGCATACGCTCACGCTGTCGATTTTTTCTTCGGCATTAACTTTTTCGATATAGTTTTCCGTTCCGTTTCCGAGAGGTGATACGATTCCGAGACCCGTAATATAAATCTTTTCGTCATTTTCCGTCTCATTAACGTTACCGTCTTTCTTCGAGAAAATAATGCTGGCGTTGCTTCCGCCGAATGCGAAAGAATTGCTCATTACATAATCCATTTCCTTCTCGCGCATCTTGTTGGGCATGAAATCAATCTTTCCTGCCTTTTCCTTAAGTGCTTCGAGATCTTCGTCGGTATAACCGATTGTGGGAGGAATCTTTCCTTCCGTCAAAGCTTTGATTGCATAAACCGCTTCGATTGCGCCTGCCGCACCGAGGCAATGACCTACCATGGCTTTTGTTGAGGATACTGACAAATCCTCGTTTACATCATCAAAAATTGTATGAAGCGAAAGGAATTCCGCCTCATCGTTCTTGGCAGTTCCCGTTCCGTGAGCATTTACATAGGAAAGTTCTTCGGGCTTGATTCCCGATTTTTCCATAGCCGTTCTTATGGCATACATCTGGCCGATTCCGTCGGGACGGGGTGCCGTGATGTGATGCGCGTCGGAGCTGATCCCGGCAGAAAGAACGTCACAATAAATATGAGCGCCTCTCTTTACGGCATGTTCATATGATTCAACCACAATGGCTCCTGCTCCTTCACCGAGGGTAATTCCGTTTGAATGGTTAAAAGGAGAGCAGGGATTCTCGCTTAACGCATGAAGTGCCGTGAATCCCGCAAAAGGAACCGATGCAAAAGCATCTGCGCCACCCGCTATAAACATATCTCCCACACCTGCACGAATAAGTTCGCAGGCATAAGCCACACTCATTGTACTTGCGGCGCAGGCATTTCCTATATTGGTAACGACACCCTTGGCGCCTGCCATATTTGCCACATTGTTGGCTATTGAAGAAATTGACATCTTATTGATATCTTCCGTCTTTTCACCTTTTTCTATAAAATTCTCGATACTTACGACACCGCCGACGCAACTTCCCATTATTACGCCGAATCTGTCGGCATCTTCTTCATTTTCCGTAATCTTTGCATCCTTCATTGCTTCCTTTGAAGCTTGAATGCATATCGAAGATACTCTGTCGTACTTATCGTCTGTTTCCAAGTCTCCGTCTTTGATTTCTGCTCCGAGATGTGCGTAGCAGTCATCCGAATTGACGCTTTTTACCTTATCTATTCCTTCTTTTCCAAGAAGCGCATTGCTCCAGCATTCATCAACATTTTTACCGATTGCGTTAATCATTCCGAGACCGGTAACAACACATCTTGTGTCTGCTTTTCTGTTCATCTTTAGATTTCTCCTTAAGTAAAATAAATTGATTGATTCGCGGGAGTTTCCTCCCGCAAATCCGTTAATCTTACATGTTTTCGATTACATACTTTGTAAGACTTGTGATGTTGTAGAAGTTTTCCTTAGCAACACCTGTCATTGCAACGCCGTACTCGCTGTCGATGCAAGCAATGATTTCGAGTGAATCAACCGAATCAAGTCCGATTCCGTCTCCGAAAAGAGGAATCTCATAATCAAGCTCTTCTGCGGGAATTCTTAAATTCTCCGAAAGCATCTCTTTGATTTTTGCGGCAATTTCAAGTTCTTTCTCGTTCATTTTAGAAATCTCCTTATAAAAAATTTTACTCATTTATTTTTTCCGAATTAATTCGGCAAAAATCATATTGTTTCCGTTTCTTTTTCAAGGTTTCTTACGTCATCCGTTATGTACTTCGGATTTCCGTACTCCTTCTTCAAAAGAATAACGCTCTTTTTACACTCAAGCGCATATTTTTTCAGAAGAACCGACGGACGTCCCTCTCCTGCAAAATCAAACTCCTGAGGTTTTCCGACAATTATTCTGAAAGGTTTGAAGGGTTCGATTTTCCTGTCGATGCAAACCGGAACAAGCTTAAGCTTACATTGCTTTGCCAGCATGAGAAATCCCGGTTGGAACTCAAGCATCAGTCCGTCCTTCGAAGTATGACCTTCCGGGAAGAAATAAATTCCGTTTCCTTCTTCGATTACTTTTTTGCCTTTCATAAGCCACGACGTATCCATCTGTGTCCTGTCAATGGGGATGTATTTCAAATGTCTGAAAAGCCAATTGATTTTTTTCTTTTCATACCAGTCTTTTCCTACGAACGTATACAACCCGTATCTCCAAAACATTCCAAGCATAAAAAGTCCGTCCGAATAACCCGTATGGTTCGAATACACAACGCAGGGTTTCTTCATGGCTTCCTTGCTGGCCTTTTTGTCTTCCCAAATCACTTTATGAGGATATATGAGATAAAGTGTCGGTATCGTAAAAAAATATATGATTCTTACTATCACCGCTTCGATTTTAAACCACATTACTTAACTACCTTTCCGTACGGTCCCACATCGGGCTCATCCCAATTAAGATTAATTGCTTGTGAAAAAGTATTGTGTCCGAGCATCGGTACCTGAATTTTTTCTTCAGTTTCCTTACATACCGTACCCGTTCGAACAAATTCTTTTCCGGCATCTTTAAATTTCAAAAGGTATCTCTGTACCTTGTTTTCAAATGTTTTCTCCGCCAGCATTCCGCCCTGAGGAGCAAAAATTCTTACGTAATTCTCATGACCGCAAATCTTGTCAAACTGATTTATCACCGCATCGTAACAGTCAACCGTCTCTTCATATCCGCAGGTTGACACGAGAACAAGCTTTTTCTCCATAAGTTTTGGAAACCTCATTTCATGAAGAAATCTTCCCGTAGCCTCATCGCCGTTTATCGCTCTGTATTCCGACACATGCGAAATCATTCTGTCCGTGAAAGCCTTCATCTTCGATGGCATTCCGAAGAAATAAAGAGGAAAGCTTTCTATTATTACGTCGGACTCCATCACAAGTTTGCGAATCTCGTCCATGTCGTCTCTTATTACGCACTCGCCTTTATGAATTTTCCAACAGCAAAGGCAGCCGAAGCAGTGCTCTATGTTTTTGTCGCGAAGGTTCACCTTGACAACCTCTGTACGATTCTCGCCGTTCTCCTCGACAATTCCATCGATAAAAGCATTTGCTACTTTTAAAGAAGAACTGTGTTCGCCACGCATGCTTCCGTTTAACAAAAGTATTTTCATGTCAGTCTCCCATTCAATCCTGTTTATTGTCAATCACAGACAAGTAAAGTTCAATAATCATTTTGCTGTTTTTGCACAATTTTTAGGCATTCGCCTATCAAATGCCTAATCGAAATATTAACTGAATGTTAACTTTTGTCCACTTTTGCAAAAATATGATAAATTATACTGAGATGCTTGATTTTAGGGAATTCTTTTAATAATGAAAGGAACGAATTATGTCTCAATTCACCAAAAAAGCCATCATGGACAGCTTTGTGGAGCTTGCAGCACAAATGCCTATAGACAAGATTACGATAAAGAAGGTTTCCGACAACTGCGGAATCAACAGAAACACGTTTTATTACTATTTTCAGGACCTTTACGAACTTAAGGAAGAGATTATTTACGAAAAAACGCAAAAGCTTCTTTTGAACATGGATTTTTCATCTTCAGACGGTTGGAAATCAAGTCTTCGAATCATCGGAGCCTATGCTGAGAAAAACGAAAGTTTCATTAAAAATCTTTTTCAATCCATGGGACGTGATGCTTTTGGCGACTACATGGTAGACACCTTTTACAAACCGGCATACAAGCTGATATGCGAAATGTATGATGCAAAAATAGCACCTTCCGGTCATAAAGTTTCGGATAAAGAAAAACAGCGTCTTGCTTATTTTTTTGCAAAAATATTTTCGGAGACTACGGTCGAATGGCTCAGAGGAAGAAGTTCCGAGAACCCCGTCGACACCCTCGAGCACGGTATTG
This sequence comes from Lachnospiraceae bacterium, assembly GCA_045628965.1. Taxonomy (GTDB): domain Bacteria; phylum Bacillota; class Clostridia; order Lachnospirales; family Lachnospiraceae; genus UBA3766. Next base: position 18,528 of record JAZQQI010000022.1, on the reverse strand, counting down.
AAATGCTCGAAGGCGTTGCAGAGCTTATGCTTTCGAATGTTTCGAAGTAGATTTGTTTTTTGAACGTCCATTCTTTCCGACAATTTTTCTCGGAGGAATAAGACAATTTTTGTCAAAACCTATAAGGTCTTCCCTGCCCGATTTTATGAGTGCTTCTTTTACGAGGTCATAATTTTCGGGCTTTTTATATTGAAGAAGCGCACGTTGCATTGCTTTTTCATGCGGATTGTCCGTGATAAAAACTTTTTTCATGTTTCTCGGGTCGTATCCGGTATAGTACATTACCGTCGATATGGTCGAGGGCGTAGGATAAAAATCCTGAACCTGCTCGGGCATATACCCCATATCTCTTATGGCCTCGGCAAGAGCAACCGCATCCTCCATTTTGGAGCCGGGATGCGACGAAATAAGATACGGTACGAGATATTGCTTTGTTCCGAGTTTCTTGTTGATTCGCTCGAACCTTTTTTCAAATTCACGATACACGCTGTTCGAAGGTTTGCCCATAAGTTCAAGCACCCTGTCGGAAACATGCTCCGGTGCGACGCGAAGTTGCCCGCTTATATGATATTTCGAAAGTTCCGTCAAAAACAAATCGTCTTTGTCAGCCATAACATAATCGAACCTTATTCCCGAACGGACAAAGACCTTTTTGACCTTCGGAATCGCTCTCAATTCACGCAAAAGCTTAATATAATCGCTGTGGTCGGCTTCAAGGTTCTTACAGTGCGAAGTTCCGAGGCACTGTTTATTTGTGCAGACGCCTTTTTCAAGCTGTTTTGAGCATGCGGGCTTTCGAAAGTTCGCGGTAGGACCTCCCACATCGTGAATGTAGCCTTTGAAATCCTTGTCGTTTGTCATTTTCTTTGCTTCTCTCACAAGTGATTCAATGCTTCTTGATTGAACAATTCTTCCCTGATGGAAAGTAAGAGCGCAGAAATTGCAACCGCCGAAACACCCGCGGGAACTGGTAAGAGAAAATTTAATCTCGGAAATTGCCGGTACACCGCCTTTTTTCTCATAAGAAGGATGATAATTATTCATGTAAGGAAGTTCGTAAATATCATCCATTTCTCTTGTGGTCAAAGGCCTCTGCGGCGGATTTTGAACGACAAATCTTTTCTCTCCGTATTTTTCCACAAGCGGTTTGGCCGTAACAAAATCAGTATTTTTGTATTGTATGTCAAAAGACTCGGCATACTTCTTTTTATCGTTTTGCTCTTCCTCATAAGACGGAAGCATTATCGCATCGTATACATCCGATTCTCTCGTTTTGTAAACGGTGCCTTTTATGAAAGTTATGTCTTTTATATCAATTCCCGATTCAAGCGCTTCGGCAACTTCGACAATTGCAAGTTCGCCCATTCCGTATATAAGAAGATCTGCCCCTGAATCAAGAAGAATGGATTTTTTGAATTTGCCCGACCAATAATCGTAGTGCGAAAGTCTTCTGAGGCTCGCCTCGATTCCGCCGATAACAACAGGAGAATACTTATATTTTCTTTTTATCATGTTGCAGTAGACAATCGTGGCGTAATCCGGTCTTTTGCCTGCCTCACCTCCGGGCGTATACGCATCGCTTGAGCGCTTCTTTTTGTTAACCGTATAGTGATTCACCATCGAATCCATGTTTCCTGCGCTCACAAGAAAGCCGAGCCTGGGTTCGCCAAACTCAGTTATGCTTTCTTCGTTTCTGAAATCGGGCTGCGAAAGAATCGCAACCTTGTATCCGCGTGACTCGAGCACCCTGCTTATAATTGCCGGACCGAAAGATGAATGATCGACATACGCATCGCCTATCACGTACACAAAATCGGGGCGCTCCCAGCCCCGTTCTTTCATTTCTTTTTTGTTTATCGGTAAAAACATTTTCGCGACTTCCTTTTCTTCTATTTCTTGATTGTATCATTTTCGTGCGTTGGCTTCAATATCACCGCCCCGATGGCAACTTGCAAAACCTTCGTCTACGTTGTAAAATTATGAAGTAATTGTGAATTTATGAGGGGGAACATAAATGAGCAGAATCATCTCACTCGGAAAACAGGATAACCAGGAATCGCAAATGACGCCGCTTATGAAAGCAGTCAAATCGGTGCATTCCGTTTCCTCATCCGGAGACTCGTTAAATTTGGAAGACATCAAAAAGCAGAGAAACGGGCAGGATCTGTTCGCAGGTTTGACGAGACCTTCGATGAACATCGAAACCGAGAGTCTCACGATAAAAGGAATATCTGCCGAATGGGTGCGTCCCACTCACAAACATGATACCAAAAGAATTATTCTATACTGTCACGGAGGAGGATATTCTTCCGGAAGTTTGAAATATGCTCGCGTTCTTGCGTCAAAGTTTGCCATGCACACCGGTCTCGCGGTTATGTCTTTCGAATACAGACTCGCACCGGAAAACCCTTACCCTGCCGCCATTGACGATGCAATGACGGTATGGAATTACATAATGCAGCTCGGCTACGGAGCAAGAGAAGTTATAATCGCAGGCGATTCGGCCGGCGGAAACCTTGCGCTCGAGCTTGTTTTGAAACTTAAAGCCAAGAACAGAATTCTTCCCAAAGCGATGATTCTGATGAGTCCTTGGACAGATATGACAATGTCGGGGCAGTCCTACGAAACATGTAAAGATTCCGATCCGATGCTTACAAAGGAATATATTGCCACCGCGCGATATTCATACGTGGGCCTGAACCAAAATTTCGAATCGGTCGAAGATATCATTATGAACGATTCGAATTTTGACTATTCAAAGACAAAATACAGTCCGCTGTTTGCGGATTTTGAACATTTTCCGCCGGTGCTCATTCAGGTCGGTTCAAACGAAATACTCAAATCAGACTCCTACGGTCTGTACGAGAAATTGAGTGCGGACGGCGTATTCGCAACAATCGAAGAATATGAGGATGCATGGCATGTATTCCAAATGCTTCCTCTTAAAAAATCAACAAAAGCTTTTGACTCCGTCAATTCATTTATAGACGGACTATACTGATAAAACGAGGGAAAAATGGCCAAAGACACATGGTACAGAGTAGACAATGTTGCAAAAGTTTTTCTGGCTAGCGCAAACGAACGCGATACCAGATCTTTTCGAATGTCCTGTACTTTAAACAACACAATCGATCCGGATATTTTAAACGAAGCGCTTCTTATTGCAGCAAAAGAACGTCCGCAATATCAGGTGACCGTTTTGCGCGGTTTTTTCTGGCATTACATGGAAGCAACCGACGATATTCCCATAGCAAAAGAGGAATCGGAGCGTCCATGTCCCATGCTTATCGACTCAAAAACCTTCGGAAAGCTTCATTACAGAGTCACTTACTACAGAAACAGAATTAATCTTGATTTTTTCCACGCAATTGCCGACGGAAACGGAGCTTTTGAATTTCTGAATCTTATAGTAAACCACTACCTGAAATTAAAATACCCCGATACTTTTCCGGATGTCACAGTCACAAGCGGAGCATCCGAAGCCGATTTGTCGGAAGACAGTTTTAAGCAGTTTTACGGTAAAAAGAAGAGTTCAAAATCACTTCTTCCGAAGTTTAAAGCGTATCACATAAGAGGCATCAAACATCCGTACAATCAGGTACAGTTTATGGAAGTTCACATGCCCGTAAAAGACGTTCTTGCCCAATCGAAGAAATTGAACGTTACACTGACGTCGTATATCGGCTCACTTCTTATGAAATCAATTTACAAGGATATGCCAGCTCTCAAGCGTATGATACCCATAACAATAAGCATGCCCGTAAATTTAAGAAATTACTATCCTTCAAACACGGCAAGAAATTTCTTCAACTCGGTATGCGTAAGTCACCTTTTTAAACATGATGACTCGCTGGAGCAGGTTGCAAAACAATACAACGATGATTTAAAAGAGCAACTTACACCCGAATCAATCAGCGCGCAGATGGATAATTACGAGAAATTCGAAAATTTCTTTTTCGTCAAACTTGTACCGCTTTTTATCAAAAATCCCGTTGTAAACATTATGACAAAACGAAACAACAGAAATGTTTCTGCGGTTTTGTCAAATCTCGGCAAGCTGTCGGTTCCCGAAGAAGTGGAAAAATATGTTCAGTCATATGCGGCTTTTTGCAGCACTTCCTCTCTCTTTATCGTTGTAAATTCGTATAAAGACGAACTTGTTCTCGGAATAAGCAGCGCCTACAGAAACACAAGAGTACTTAAAGACTTCATTACCTCCTTCTCAAACGAAGGAATACCCGTAACATTGTATTCTACGGAAATCGTGGAATAAAAAAGGAAATAGCATGAAAACTTGTCCTCACTGCAAAATAAATATCGGTGGAAATCACGAGAAATGTCCTCTTTGTCAAAATCTATTGAGCGGAGAAGGCGAACCTTCATATTGGCCTGCCTACTCTATCGGCACAAAAAGAACCAAAATTTTTAAAATCGTTGTATTTTCGGTTATTGCCACATGCATTGTCAATCTGGGTGTGGACTATCTTTTTCTGACATTCAATCATCTTTCCTGGAGTCCGATTGTGGTAATGTGGCTCCTCGTATGCGGTTGGCTTACGGAAAGTATATTAAAAAAACACTATAACCTTTTGAAAACCCTGCTGGTTTCTCTGATTACAGTGTCTTTTCTTTGTACTCTTACAGAAAGTTATATTCACCTTGCCTGGGATGTACCGTTTCTGGGAATATCCTTTGAGTTCATCATACCGATTCTGTGCAGTGCCAATATCGTGTCAAACTTTGTTCTGTCTTTCATCGACAAGCACTATATGGATCATTCCATGATATATATGTGTACGGGAATTCTTGTAGGGCTCGCTCCCTGCATTGCCCTCTTTTTCTACGAGGGAATACCTTCTCTGACATGGTCAATCTGCTTTGTCATCAATACGGTGGCCCTGGCCGGACTTATAATCTTTAACGGAAGAACGGTATTTTCGGAATTTCGAAAACGTTTCCATATATAGTCATCAAAATATTCTGACTCCTCCGTTTTTTAAATCAATTCTTGAGCCGTCAACAGCATTGATACACAATTTGGTATCTTCTCTTACCTGATCGTTCCATCCTTTTGTAACAAAAAACCATGCCGGTGCAACGGTATAATTTCCGTCGGCTTCTTTGATTCGAACCATTCGCAATTCTATTTTCGTTATTTTATCCACATAATTGTATGTTCTTTTAGGAAGGCTTGCCGCCTGAATCTCGGCACAGTCAAGTATTTTGTCAAATTCCAAAAGAACGGCTTTGTCAGCCTTTTTTTCGACTGTTTCCATAGGTGACGACCACATTGCCGCATAGACACCTTTTTCGTCAACGGCGAAGGACATCGTTTCAAAACATCCCCCGTAAACCGATACCGACGTATCATTGTCATATAGTTGAATTGCATTCGGTCCGAAAAGATTCGGCAAATCATTAAGCGACGGGCAATTGCACGTATTCGTATAAGTACCGCAAAAATAATCTGAATATGCATCGTAAAATTCCGTATTTCCGTCATACGATTTCGAATAATTAACCTGATATCCCAAATTAATTTTTGATTTGACATTCAGTAACGTCGATTCTTTTTCACCGTCTTCAATATAATAGTGCTCCGTTGAAATCAAATTCGCACTGTTAAAATCATATCCGGAAACATCCATTTTTCCAAAGAATTCATACGCTAAAGACTTTGCTTCATCTTGGGTAACACATTCGTCAAGTCCCAAATAAATCGGTGCATTTTCATCTCCTTCATACCAGAAGTACTCCATGCTTTCAAATCGGTTTCGAATTTCATAGATTCTGATGTATTCGTTTCCGTTCACTTCAGATGCTACAAATTCCCAAATACTGTCTCCGATAATCCCTTCAACCGCAAAAAATTTGCATTCCTCATCGACCCCGTAATTTTCCATGTAATATTCGGACATGTCAATCCATTCGTACGAATACGGCTTTTTAAGTTTGTATGCATTGCTGTCGTATTCGTCGAGAAGTTTTTCAATTGCTTCTTTTTCGTCGTAAAATCCTAACGGAACTTCTCGTTCGTCATTTTCATATTCCGCTATTCTGTTTTGGATTATCGAAAGTCTTTCCTTCAGATAATTTCTGTCAGCAGCATCTATCGGAAGAATACATGAAACAGTGCCTTCTTCAAAAATATTGTCACAAATTTCTTTCAGTTCTTCCGAAGACAAATCTCTTTTTTTGACTTCATACACAGGCAGGCAATCTGAAGTGCTTCCTTTCACGTTGGCATCTATATGAAATAAGACATTGCCGTTCGCGTCCGTAAATTCCCTTTGCACTTTTCCCGATACCGAAATGTCTTCAACCGTGTTTGAACTGTTTTGCAAAACTTCCTCGGGATAAGTATCGATATTTGCGGAAGTACATCCGCAAAGTAAGATGCAAAGAAGAATTAACGGCTTCTTTGAAATTCTATTCATTTGTTCACCCTTTTTATTTAGAAATAATTATTTTGCCGTCCGATACTTCCACTTTGACCTTTTTTGTATCTATTCCGGCAAGGTTTAATACATCTTCCGAAAGCTGAACTCTTCCGGCCTTGTCAAGAACGGAATATTCTTCATGCGATTCGACTGCGGCAAGCGATTCCGTAGTCAAAGAATCAAGATTTTTCTTATATTCTTCCTTCATTATTTTTTCCGTACTTATCTTGCCGTCGGCAATCATTATCACACGCGACACTTTGTTGGCAAGGCTCAAATCGTGAGTAACTATAATGATTGTTATTCCTAGTTCCTCATTTAATTTTCTAAAAATGTCCTGAATCATATTCGACGTTTTGGAGTCAACCGCACCTGTCGGTTCGTCTGCAAGAAGAATCTTCGGATCATGCGCAAGCGCAACCGCTATGGCAACTCTCTGCTGTTCTCCGCCGGACATCTGCGAAGGATACGAGTTTGCCTTGTGGTCGATTCCTATCATTTCAAGAAGCTTCATCGCTTTCTTTTTTCTTTCTTTCTGACTCATTCTGTCAAAATACATCGGCGCTTCGACATTCTGCAAAGCCGTAAAATACGGAAAAAGATTCTGACCGCTGTTTTGCCACACAAAACCGACATCTTTTTTTCTGTATTCCACAAGTCCTTTTTCATTCATTGCAAAAAGGTCATGACCGTCCACGTAAAGTCTTCCCGCTGTCGGTCTTTCAAGTCCGCCTATCATGTTAAGAAGCGTAGACTTGCCTGAACCGCTCTTTCCGATGATGGCTACAAGTTCTCCTTTTTTTATTTCAAGATCGAGACCTTGAAGCGCAAGAACCTCCACCTCGTCCGTTTTGTAAATTTTGACCAGCCCGTCGCAAACGAGAATGCTTTCTTCTTCATTGATATTTTCAATTGTTTCCGTTTCATTGCTGTTCGTTTGGTACATATCTCAATTCTCCGTCTTCCATCTCATACACCGCATCTCCGAAGCTCATAAGATTCGGGTCATGTGTCGTCATCACTATCGTTATTCCTTCTTTTTCGATAAGTTCTTTAAAAAGTCCGATAACCGCAAGTCCCGATGCAGTATCAAGAGCACCGGTAGGTTCATCCGCAAAAATAATCTTCGGCTTATGAGCTACCGCCCTTGCAATCGCAACTCTCTGTTGCTCTCCTCCCGACATCTGCGAAGGCATATGAAGCATTCTTTTTTCAAGTCCGACAATGGATAAAACTTCCTTGATTCGTGCATCTCTGTCTCCCGAATATTCGGCAAGTTTCAATCCGAAATCCACATTTTCATAAGCATTCATAATCGGTACAAGCGCAACGGACTGAAAAATAAATCCCATTTGATAACGTCTGATTTTTTCTTTTTTGTTCTTTCCGTAAGAATTCGTGTCGACACCTTCCAATATTATTTTGCCGTTAGTCTGTTCATCCAATAAGCTCAAAAGATTAAGAAGCGTTGTCTTTCCTGAGCCCGATCTTCCTTTCAATATGGTCAGTTTTCCTTTGGGAACCTCAAAATTAACACCCTTCAATACTTCAAGAGTTTCGTGATTGCCTATGGGAAAACTTTTGCGTATGTTTTCGGTTCTTATAATGTAATTCTCCATAATGCCCCCTTAGTCTTCACCCAGTTTCAAAGCCTTGGTTATATTCATTCCCGCAATCAGTCTGCAGATAATCACAAAGCAAATTATAAGTACTCCGCCAACTATTACGCACATCTTAATCGAATCCATCGGGTTTACGACGATTCCTATCGGGATATTGTGAACTCTCGGAAGATAAACTGTCGAAATAAGTTTCGTAAACAGTGTCGTAGTAAGAAGTCCCACTCCGTAACCTCCGGCTGCTGCGGCAACCGACGAGAATAACTGTTCCGTAACAAGCATTCTTATTATCTCTTTCATCGAAAGACCCATCGAACGGTAAATGCCGTAAATCAATTCTCTTTCCTTAATCGTCAGAATCCAATAAATCAGGAATCCGACCGCACAAACCGTAAGCGAAATTACAAACCCTATGGAAAACATTCCGTTGGTAATCTGAATCAGCGTTGAATTTCTCTGTTCCTTAATCATTTCCGATAATGATTCCGAACTTTTTATCTCTATGTCCTTTGCTTCGATATCTGCTTCAATTTGTCCCGTGTCCGCTTTATCGGACAGTTTCATCCAGATATCGTAAGGTCTTATTTCGAATGTATTCATCACCGTATTGTAATTGGCAACTATCAAATAATTGTCTCTCTTCGTAAATGTTCCGTCTGAGTTTTCCGTATATTCAACGGATTGATATCCCGGGAAGGAATCTACAATTCCGACAACTTTTGCTTTTTCGGACGCATATGTATTCTTGGAATCTATCGGGCTGTATCTTGAATAAGTTACGCTGTCGCCGATTCCGATTTCGTATTTTTCGGCAAGATTCGAAGAAATCAAAACCCCTTTCGGAGATTCTCCCAAGTCGTTGAGGTAATTAAACCAATGCTTATCATTGAGTCCGCTTTGAAGCGAAGCCGTTTCACCGAATTCCTTCGTATTTATTCCGAGAAGAAGACATTTGTTTTCGGTAGCGTTGCCGATTTTTATGTCCGTCGATTCATCTTTTATAACTCGAGTCATGCTTTCGACTCCTTCATCATAAAGAAAATCATATCTTCTGTAATTCGGCTCAGTATATTTCCAAATTGATTTGTCTCCGCTTTTTTTGACCTTAATCTGCCAGTTTTCGGTTAATATATAATCGCAACCGACATTATACTTTGTCCTTTCTTCCATGTTATCGTTGACGCTTCGTGCCAGATTTGCGTTAAAAATACCCATGGCTATCGTCATAACAAGAAACACCGAAATGAATCCCTGTCTTTGAGAACTTCTTATAATCTGTAAAAATGCTACGTACTCGGCAGGTTTCCATTTCTTTTGTCCGATTCGATAAATCAGTCTTACAAGAAGGTGGACGATTCTTAACGCAAACAATCCGCAGCCTATGATAAATATCGAAGAATCAAGGAAAATTATCGGGTCGATGCTTCCTCCCTCAATTACCGTCAAAGAAATCGAATCACGTTGCTTCATATAATTGAAAAGAAGATATAGCGATATTCCGAGAATAGGGATGTCCAAATAAAACTTTTCCCAAAAAGCTTTTGTTCTCATGGCTATTTTCTTCGACCTTCTTTCCGTAATCGTAAATTTCGAAAGCGGTATAACGGGAATCGTCATAAACAGCATAGAAAGAACAAGTGCCAAGCCGGCGAAAAGAAGCATCTGTGCATTTGGTTTGTAAATGCTCGTATTTTTCATCGTAAAGACAAGAAACGCATCGGTTCCCGCACCCAGTTTGCAGAAAAAGTATCCTATCGGCATACCGAGAACAGACCCTATTAAAGCTATAACCGAAGACTGCAAAACGTATAGTTTTATAATCTTAAATCTGCTGATTCCCCTACTCTTAAGCATTGCGATTTCTCCGGTTTCCATCTCAAGTATCTGACCTGAAATCATATAGATGAATAAAAGAAGAAGTGCAACAATCGGAAGTTCAAACGTAAACAAAATCACGTTGACCGATTTTTTGGTTTCGATATAGGAGCTCAGGATATCCTTGAAATTGGTTACAAGTTCAGAGTCATGTTGTTCGAATTGGCAAAGATAAGAATAAATATTTTCCGCATTTTTTGCATTTATCTGTCGGTAATCGAAAAGTGCCGTTTCCGTATAGTACAATCCGAGAGGCGTATAATATTCCATAAGCGTTTCGAAGTTCTCGCTATTTGTAAAAAGAGTGTTGCTGTAATCCGTAAGTCGGCGAAACCAGAAGTAATCATCATTTTCTTTTTCTCTTGCTATTCCGCATATTACGAACTTATATACAGTGTTTTGGCTTGTTTTCAATGACAAAAGGTCTCCGACAACCATCTGCGACAAATCCATATATTGTTCCGAAATCACGCAGGGAATTGCACCTTCATTCAACGCTTCCTTAACACGTTCGTTATCGGATTCCTGCACGTTGTCATACGATACGCCAAAAACAATATCCGTATGATTCGTAAAATCAGGTATAAGCCCAACTCTGATCTGAGAAGCTTTTGAATTAAGAGAATTCTCTGCATATCCCGGAGCTATTTCCAAATAAGTCTGTTCCGATACCACATCGATTCCCATATAGCTTGCCCAAGTATCCTTAAACGAAGAAGCAAATTCCGTCAAATTATCAAGTTCTGAATAATAGAGGTCAGTTACCTTGCCCTCCGTTTCAATCATTGCCGGAAAAACATTCTTATTTTCGGCATAATCGGTCATGCTTGTCTGAATAAGTTTATTAAGGCTTCCTTCCTTAAACATCGGATATACGCAAAGAAACGCCGACAAAAGAATTACTCCGGTCAAAAGGCAGAAGTTAAGCCATTTTTTATTTAATATTTTGTATTTTATAAATCTGAACATTTTCTCTACCTCTTACTTTTGTTTAACAAGAATGTCGCCTTCCGAAACTCCCTGAATCAACGCATATACGTTAACGGTATTTTCCTTCACCACATATTCTTTTACAGGTTCATTGTCTTCCAATTTCCATACAAACTGCGACTCGATGCCTTCGTAATCATTTTCAATGCAGATATAATCCGTGGGTACTATAAAAAGGTCTTCATATCTTTGTGTCTCGACACTGCCCTTGTAATCATCAAACATGTTTTTGTAGAAATCATCGTCGTCAATGCTTAAGACATAATAATTTTTGTCCTGAATCGTTGTGGTTCCATAGACTTTGTCATTCTCTGTAAACACATTGATGTCACTGTTCCAGGAACCTTTGACAATCTCCGCCTTGTAATCCTTGTCTTCGCCCGCAAACACCGTTTCGAATCCGTACGGCAGTACCGCATCGGAATTAACGGTTATGTATCTGTCAAATTTGTCCGTAACAACAATGAGTTTTTCTCCGACATCCACGGAATCGCCTTCGCTTGGCTTAACCGTATCGACCACACCGTCGTTAAGCGCCGTTATAACCTTATACCCCGTTCCGTCGTTTTTCTTCTTTTGCTCGCTCAATCTGTTTTGAAGCGAAGTTAACGAAACATTGTATGTTTTTTCGGATATTACCCTTTGAGCCTCCAGTATTATTTTGTCTTCTTCAAGTGCCGCGGTTCCGTATCCCATGTAAGGGTCGGCCATGGCATAAAGGCAATTTATCGTATACTCAAGTTCCGCCTTGTCCCTTCCGGCCTGTGCAAGTTCCGCATCTGTCAGAGAACCTGAAGCTATCATATTCTTTACTCCGTTCAGGCTGTCGGTATACTTACCAATCAAATCATTTTTGTCATGTATCTGTTTCTCGATTTCGGCCAAATCTTTGTCATATTGCTTACATTCGTTTTCATAGGCCTCTTTCAAATGATTTATGTCATTTTGAATCTTAACGTTGTCTCCTCTTTCGGAATCTATTGCGATTCTCATAAGCGGATCTCCCGCTTTGACTTCGTCGCCTTTATCAACATATATAGTGTCAACTTCGCCGGAATCTTCGCTCACATACGAATCGGCGTTCTTTTCTTCATACTTGATTCCTTTTACCTCGTTAAAATATCTGTAATCGCTCTTTGTAACCTCCCATGTTTCAAAGTCCGTCGGGATTTGAGAAGTCTGTTCATACAGAACCTTATCACCTTCTTCAAGTCCGCTTTTGACCTCAACATAGTGTTCATCGAAGACACCGGGTTCATAATATTTTTTTTCAAGCGAACCGTCATCCGCTTTCACGTATACAAAAGTACCATCCTCATCCGTTTGAACGGAATCTTTTCCGATTGCAAGAACGTTCTCGGCATAATCTTTGTAAAAGACCATCAGATATTCGTCGCCGGCCTTCAAATCGATATCTTCGACAGGTTTGAACCTGATTGAGGGATACATGCCCTGCGCTTTTGCATATGCTTTTTCGGCATCGGTATATTCATATTCGCTTATCGCAATTGTTTCTCCTTTGTAGATGACAAATTTGGCGGCATACTTGGAATACTGATATGATTGAGTGGAAATATTACCTTTGATATACAAATCATCATTATCCGCAATAATGACTATATTTTCGTATACCTTTGCATCATTTCCGTTTTTCAGATTCTTGACATACGTAACGTAACCGCTCTTTTTGGCTTTCAATGTACCGTCCTCAACTATTTCGTTGAGATCCGAAATGTTGCTTTGGTAACTTTTTTTCATGAATTCATACAACTTTTGGTCGTAATCGTAGTTTTCCTTTTCGTTTTCTATATTTTTATCTGCAGCGTCAACGTCTTTTTGCTCAACTTCTCCGAGATTTTTGCGGTACATTGCCCATTCTTTGGCAAGTTCAAGTTTTTTCATCGTGCTGTCATGAATGATTGAATTCTGCTCATGCTCCGTTTCAAGAAGCTTAATCTGATTGTTTATCTCTCCTATCTGAGTCTTGACAGAATCGATATCCGCCTCGCAAAGCACGTCTCCTTCTTCAACATATTGTCCGAGTTGAACATTTATTGTCTTAATTGAAACCGGTTTTTTGAAGAAGTGGCAGTACTCCGTTGCCGAAACACAGCCTGCCATTGTTTTGGGGATTCCGACATTTCTTTTGGAAACGGGTCTGAAAGTCTGAATTCCCGTTACCGGCTCCTTCAACTCAGGTATTTCTTCGTATTTGCCGCAAGAACATACAGTCATAACGGAAGCGAGCGCCAATGCGATTATTTTTATTAATTTATTGTTTTTCATTTGAGCGTCACCTCTTCCCCGCCTTCAAGTCCTTTCGATATTATTGCCATATTGTTGGCTATCGTTTCGACTTCAACAAATCTTACTTCCCTGTATCCGTCTTCATTGACCGTATACACATATTTAACACCCTTCTTTTCGTCGGAATATATAGCCTTCTCGTCCACATAAACAACATCCTTCAGGTTTTCTTTCTTTATATTAATGACGAACTTTTCACCCGAGACATACACCACATCCGCACTTATCGGAGAGAAATAAACCATTTGGCTTCCCGTGTCTCTTTCTTCGATATCCGTGACCTCAACTTCGCATTCCATTTTGGGTGATTCGGCAAGGAAAATATCTCCTACCTTAAATTCATAATTTTCTCTTACTTCCGCATAGAAGCTGACTTCTCCGCTCACTTCCGTTATAATATCCGAACCCGGAACCACGACACCGTTAATTATCGCATTGCTCACAAAAGAAATCGTACCGTCGTCTTTTGCGGTAACACGGCATTGATCGAGCTTTCTTCTTCCTTCGGAAAGATATATTTCGGAAAGTGTGATATCGTCTTCAAGAAGTTTGATTTTGTTGTCATACGATTCGCGAAGCAAATTGTTGGTTTCGTCAGTCGTATTATTCGCATCAACGTTTATATCCTTTTGCTTCTTTACATGTTCCAAAAGCAATTTGTTCTGTTCAAGATTATCTTCAAGTTCTTTGACCTTCTTTTCAAGTTCCTCACTCTTAAAAGACACAAGAACCTGACCCGCTCTGACATAATCTCCGACGGAAACGTTGATTTTATCAAGTTCCAAGTCTTCTCCTTCAACGGAATAGTTGTAATACACCAAAGCGCCCTGTGTCAGTCCGATTTGAAATTCAGGCTGCATGTCACCTTTTTGAACAGTCACCGTTTCATACTCATCCTTCGTATATGTGCTTCTCGACAATTCCGCGAGTTGTGCATTTGACGTTTCGCCGCAGCCCGTCAGAAATACAAGCGTCGAAGCCAGCGAAATCATCTTTATAAGTTGTTTTTTATGCATGATATGCCTCTCCTTTTTCATACTACCAATCAAATATATATCTCAATTGTTTCAGGAATGTTTCGATTTTGATAAAATTTGCCGAAATTTCGAAGTTTTGCAAAGATTTCTGTTATTGAGATAGTCTCTTCATCGTGATATTATTGAGTGGGTAATATTTAACGTGGGGTAACATACATGATACGAATTCTTGTTGTTGAAGACGACAAAGCCATTTCCGATTTAATCTGCTTTAATTTAAAACGTTCCGGTTATGAACCCGTGGCATGTTTAGACGGTCTCAAAGCCGAAGAACTTCTTGAAAAAGATACAGCTTTCGACCTCGTTCTTTTGGATGTCATGCTCCCCGGAGTAAACGGTTTCGAATTAATGGAATATTCTGTTGCTCCGCTCGAAATTCCCGTTATTTTCATAACCGCCAAATCTTCGACAATTGACAAAATCAAAGGACTTACCTCGGGAGCCGACGATTATATAATAAAGCCTTTTGAAATCGTCGAACTGCTTGCCAGAATTAACATAGTCCTTCGAAGATATCACAAAACCGAATCGGTTATCGTTTTTCAGAACATTACAATCGATATTGAAAATCGAATCGTAAAAAAGGACAAAACGGTAATAGAACTCACGCCGAAAGAATACGATCTTTTTCTTTTTCTTGTCCGAAACAAGAACATTACCCTTTTCAGGGATAAAATATACGAGAAGGTTTGGGAATCCGATTTCGATCAGGACACACGAACTCTCGACCTTCACATAAGAAGAATACGCCAGAAACTCGGTCTGTCCGATTCATTAAAGACCGTGTACGGAATGGGATATCGTCTGGAGGAGTCCGTTTCCGATGAAGTTTAAATTCAAGGTACTGATTGTAAATATTCTGCTTCTTTCGGTAGTTCTTTGTCTTACCGGTTTTTTTCTTGTGCAAAACACCTTCAAAACATCCCTTTCCACCGTCACTCAAAACGCAATAACCGAGAACAATCTCGCTCAATCATCGGTTGAATATTCTCTTCTTGATTTAATTAACACTCCGCGAATCAATATAGAAAACGAACTTTCTTCGATTGGAAGCCGTGTGGAAACAAACATGATTTCTTCGGGCACGACGCTTTTTATTTTTTACGGTGACGAATATGTATACGATGACGGGAATCTTCACGACAAAATCCCTGTGACGCTTTTTTCCGAAAAAGAACCGGGTTCCAAATACTACATATATGAAAAAGAAGGAAATGACAATTTCATCTACGTTGCTTCATGCAGTTTCATCAACAACATTCCGCTTATAATAGTCACCAAAAAAAGTCTCGGCGACGTTTTTTCAATGATTCAAGCGCAAACGAACTTCATTAAGTTTATTTCCGTTTTGATACTCTTATTCGGCGGACTCATCATGTACTTTTTCAGCAATCTCCTTACCAAACCGTTGGAACGCCTTAATGAAGCTTCAGACAAAATGGCCGACGGCAACTACAAAGTCCGTGCGAGAATAAATTCGCGCGATGAAATAGGTCAGCTCGCCGGCAAATTCAATTTCATGGCTATGTCCGTTGACAACAAAGTATCGGATTTGGAGAGAGAGCTTGCAAAACGTGAACAGTTTGTAGCCGATTTTACGCACGAAATAAAAACTCCCATGACCTCAATCATCGGATATGCCGACACTATGAGGTCGATGGATCTTACAAAAGAAGAGGAACTGACATTTTTGAATTACATATATTCCTCGGGAAAACGGCTTGAGATAATGTCTCAGAAACTGTTTGACTTAATTTACCTTGAACGAAACGAAATCGAGCTTACGGACGTACCCGCTTCTTTCATCGCAAAAGAGCTGTATTCGCTTACTTCTCCTTCGTTAAACGACAAAAAAATCACTCTCGAAACGGACGTTGAAGACGCAATCATACAAATCAACAAGGATTTGTTTCTTTCGGCACTCATCAATTTTGTCGACAATTCAAGAAAAGCCAGCGCCGAAGGAAGCGTAATTCGTTTGACAGGAAGAAAAACCGAAGAAGGATACGATTTCACCGTTTCCGACAAAGGCATCGGAATGAAAGAAGAATACCTGGACAAAATCTGCAACGAATTCTTTATGATTGACAAATCGCGTTCGCGCTCCGAAGGAAGTGCCGGACTCGGTCTCTCTCTGGCAGCACTTATCGTCAAACGTCACAACGCAGAAATGTCAATTAAAAGTAAAGAAGGTATAGGTACGGATATCACCGTTCATTTGAAAAAGGAGGCGATTGGCAATGAAAAAGCATAACATCCCGTCAATTGTCATAACCGTATTGTCCGTACTTATTATTGTAACTGCCGCTCTTTTTCTTCCCGAAACGACGCTTCGCTTTTACACGGATTCGTTTTTTGGCGAAAAGAACAAGGTTGCGCCGGAATTGTACGCAAATTCCGCCTCGTCGATATCGATTATGGCTTCAAAACAGCTCACCGATTATGAACGTACCCGTCTTATTTCCGGTCTTTGGGAATGCAACGTGTCCGAAGACGAAGAATTAAAGGGTTCAGAAGAATACAGAATCGTTACGACCTCCAAAACAAAACTTAACGAATTGGCCGATGCAGGAATATATCCTTACAAAATAAAAGAAGGCGAAATGTACTATTGGGATGTCAAGAAATACATTTGTGTCGAATCTAATTTTGAAACACTCTCAACGGATTATTGGAGAATCAAACTTGTGCGTTACGACAACGCCGTTACTCACGATATCTTAATTACCGACGAGGGCTTGATTCTCTATATCGAATATAACGGTGTGCCGACAGATTCGATTCTTCTGTCGCCGGAATATTCGTTCCGTTTGCTCCCGATAGCCAAGGAACGACTCTGCTCTTACACACCGCTTGATACAAGCGATTACGTCTTGTCATACAAAGACGTGGTACTACCCGACAAAATCGATTCGCTCGGTGTTGTCACCCTCGGAAGCTTCTGGATTCAGACAACATCTCTTTTGGACGAATGCTTCGAAAACAACTACGAATCATACGAATTCTACAGTGTTTTGCAAAGTTACAGCGAAGACGGTACCGGTGAAAAATGTCGCTTTGTCTTCCAGATGATTCCGTACGCGCCCGAATCATCTTCAACAAATTATCAGTCAAACAATGCAATCAAGTGGTAGTCAATTTGAATTCTTTGTGTTACAATATCAAATGGCGTCTGAAAAATCAGGCAAAAATCCATTTTATTTTTCATAGGAGGTTTGAAAAATGGCTTTAGTTACTACTACCGAAATGTTTAAGAAAGCCTATAACGGCGGATACGCTGTAGGTGCTTTCAATGTAAACAACATGGAAATCGTTCAGGGTATTACAGAGGCTGCCGATGAATTAAAGAGCCCCGTTATCCTTCAGGTATCAAAAGGAGCACGTGCTTACGCTAACCACACATATCTTGTAAAACTTGTTGAGGCTGCTGTAGCAGAGCATCCCGACATTCCCATCGCTCTTCACCTTGATCACGGCGATTCATTCGAACTTTGCAAATCTTGCATCGACGGCGGATTTACATCAGTTATGATTGACGCTTCTTCAAAGTCTTTCGAAGACAACATCGCTTTAACAAAGCAGGTTGTTGAATATGCACACGCTCACGGCGTAGTTGTAGAAGCAGAGCTCGGTACACTTGCAGGTATCGAAGACGAAGTTTGCGTAGAAGCAGGTAAGGAAAGCTACACACGTCCCGAAGAAGTTGAAGAGTTCGTTTCAAGAACAGGTTGCGACTCACTTGCAATTGCTATCGGAACATCACACGGCGCTTACAAGTTCACAGCTGATCAGTGCACAAGAAACGAGAAAGGCATCCTTGTTCCGCCTCCCCTTCGTTTCGACGTACTTGAAGAGTGCATGAAGAAGCTTCCCGGCTTCCCTATCGTTCTTCACGGTTCATCTTCAGTTCCTCAGGAATTCGTTAAGATGGTTAACGAATTCGGCGGAAGCATGCCCGATGCTGTAGGTATTCCCGAAGAGCAGCTTCGTAAAGCTGCAACTCTTGCAGTATGTAAGATTAACATTGACTCTGATATCCGTCTTGCTATGACAGGTAACATCAGAAAGTACTTTGCTGAGAATCCTTCACACTTCGATCCAAGACAGTATCTTAAGCCAGCTCGTCAGGCTGTTAAGGATATGGTTGCTCACAAGATCATCAACGTTCTTGGTTCAAACGGCAAGGCTTAATTCTTAAATTTATGCAATCAGAGAGGGAGGATTCAATTATCCTCCCTCTTTAATGTTTAGGAGAGATTT
>JAZQQI010000021.1:0-26500 GCA_045628965.1 Lachnospiraceae bacterium | reverse complement strand
AAGCAGGCACAGGATGCTGTTAAGTCAGAAGCTGAGCGTTGCGGTATGTACTATGTTAATGAAAGATGGCTTGGCGGTATGCTTACAAACTTTAAGACAATTCAGTCTTCAATCGACAGACTTAAAGCTATTGAGAAGATGAGCCAGGACGGAACATTCGAAGTTCTTACAAAGAAGGAAGTTGCTAAACTTCAGAAAGAATGGGATAAGCTTGAGAAGAACCTTGGCGGTATCAAGGAAATGACAAGAATTCCCGATGCTATCTTTGTAGTAGATCCCAAGAAGGAAAAGATTTGTGTTCAGGAAGCACATTCTTTAGGAATTACACTTATCGGTATTGCTGATACTAACTGCGATCCCGAAGATTTGGATTATGTTATCCCCGGAAACGATGATGCTATTCGTGCCGTAAAACTTATCGTTGGTAAGATGGCAGACGCTATCATCGAAGCTAACCAGGGCGAAATCATGAGCGATGTTGAAGCTGAATCAGCTGAAGCAGATGCAGAAGAAGTAACAGAACAGTAATTCGAATCACCTAAGGAGGATATTATTATGGCAGCTATTACAGCAAGCATGGTAAAAGAATTAAGAGAAATGACAGGTGCCGGAATGATGGAATGTAAGAAGGCTCTTACAGAAACAGACGGCAATATTGAAGCAGCTGTAGACGTACTTAAGAAGAGCGGTGCAGCTAAAGTTGAGAAGAAGGCTTCAAGAATCGCAGCTGAAGGTATCGCAAAAGTTGCAATTAACGGCAATACAGCAGTTGTTGTAGAAGTTAACTCTGAAACAGACTTCGTTGCAAAGAATGAAGTATTCCAGAATTTCGTACAGAATGTAGCAGACAAAGCTCTTTCAGCTGATGTTGAAGCTGTAGGTGACGGCGATGATATGGTTAGCATTCTCGGAATGAAGGCTGAACTTGATGATATGACACTTAAGATTGGTGAAAAGCTTTCTTTGAGAAGATTCCAGAAAGTTACAGCTGATTGCGTAGCATCATATATTCATGGCGGCGGAAGAATCGGTGTTCTTGTTGCATCTAACGGTGATTCATCAGATGCAGTTAAGGAAGCACTTACAAATGTAGCTATGCAGGTTGCAGCTATGAATCCTCAGTATGTTAGTGCTGATGATATTTCGGAAGAAGAACTTAATCACCTCATGGATATTACCGTTGACAGTGCTTTAAACGATCCTTTCACACTTCCTAAGCCCATTTTGCAGAAACTTCTTGATGAAGCTGTAGCAAGCGTTTGGAGTGTTGAAGATGTAGCTATCTACAATGAGAAGAAGAGCAACATGAACTATCTTCCCAACTTCCTTTCTAAGGAAGCAAAGGCAGCACTTGCAGCTGTTGCTATGAAGAATAAATCATCTATAACAGGTGAGGTTATGTTCAGAAAAGTTGTTGAGGGACGTGTTTCCAAGCAGCTTAATGAGATTTGTCTTCTTAATCAGGCATATGTTAAGGCTGAGGACGGAAAACAGACAGTTGCAGCATACCTTAAGACTGTAGGCAACATTGAAATTGCTAAGTTCGTTCGTTTTGAAGTAGGCGAAGGCATGGAGAAGAAGAACGAAGATTTTGCAGCTGAAGTTGCAGCTCAGATGAACGCTTAATTATTTTTTGAAAATTTTAAAAGGGTAGAAACATATAGTTGTTTCTATCCTTTTTTTATTTAAATTTTGCCTTATTTTCCATATGTTGTGGTTTGCTTTTGACATTGAACTATTTTTGAAAATTTGTGTTTGAAAGGGACTATTTCTTGTGTTAATATAACTTTTGCGCACCTATGTGTAAGCAGAGGTATCTTTATGAATTCAGAAGAAAAATACATTAATTACAGAAAAAAGAGAGTCAAAAGAATTAAGAATGCAATTATTCTGATAGTTGCATTGCTTTTGATTGCGCCTAATGTTTTGTCAATTTATCTTTGCAACAGATTATCGTCTCTTGATAATAATATCGATGATATTAATTCTCAAATTGAAACAATTAAAAATACCGAATATAAAGTTTCGACAACAGAGGTTTTAAATAACGAAGAAATTAAAGTTGAGAATAAACCTCAGGTTGTATACAGAATTTTGACTGATGAAGAAGCGTATCCCGATTATCAAAGAATATATCTTACTTTTGATGACGGACCGAGTATTTATACGGATGAGATTCTTGATATTTTGGATGAATATAATGCAAAAGCAACGTTCTTTGTTATGGAAAAAGAAGGTTATGATGAAACGCTTCAAAGAATCATTTATAACGGTCATACTCTTGGAATACATTCTTCGACACATGTTTATTCGGATATATATTCTTCGGCGGAAAAGTTTGAAATTGATGTCGATTCGGTGTATAATTTCATAAGTACGGTTACGGGCGAAACACCCAAATTCTACAGATTTCCCGGCGGAAGCTCAAATACCGTGTATAACGGCGACAAACAGGAACTTATTGATGTTCTTGATTCTAAGAATTTAACTTATTATGATTGGAATGTATCAGGAAATGATGCCGTAATCGGCGGTATGGCCAAAGAACAGATTGCGAATTATGTAATTAAAGGCATTGGCGATAAGGAAGAAGCGTTTGTTCTTCTTCATGACGCTTCCGATAAGCGTTCGACTGTAGATGCTTTACGAATTATTCTTGATACTTATAAAAATAGAGAAAATGTTATATTTTTACCTATAACGGAATACACTAATCCGTGTGAACACGTCAAAAGAAAGTGAGTAAATTATGGGGTTTTTTAATGATTTAAAGGAAGATTTGGCTGCGGCGGTAAATGAACTTACCGAAGAAAATGCGCAGAAAGAACTTGCCGATTCCGAGAACAGACTTAAAGAAGAAATTGCAATGTTTGAGAAGGAAGACAAGGGCTTAAAAAAGAAAAAGAAAAACAAGAATAAAAATGCCTCTCTTGAACAGGAAATTCAGAATATTTTGAACGGTATTGATGAGAATGAAGAAGTTAATTCTAATGATGCTTTTGAATCGCTTGTTGATGAGATAAATGAAGACATTATCAACGAAGAAGAAGCAATCGATGATACTCTTACGACAGATGTTCTTGATATGATTGAATGTGATGAACCTTATGAAGGCGTTTCTGTATCTGATGGGTTTGAAGAGATTCCTGCTTCAAATGAAGATTTAGCAGTTGATTCTGATGAAATTCCCGCATCTGTCGATTCTGATGTCGAAACAAACGAAACGATTCAGGATTCTTTAGATTTAGAAGAATTAGTCGAAGAAGAAATTGCACAGGATATTTTAGAGGAATCGGTTGAAGAAGTGATTGAAGAACAGGCTTATGAGCCTGAGGTTACTGTGAGCGAAACGGTTGAGACTCCTTCATACAGCGAGAATAAGGAAGCTAACATTTTAACAAAAGGGAACAAGATAATGAGCGATCAAATTACTGTTATTACAAAAGGAACAAGTATAAAAGGTGATATTATTTCTGACGGCGGAATCGAAATCTACGGTTCTGTTACCGGTTCAATCGATGCTCAGGGCAAGATTGTAGTATCGGGAGAAATCAGCGGTGATTCAAAGGGAAGCGAGATTTTTGTAGACGGTGCCAAAATTCATGGCAATCTTGATTCCGAAGGTACGGTTAAGATTGCGAACGAATCTATTATTATAGGAAACATCAAAGCTGCTTGTGCAGTAATTGCAGGTGCTGTAAAGGGTAATATTGATGTAAACGGCCCCGTTGTACTTGATTCTACGGCAAAGGTTCTCGGCGATATCGATTGCAAACTTGTTCAGATTAATAACGGTGCAGTGATCGAAGGAAAATGCTCGCAGAGCTACGCTGAAGTTTCTCCTTCGTCATTCTTTGAAAATTTATAATTGGGAGATTGTCTTAATATGAGAATTTTACTTAAATTAAGCGGTGAAGCGCTTGCCGGTGACAAAAAGACCGGTTTTGATGAGGAAACAGTACGAAAAGTTGCTCTTCAGGTAAAAGAAATATCTGACAAGGGAACGGAAGTCGGAATCGTAATAGGCGGCGGAAACTTCTGGAGAGGCAGAACAAGCGAGAATATCGACAGAACAAAAGCCGATCAAATCGGAATGCTTGCAACAGTCATGAACTGTATTTATGTTTCCGAAATTTTCAGATCTGAAGGAATGGATACGAACATCCTTACACCTTTTGAAGTAGGTTCTTTTACAAAACTTTTTTCAAAAGACAGAGCCAACAAATATTTTAAGCGCGGAAATATAGTATTTTTTGCAGGCGGTACGGGTCATCCTTATTTTTCAACGGATACGGGAGTAGTATTAAGAGCTATCGAAGTTGAGGCTGATGTTATTCTTCTTGCCAAAGCTATTGACGGCGTTTACGACGACGATCCCAGAAAGAATCCCAATGCTAAGAAATATGATGAAGTTACCATTGACGAAGTAATTGCGAAGAATCTTCAGGTTGTCGATATGACCGCATCGATTCTCGCAAGAGACAATAAAGTACCAATGTGGGTATTCCCTCTTGATGAGGATAATTCGATAGTAAATACTTTATACGGAAAATTTAACGGAACGAAAGTTACCGTGGATTAGGGGGCTATATGAAAGAGCAGATTGTAAGTTATGATGACAAAATGAAAAAGACCATCGAGCATTTGAATGCCGATTTTCAGACAATTCGTGCGGGACGTGCAAATCCTCACGTACTTGACAGAGTTACCGTTAATTATTACGGAACTATGACTCCCATTCAGGGTGTCGGAAACATTTCAGTACCCGAACCCAGAATTATTCAGATTGCACCTTGGGAGAAGAGCCTTATCAAAGAGATTGAGAAGGCAATTATGTCTTCGGATGTAGGAATTACACCTTCAAATGACGGTTCGGTTATCAGACTTGTATTTCCTGAACTTACGGAAGAAAGACGTAAGGATCTTGTTAAGGATGTGAGAAAGAAGGGCGAAGATGCAAAGGTTGCCATCAGAAATATAAGACGTGACGGTAACGATGCATTTAAGAAGCTTTCGAAGACGGAGATTTCTGAAGATGAAATCAAAGATCTTCAGGATGAACTTCAAAAGATTACAGATAAGTACATTAAAGACATTGATGTTCTTATTGAAGAAAAAGCTAAAGAAATTCTTACGGTTTAGTGTTATAATACATATTGAAAACTTTGGTAAGCGTTCGATAATACGGACGCTTACTTTAAGATATGCGAAAATTTTTGAGATTTGGAGATATTAATGGAAGATTTAAAAATTCCTCAACACGTTGCCGTTATTATGGATGGTAACGGAAGATGGGCCAAAAGCAAAGGTCTTCCCAGAAAAATGGGACATGTCCAAGGCGGCAAGAACGTTGAGGATATGCTTTATGTTTGTGATGACTTGGGAATAAAATATTTTACGGTTTATGCTTTTTCAACCGAAAATTGGAAGCGAAGCGAAGAGGAAGTAAGTGCTTTGATGACGCTTCTCAGAAGTTATCTTGCTTCCGGTTTTAAAAAGGCGGCTAAAAATAATGTAAGAATCAGAATTATCGGTGATAAAACAGGACTTGCAGATGATATTCAGGATCTTATAAGAGAACTTGAAGAAGATTCCAAGGATAATACCGGACTTCAGTTTCAGATTGCCATCAATTACGGCAGCCGCGACGAAATTGTACGAATGATGAAAAATGTTGTATCTAAAGCAAACGATAATGAGGTTAAACCGGAAGATATTAACGAGAACTTTATATCGGATAATCTTGATACAAAGGATATTCCGGATCCGGATCTTCTTATAAGAACAAGCGGTGAACAGAGGTTATCCAATTTCCTTCTTTGGCAACTTGCATATTCCGAATTCTATTTTACCGATTGTCATTGGCCGGACTTTGACAAGGACGAACTTATTAAAGCTATTGAGGCTTATAACAAAAGAGACAGGCGTTTCGGTGATGCCAAGTAATTTTTGGGAGTTTTTTAAGATATGTTTTGGAAAAGATTTTGGAGCGGTGCTGTAATTCTTGCACTGTGTTTGATATTTTGTTATTTCGGCGGTCCGCTTCTTGCGGCAGGTCTTGGTGCTTTGTCCTGCAAAGCTTTTATAGAATTTACCAAAGCTTCTAAGGTTAGAGAAACGGGTGAGAGAATCAATTCCATAGAGGTAATCGGTCTTATAGTTATAATAGTATACTATATTCTTTTGCTGTTTTATGAAATTGTATCTGTTTTTCCGCAGGGTATGGTTGACTGGTTGTTTACTTCGGTTGGATTTTTCACCAATTATACGGTTATCATGCTTTTGGTATTCATGATTGGCGTAATTTCAATACTGTGTTCATATATTTTTAATTATCCGAAGTATAACAACAATCAAGTTGCAAGTGCGATATTTGCTCTGATTTATACGACTTTTATGATGTCGTTTATTTATTATACGAGAGAACTTGAAAGAGGCGTTTATTTCGTTTGGCTAATCTTTATTACATCCTGGGTTTCGGATACATGCGCTTATTTCGTGGGCTCTGCAATAGGAAAGCACAAGATGACTCCGAATCTTTCTCCCAAGAAAAGTTGGGAAGGCGCAATCGGCGGAATTCTCGGTTCGACGATAGCATCGGGATTGTTCGGATTATATTATATTTACCATTTTAAAATGCATCCGGTAATGATTGTTTCGTTCTGTTTTATCGGTGCAATCGGTGCATTTATATCCATGTGCGGAGATCTTGTTGCATCCGCAGTTAAGAGAAATAACAATGTAAAAGATTACGGCAAAATTATTCCGGGACACGGAGGAGTTTTGGATCGATTCGATTCCGTACTTTTTACCGCACCCATGGTTTATTTTTTGATAGTTTTGCTTATTAGGTTATAGGGGACACGATGAAAAGACTTGTAATATTAGGTTCCACGGGCAGTATCGGAACTCAGACGCTTGAAATTGTCAGAGACAAAAAAGAAGATTTTTCAGTGGTAGCTTTAGCTGCGTATTCGAATGTCAAACTGCTCGAGGAGCAGGTTAGGGAATTTAATCCCGAGTATGCTGTTTTGTATGATGAAGATGCAGCAAATGATTTGAAAATCAGGGTAAAAGATACAAATGTCAAAGTTCTTTCGGGTATGGAAGGACTTGTTTCGATTTCAGTCCTTGATGATTATGACATGCTTGTCGGAAGCATGGTGGGAATGATTGGCATTAAGCCTACGATTGCTGCAGTTTCCAAAAAAAAGGATATTGCGCTTGCAAATAAAGAAACGCTTGTTACCGCAGGACATCTTATTGTTCCTATGGCAAAGGAAAATAATGTTAATATTTACCCGGTAGACAGTGAACATTCCGCCATTTATCAATGCTTAAAGGCACAGGATGCAAAAATGGTTGACAAAATTCTTCTTACTGCAAGCGGCGGCCCTTTCCTTGGCAGAAAAACTGCAGATTTAACGGAAGTTACTTTAAAAGATGCCTTGAAGCATCCCAACTGGTCGATGGGTCAAAAAATTACGGTGGATTCAGCGTCTTTGGTTAATAAAGGCTTGGAGGTAATAGAAGCCAAATGGCTTTTTGATTCTGATATAGATGATGTCGAGGTTATAATTCATCCCGAGAGCATCATTCATTCCATGGTTCAGTTTAAAGACAATGCAATTCTTGCCCAACTTGGTCTTCCGGATATGAAACTTCCGATTCAGTATGCATTGTATGAAGGTAAAAGACGTCCCATGACCGATAAAAAAGTCGACTTTTTTGCGCTTCAAAAGCTTAATTTTATGAAGCCTGACAATGATACATTTAAGGGTATTGAACTGGCCAGAAAATCATATAAAAGAGGATATGTTTATACAACGGTATTCAATGCCGCAAACGAGAGAGCAAATCTTCTTTTTCGTCAGGAAAAAATTAAGTTTCTTCAGATTTATGATATTATCGAAGACTGCCTGACTTTGAATTATGATGATTGTCTTAATCCTTCTCTTGAAAAGATTCTTGAGACTGAATCATCGGTTTATGAATATATTGACAGTAAATATTGAGGAGTATGATGGATTTTTCTTTTATATGGACCATTGTGTCTTTTGTAATTGTATTTTCTTTGATGGCACTCGTACATGAAGGCGGACATTTTATCGTAGCCAAGATGAACGGTGTTAAAGTATATGAATTTATGATAGGTATTGGTCCCGCTATCATTAAATTTGAAAAATGGGGCACTATTTTCTCCGTTCGTCCCATTCCTCTCGGAGGTGCGTGTCTTTTTGCCAATCCTGATGAAATGGATGAAGATGAAAAAGAAAAAGATAATGAAGAAAAACTGACCGAAGATTTGGATTCCGACGGACAAAAACAGTTTAATGACGTATCTGCGTTTAAGCGCATTGCAATATGTGTTGCAGGTCCCATATTTAATGTTGTTCTGGGATATCTTCTTAGTCTGATAGTTGTTTTCTTTTGCGGTGAAACCGGAACGGTTATCAGTAATGTTCCTGAAGATTCACCCGCATATGAGGCCGGCTTGCAGGCAGGCGATGAAATTATCAAAATCAACAACGAAAGAGTCAACCTGTTTTCTGAAATTCGTCTTATAGCTATTACCAATCTTAATGAAAGCTGGAAGGTGACTTTCAAAAGAGACGGAAAGAAATACGAGACGGTAATTTATCCTAAAGACGATGAAGAATATGTAAGGCTTATAGGTGTTGAATCAAGAGATCATGTTGCTTGTAAAAATCTAAAAGCATTTAAGTATGCTTATTTTGAGACAAGATTAAGCCTTAAGGCAACTTTCAAATCTTTGAAGATGCTTTTTACCGGCAAACTTACAAAAGATGATGTTGCAGGACCTGTCGGTATAGCACAGGTACTTGATACCACAATCGAAGAGACCAAACAGTACGGATTTTTGACTGTTGTTTTGAATCTTATTAATATTTCGACTTTGTTGAACGTTAACATCGGTATTATTAATCTTTTGCCGATTCCGTTGTTTGACGGCGGAAAGATATTTATGTATTTTATTGAATTGATAATCGGCAAAAAAATACCTGAGAAAGCACAGGTTATTATTCAGGCGACATCTCTTGTAT
Organism: Lachnospiraceae bacterium; assembly: GCA_045628965.1. GTDB lineage: Bacteria > Bacillota > Clostridia > Lachnospirales > Lachnospiraceae > UBA3766. The sequence goes on along the minus strand of JAZQQI010000021.1, from coordinate 17,435 downwards.
TTTTGGCTTTGTTTTTTATTCTTATTACGGCTAATGATATTTCGAGATTTTTCAGATAAGAGGATTCTATGAACAGAAGAATTACAAAAGAAATACAAATCGGCGATAGAATTATCGGAGGCGGCAAGCCAATTCTTATTCAGTCGATGACAAATTATCATACGGAAGATGTTGAGAATAATGTTAAACAGATTCTATCGCTTGAAAAAGCAGGTTGTGACATTATAAGACTGACAGTACCTGATGAAAAAGCTGCTTTAGGGTTTAAGGAAATAAAAAAACACGTATCGATTCCGATGGTTGCAGATATTCATTTTGATTATAAAATGGCCATCAAAGCGATTGAATACGGTGCAGATAAAATCAGAATAAATCCCGGCAATATAGGCGGTGTCGATAAGTTAAGGGAAGTTGTAAAAGCTGCAAAAGAAAGAAATGTACCTATAAGAGTAGGTGTTAATTCGGGTTCACTCGAAAAGGAACTTGTCAAAAAATTTAACGGCGTTACTGCAGAGGGACTTGTTGAATCGGCTCTTGATAAGGTTAGAATGATAGAAGATGCGGATTATGACAATATAGTTATAAGCATCAAATCATCCAATGTCCCTATGTGTGTCGAAAGTTATGAACTTGTCAGCAAGGCAAGCGATTATCCTCTGCATGTTGGAATAACTGAAGCCGGAACCGTGTATTCCGGTAATATCAAATCTTCGGTGGGACTTGGAATTCTTCTTCATGAAGGAATCGGAGATACAATTCGCGTATCACTGACCGGTGACCCTTTGGAAGAAATCAAATCGGCCAAAATGATTCTTCGTTCACTCGGATTAAGAAACGAAGGAATAGAAGTTATTTCCTGTCCGACTTGCGGAAGAACCAAAATTGATTTGATCGGTCTTGCCAACAAAGTTGAAGAAATGGTTAAAGATTATCCTTTGAATATCAAAGTAGCCGTTATGGGCTGTGCAGTTAACGGCCCCGGAGAAGCAAAAGAAGCTGATATCGGAATTGCGGGCGGCATTGATGAAGGCTTACTGATTAAAAAAGGCGAAATAATAAAGAAACTTCCGGAAAACGAGCTTCTTTCGGCACTTAAATATGAGCTCGATAACTGGAATTAGGAGCATAAAATGAGTAATAAGTTTTCGGAACTTTTTAATGAACTTAATCTTGATAAAAAACATGCATTGCTTGTCAACGATTGTATCGTTAAGAAGGTTTCCGAAAACAAGGAATCTACAATGATTAGGATTTTCCTTGAATCGGACCATTTGATTCAGGGGCATATTCTTGATAAAATCGCGGACAAAATCAAGTCTGTATATTTCAAAAAATACGAATCGGTTGAAATTTTCCCTTCTTTTATCCTATCGTCCCAATATAATCTTCAAAATGTTTGGGATGATTATTCGGAGACTGTTTTTTACGACATAAAAAAGAAATCAGGCATAATGTATACACTTCTTTCGAGAAGCTGTATTTCTTTTTTGTCCCAAAATGAAATGGAAGTTCTTCTTGAAGACAGTATTGTTGCGAAGGAACATGTTCAAAGACTTGAAAAGGCATTAATCTGCCTTTTGATTCAAAGATGCAATCTTGATGCAACCATTCGTTTTGATTATGTGCCCTCCACCGCGTATAAGGTTAAGGAGGAGTTCGATCATAAGGTTGAAGTTATAGTTCAGGAATTTACTTTAAAGCATTCCGATTCCGTAGAAAACAAGGATGAGGTTATGCTTGGTGACGAAGTATCGAAGGAAGAGAAAAAGAGTCCTGAAAAATCCGAGAAAAAAGAAGAATTCTCTCAAAAGAAAGACAACTATTATAAAGATAAAGACGCCAAAGATAAAAGTAAAACTTACGGTTATTCCAGAAAATTCAAGAATTCCGATAACCCGAATGTTTTGTACGGAAGCGATGTTGACGGAGAAATGTTCGATCTTTGCGATATAACGGAAGAAGTGGGACAGATTTGTGTCAAAGGCAAAGTCATTTCCTATGAAGATAAATTAATAAAAGGCGATCGTCATATAATTCTTTTTAATCTATACGATATGACGGACAGTATATCCTGCAAATGGATTCTTTACCCCGAAAATTATGAAGAAGGTAAAGGAGTTATAAAAAAAGGCTCGGAAATTAGATTGATGGGTACTGTCGAAAAAGATTCTTATGCGGGAAACGAGCTTGTTATATCAAGAATCAGAGGCATTGAGAAATATGCCATGATGAAAATATCACGAAAAGATACAGCTTTAAAAAAGAGAGTAGAACTTCATTGCCATACAAGATTCTCCGAAATGGACGGTGTTTCCAAGGAAGAGGATTTGGTAAAGACCGTTGCCGATTGGGGTATGCCTGCGCTTGCCGTTACGGACCACGGAATTGTTCAGGCGCTTCCTAAGGTTGATCATTGCCTGAGAGACAAGAAAGCATTTCCGGAAAAACCTTTTAAACTTATTTGCGGTATGGAAGGATATCTTGTTGATGATGAATTCGATGTTGTTGTCGGATACAAAGATGAAACGCTAATGGATTCTTTTGTGGTTTTCGATATTGTTACGACCGGAATATCTCCTTACAAACACAAAATCATCGAAATCGGAGCTGTCAAAATCGTTAACGGTTCCAAAAAGAATACGTTTTCCTCGTTTATTAATCCCGAAGTACCGATTCCGTATGAGGTTTCGCAAATTACGGGAATACATGACAATACGGTTTCGGAAGCTCCGTCTCTTTCCGAGGTTATGACAAAATTCATTGAATTTTCTAAGGGCAGCATTCTTGTTTCGCATAATGCTTCTTTTAATATGTCATTTATCCGAGAGGCTTTGAAAGAATTGAATATTGAATCCGATTTGCCCTATATTGATAATCTTTCGTTATCACGTGCTATTGTAAAAGATGCGGCAAAGTTTGATATAAAAGCAATCGGAAACAAATTGAAATTAAAGATAGAAGAGAAACATCGTGCGCTTCATGATGCGGAAGGATGCGCAGAGATTTTTATGACTTTTATTAGGACATTGATTTCACAAAAAATCATGACGCTGGATGAAGTTAACGAATATACAAAGAATTCGCCCGATGTTATCAGAAAGATGAGGCCGTATCATATTTGCATACTTGTAAAGAATGAGACAGGAAGAATTAATCTTAACAGGTTGGTATCGTATTCGCACATCGATTATTTTTACAAGTCACCAAAGATTCCGAGATCTCTTCTAAAAAAATACAGGGAAGGCCTGATTCTCGGCTCCGCATGCGAAGCGGGAGAACTTGTCGATGCTATTTTAAATGAAAAATCCGATGAAGTTTTAAGCGATATCGTTTCATTTTATGATTATCTTGAAGTAATGCCGATCGGAAATAATGATTTCATGAAATATTCCAAAAAGCCGTTACACAGAAACATTCAAACAGATGAAGATTTGAGGGATATAAACAGAAAAATCATTAAACTCGGCGAAGAATTCAACAAACCCGTATGCGCTACCGGCGACGTTCATTTTATTGAACCCAAAGACTCTATTTACAGAGAAATCGTTCATATGAACAAGTTCAATAAGAAATCGGTCAAACCTGATTCCGAAGAATCTCCCGAAGAGAAACAACCGCCGTTGTATTTGAGAACGACGGAAGATATGCTTAACGAATTCGATTATCTCGGCGCTTTGAAGGCGGAAGAGGTTGTTGTTACAAATACCAACATGATTGCAGACATGTGTGATGATTTGTCGCCGACTTCGAACGAAAAATGTCCTCCTGAACTTGAAAATTCAGAAGAGGATTTGAGAAATTGCTGTTATGAAACGGCCCATAAAATGTATGGACCCAATCTTCCGGCTCCGGTAGAGGAAAGACTTGAGACGGAACTTACCGGTATTATCGAAAACGGTTATGCCGTACTTTATATGATTGCAAGAAAACTTGTAATGAAGTCAGAATCTGACGGTTATCTTGTAGGCTCAAGAGGCTCGGTTGGCTCGTCTTTTGTTGCAACAATGTCGGGAATTACCGAAGTTAATCCTTTGCATGCCCATTATTATTGCAAGAGTTGTCATTACTCGGATTTTGATTCCGACCTTATTAAGAGCTTTGCCTGTATGGCCGGTTGTGATTTGCCTGATATGGATTGTCCTGTCTGCGGCGAGAAACTTATTAAAGCGGGATTTGATATTCCTTTCCAGACTTTCCTTGGATTCTCGGGTGACAAAGAGCCTGATATCGACCTTAACTTTTCGGGTGAATATCAAGGTAAAGCTCACAGATATACAGAGGTTCTGTTTGGTCAGGGTCATACGTTTCATGCAGGAACGATGTCAGGTATTGCAGATAAGACAAGCGTTGCCTATGTTCGTTCTTTCTATGAGTCAAAAGGAACATACAAAAGAATGTGCGAAATCGAACGAATCGCAAAAGGTGTTGAAGGCGTAAGAGCAACGACAGGTCAGCATCCCGGCGGAATAGTTGTTCTTCCGCACGGAAGAGAAATATATGAATTTACTGCAATTCAAAAGCCTGCAAACGATATGACAACAGATGTCATTACAACACATTACGAGTATCATGATATCGATAAGAACCTTTTGAAACTTGATATTCTCGGTCATGTCGATCCTACGATGATGAGATGTCTTGAAGATTTGACCGGACTTAATTGCAGAGAAATTCCTTTGGACGATAAGAAAGTCATGAGTATTTTTCAGACTACCACGGCACTCGGAATCGAACCTAATCAGATTCAGGGACTTGTTCTTGGATGCCTTGGAATTCCTGAGTTCGGTACACAGAATACCATGAACGTTCTTTTGAAAACAAAGCCGCAAACTTTTACCGACCTTATAAGAATTTCGGGACTTACGCACGGCACCAATGTTTGGTCTGATAACGCGGAAACGCTTATCGAAGAAGGAAAGGCTGATATTACGGGTGTTATTTCAACAAGAGACGACATAATGGTATATCTTATGAGTATGGGACTCGAAGGTGCGCAGGCATTTCCCATTATGGAAAAAGTTCGAAAAGGCAAAGGCCTGGAAGAAAAAGACGAAGCTCTTATGAGAGAGCATAATGTTCCGGATTGGTATATCTGGTCGTGCAAACGTATAAAATATATGTTCCCCAAAGCTCATGCCGCTGCCTATGTTACAATGGGATGGCGTGTAGGATATTATAAGGTTTATTATCCGCTTGCGTATTATGCCGCATTCTTTTCAATCAGAGCCAAAAAGTTCTCGTATGAACTTATGTGTAACGGCCTTACATATTTGCGTCAACAGATGTCTTTTATTAAAAGTCTTCAGAATCCTTCGGCTGCAGAGTCGGATACTCTTGACGATATGAAACTTGTTGAAGAGTTTTATGTCAGAGGTTTCGAATTCATGCCGATTGACTTAAAGATAGTAAAAGCATCCAAATTTCAGGTTATAGACGGTAAACTTATGCCATCTTTGACAAGTATCGACGGTATTGCCGAGACTGCGGCAAAGAATATTGTCGAAGGCTGCAAGGATGCAACGTTTACGTCTCAGGCTGATTTAAAAAAGAAGTGCAAAATCGGCGATTCCGTAGTCGATAAACTTGTCAATCTCGGCATCATCAAAGATTTGCCCAAAACTGACCAGTTAAGTATTTTTGATATGGTTTAATTTGCATTAAATTGAGGAATATAACCTTATAATGTTATCTTTTTATTCATTGCAGTTAATTTTGATATTTGGTATAATTTGTTTAATTTATGAAGGAGGACAAATAAAATGGATGTCGGAACACTTATTTGTATTTTAATTTCCGCTGCAGTTGTATTAATTGTAATAATCGTATTAATCATTGTATCCGGATATGTAAAGGCTCCGCCTGATACAGCTTACATTATTTCAGGTTTTAAACGCGAACCTAAGGTTCTTATCGGTAGAGCCGGAATCAAGATTCCTTTCCTTGAAAGAAAGGATATGCTTTTGGTAAAACAGATGTCTATCGATATCAAAACAAACGGTTATATTCCTACGCTTGACTTTATCGGTGTTGATATCGACGCTATCGCAAAGGTTAGAATCATGACCGATGATAAAGGTATTAAGCTTGCAATGAAGAACTTCCTTAACATGAATGAGAAGCAGATTGCAGAAGCTCTTACCGATTCATTACAGGGTAACATGCGTGAGATTATCGGTACCGTTAGTCTTAAAGAACTTTGTAACGACCGTAAGAAATTCGGTGATGAAGTTCAGACAAAGGCACAGATTGATATGAATAACCTCGGTATTGAGATTATTTCATGTAATATTCAAAGAATCGAAGATAAGAACGATTTGATTAATGCCCTCGGTCAGGACAACATGTCTCAGATTCAGAAGAGTGCTTCTATCGCAAGAGCTCAGGCTGAGAAGGATGTTGCTATCGAGCAGGCAAAGGCTAAACAGCTTGCAAACGAAGCTAACGTTGCTGCCGAGACTGATATTGCAGAGCGTCAGAACCAGTTGGCTATCAAGCAGGCAGAACTTAAAAAAGATGCTGACCTTAAGCGTGCCGAAGCCGATGCAGCTTACCGTATTCAGGAAGAGGCTCAGAGAAAGACAATCGAAGTTACAGCTGCCAATGCAAACATTGCTAAGCAGGAAAGAGAGATTGAACTTAAGCAGAAAGAAGCAGCAGTTAAGGAACAGGAACTTGCTGCATCAATTAAAAAGAAAGCCGATGCCGATAAGTACGAAGCACAACAGATGGCAGACGTTGAACTTTACAGAAAGCAACAGGAAGCAGAAGCTATGCGTGCTCAGGCTGATGCCGCGAAATATGCTGCTGAACAGGAAGCTGAAGCTATCAGAGTAAAAGGTATTGCAGAAGCTGAAGCTATCAGAGCCAAAGCTATTGCTGAGGCCGAAGGTATTGAAAAGAAGGCTCTTGCTCAGGCAAAGATGAAAGAGGCTTCAATCCTTGAAATGTACTTCGCAGTACTTCCTCAGATTGCCGAAAATGTTGCAAAACCTCTTTCGAGTGTTGACAAGATTACGATGTACGGTGAAGGAAACTCGGCTAAGATGGTAGGAGATATCGTTAATTCGACTACTCAGATTTCCGAAGGACTTACACAGGGTCTCGGTATTGATATCAAATCACTTCTTACAGGAGCACTCGGCGGTGTAACGTATGCTGCCGCAACTTCACAAAAGAAGGGTGAAGATAATAAAGAAGATGCTTCAGATGCTTCTGATTTTAAAGAAGTATCAGAGGAAGAATAATTAATAAAAATAAGTTCGGGCTTGCCCCGAACTTATTTTTTTACTATGGATTTTATTGTATCCGGCAATTCTATGCCGGAATATATTTCGGCATATTCCTTTGGCGAAATGTTCGGATAGTTTTGCAGATATTTTGTTCCGTTTTTTTGAGAAATATAATCGCAAGCCTTGTTGTATGCGATTGCAGCTTCGGTTATTGTCTTATATTCGCCTATTTTTGTATATCCGTTTATGTGGATTCGTGCGATATATATGACTTTGTTCTTTTTGTTCTTTTTTGAAACACCGTAATACGGATTTATTATTTCGATGTTTTCATATCTGAAATCGGTCGGGTCGTCGTTTATGAATCGATAATCCTTGTTGTATACGGAATATGATGGGATATTGTATCTTTCAAAAATGTTAATCTGCATTCCGTAATCGTATACAAAAAGATGATTGCCTCTTTTCATGATTTTGTGATTTGAATAATAAAATAAATCATCTTTGTCAAATTTGTAAAAAAGATTCGGAGACAGGCAATAATAAAAGAAATTCTGTTTAAGATAAATAGGTGTCCTTATATATATTTTGTTGTCTCTGAAATTAATTAAAACTACGAATTTTTCAAACGAAATGTAATTAAAATTACGATAATCCTCAAGACTTATATTATTATCGCTCAAAATACGGTCTGCTTCTTTACGACAGTTTATTGCGTCCGATTCGTTGTCAAAAGAATCGAGTGAAATATGTTTTTTGAGATATGTTACCGAAACACGATAATATATTGATTTGTCAGTTTTTTGTGTGATATAGATTCCTTTTTCTTTCATGATTCTATATTACACTTATATTCTTTGAAATAAAACCTATTTCTATCTTTGGTTTTATATGATATAATTATTTGATTTTATTTTAGGGAGGCATTATGGAAATTAAATATAAAAGCACCAGAGACGATTCCAAACTTTTTACGGCAAGTTATGCGATAGTGAAAGGACTTGCTGACGACGGCGGACTTTTTGTTCCCGATTCTTTTCCTTCGTTAACGATGGATTTTGATGATTTGTGTAAACTTGATTATAAAGGTGTGGCTTATGAAGTTATGAAGCTCTTCTTTTCGGATTTTACCGAAGAAGAACTTAAGTATTGTATTGAAAATGCTTATGATTCCAAATTTGATACTGAAGAAATAGCTCCTTTGGCTTATGCCGACAAGGCTTATTATCTTGAACTTTATCATGGTTCCACAATTGCTTTTAAGGATATGGCGTTATCGATTCTTCCGTATCTTATGACTGTTAGTGCGAAGAAGAATAATATTAACGATGAGATAGTGATTCTTACAGCTACTTCAGGAGATACAGGCAAGGCCGCTCTTGCAGGATTTGCGGATGTTCCCGGCACGAGAATTTGCGTATTCTATCCTAAGGGAGGCGTTTCCGCAATTCAGGAAAAGCAAATGGTTACTCAGACGGGCTCGAATGTTAAAGTTATCGGTATCAAAGGTAATTTTGACGATGCACAGACAGGTGTTAAGAACATTTTCGGTGATAAAGAATTCAATGCCCAAATTAATGAAAAAGGATATGTATTTTCTTCTGCGAATTCTATTAATATCGGTCGACTTATTCCGCAGGTTGTTTATTATGTATATGCTTACTGCAACCTTTTGAAGAGAGGCAAAATAGAAGACGGAGATAATATCAATTTTGTTGTTCCCACAGGAAATTTCGGCAATATTCTTGCAGGATATTTTGCAAAAAAGATTGGCCTTCCGATTAATAAGCTTATTTGTGCATCGAATGAAAACAAAGTTTTGTTTGATTTCTTTAATACCGGTGTTTATGACAGAAACAGAGATTTTATTCTTACTTCCTCGCCTTCAATGGACATCCTTATTTCATCCAATCTTGAAAGATTGATTTATCTTTCCTGCAATCAGGATGCCAAGAAGAATAAAGAATTAATGGATTCTTTGAAAACTAACGGCAAGTATGAGATTGATAAAGATATGTTTGAGTTTATCTCTGAGATTTTTGTCGGTGGATTTTCTTCAAGCGCAGATGTTGATAATGAAATTAAGAGCGTATTTGATAAAACAGGGTATGTTGTTGATACGCATACCGCAGTTGCTTCAGCAGCATATAAGGAATACAGAAAGAATACCGGTGATGATACTCCTTCCGTAATTGTTTCCACTGCATCTCCTTACAAATTCACACGTTCCGTTTTGGGTGCTATTGAAGGTGAAGTATCAAATGAGGATGATTTTGTACTGATAGACAGACTTTCGTTAAAGTCAAATATGATTGTGCCCAAGGCTGTAGAAGATATCAGAAATGCAAAAGTACTTCATGATACTGTTTGCGAGATTAATGAGATGAAAAATGAAATTGAGAAGTTTTTGAATTTTTGATTGAGGAAAATATGGATCGTAAAAAACATATACTGATAGTTGATGATGTTACCACTAATTTAAAATTGGCTGCCGATGTATTACAGGATTATTATCAGTTATCCATGGCAAAATCAGGAGCACAGGCTCTTGAATTTTTAAAGAAGGCCAAGCCTGACCTTATTCTTTTGGATGTAAGAATGCCCGGAATGGACGGATACGAAACGCTTGAGAAAATTAAAGCAAACGTTGATACTGCAAATATCCCTGTAGTATTTCTTACTGTTGACGACCAAAGGGAAAGCGAAATAAAAGGTCTAAAGATGGGTGCAATGGATTTTATATTAAAACCTTTTGAACCCGATATTATGCTTTCAAGAATTGAAAAAATTCTTCAAATCGAAGATTTGAGAAAGAATCTTACAAATTCTGCCAAGAAAGATCCCCTTACCGGAGTTTGGAACAGAAAATTTATCGAAGAAGATATCGACAAATATTTTGCCACCAAGAATAAAGGTGTATTTATCATATTTGATGTTGATAATTTCAAAACTGTTAATGACAGATACGGTCACATATTCGGGGATTCGGTTCTTTGCAAGTTTTCGTCAATCCTTCTTGATAAACTTGGTCCGAGAGATGTTGCCGCAAGACTTGGCGGTGATGAATTTGCTGCTTTTCTTAAGGGCGATTATACCGATGATGAAATCAGTTCATATTGCGAGATGATTCTTGACTGTGTTCATAATGAGATGAAAGACCCTGCGGAAAGTTCTTATGAACCTTCTGTTTCTATAGGTATTTCAGTTGCTCCCGATGACGGTACGGACTTTAATTCTTTATATCACAGAGCGGATAAGGCTTTGTATTATATTAAACAAAACGGTAAGGATTATTATCATTACTATAAGCAGAGAGAGGAAAGTCTTAATTCACAGCTTGTTAACTTCAACAGTGAAGTTGATATGAAACGTCTTGAAAAACTTATCAGAGAAAGAAAGCAAAGAGATGGTGCGTTAAGAGTTGAGTATGAAGGCTTCAAGCATATAGTTCATTTTGTATCCAGATTCACGCAAAGAAGCGGCGACAGCATTTGGATAATTCTCTTTACTCTTTCACATTCTGAAAATGTTAAACTTACGACTGAGGAACTTGAAATTGCCATGCAGGAAGTTGAAAGAGCGATTGTTGTTTCTTTAAGGCAGGGAGATGTTACGACTCAGTACAGTTCTTTCCAGTTTATAACTATGCTTCTTAATTCTTCTGAAGAGGATTCAAGAGGAATTGCAGGACGAATTATAACGACCTGGCAGGAGATTACCGAGAATAAGGATTTGTCGTTACAATATGATTTGAAGAATTTAGATTCAATATAAAATTTACGCTAAATTACGAGGGGGAATTGATAGTGAAAAAGTATTTGGTAAGATTTCTTTTATCTTTGGTCTTTGTCATTGGTATCTTTATGCTTGATTCTGAAACGGCATTGGCGGATACAATTGGTCCATTGGATTATAAAATTGTAAATTCCGATCACGTTGTAATTACAAAGTGCTCAAATGGGGCTATTACCGACGGAACTGTTGTTATACCAAGTGAGATTGAAAATTTACCTGTGACTGAAATTGGGGTAGACGCATTTTTTTGTTGTACTAATTTAACAAATGTTACGATTCCTAATACAGTGACGACTATAGGAAATTATGCCTTTCAAGGTTGTGAACATTTATCAAGTATATTTATTCCTGAAAGTGTACTGAGTATTGGAATTAATCCATTTAATCAATGTTTAGCATTGACCCAAATTGAAGTGTCTAATAACAATACCGTATTTGACAGCAGAGAGGGTTGTAATGCCATTATAGAAACTTCGTCAGACAAGTTGATTTGTGCGTGCTCTACAACTGATGTACCTGATTCTGTCAAGATTATAGGAACTTGTGCGTATTTTGATGATATTAATTTGATAAATATAAATCTTCCGAATGTGCAAAGCATTGGTGATTATGCCTTTTCTAATTGTTATAATTTAGAAAGTGTAAATCTTCCGAATGTGCAAAGCATTGGTGATTCTGCCTTTTCTAATTGTTATAGTTTAGAAAGTGTAAATCTTCCGAATGCGCAAAGCATTGGTGATTCTGCCTTTTCTGATTGTTATAATTTAGCAAGTGTAAATCTTCCGAATGTGCAAAGGATTAGTGAATCAAATTTTTCTAATGCTAATGTTACATTATATGGAAATGATACAGCTGAACAATATGCCAATGATAATTGTATTAATTTTGGAACAAAAAATTCAATTACTTCTGTTTCATTAAATCATAATTCTTTAACATTAGATGTAGGTAAAGATGAAACTCTTTTGATGAATATAGCACCTTCTAATGCAACTTTTCCGTATGCTACATGGATTTCAAGTAATCCAAGCATTGTGTCGGTAGACTTTACAGGTAAAGTAACGGCTAAGGCTCCCGGCCAAGCGACTGTCACAGCAAGAGCAGATGACGGAAGCGGAGTAACAGCAACTTGCACAGTAACATCTAATTTAGTACATGTAAGCGATATTTCACTTAATAATTCATCGTTGGTTTTAAATGTAGGAGATGAAGAAAGTATAGTTGCAACAATTACACCTGTTAATGCAACATATAAGGATGTTACATGGCAATCGAGTAATTCAAGTATAGTAACGGTAGATTCCACAGGCAAAGTAACAGCATTAGCAGAAGGAAGTGCTACAATTACCGCAACTGCAACAGACGGAAGCGGTGTGTCAGCAACTTGCACAGTAACATCAAATGCAGTACCTGTAAGCAGTATTTCACTTAATAATACATCGTTAGATTTATATGTAGGAGATGAAGAAAGTATTGTTGCAACAATTGCACCTGATAATGCAACAAATAAGAATGTTACATGGCAATCGAGTGATTCAAGTATAGTAACGGTAGATTCCACAGGTAAAGTAACAGCAGTGGCAGAAGGAAGTGCAACAATCACAGCAACGGCAACAGACGGAAGCGGAGTAAATGCAACATGCACCATTACGGTTAATCCGATTTTGGCTGACAGTATTTCGCTTAATTGTACGACATTATCTTTAAATATTGATGATACGTATAAATTGACGGCTATTATTTTGCCGGAAGGTGCAAGCAATAAAGATGTTAATTGGTCTTCAAGTGATAATGATATAATTTCTTTAGATTCTAACGGAAATATAAAAGCCATGTCCGAAGGCACTGCGATTGTAACCGTAACATGCGCTGACGGAAGCGGACATTCGGCTGAATGTGCTGTTACTGTTAAAGGAACGGATCCCGATCCCGAACCGGACCCCGAACCGGACCCCGAACCCGAACCGGATCCCGAACCGGACCCCGAACCCGAACCCGAACCTGAACCCGAGCCAACACCGACAGTTATTAATAATTCAACATCGTCGATGAACAAGAGATTATATGATGCACTTAAGTTTGCTTCATCCTTAGAAGGTTATCAGGTTGTGTATTTTGATGAATATGACGGAACAGATTGTCTTACATATGACGTTTTGAAATTCCTTGAAGAGAATCCGAGTGTAACACTTGTGCTCGATTATACATTCTTCGATGAAGATACCAAGAAAGAAATCTCATGTCATGTCGTGATTAATCAAGCAATTTTGTCACGTATTATCAAAGAAGATGAGAAGTATTACGGTGCAGCAATTCTTTCGGGATTTGTTCAATACTACAATGAACTTCCTTTGGAAATCAGAAATAAGAATTATTAATCAAAAAATAAGGTTGAATTTTGTTCAACCTTATTTTTGAATCTGCATATTATCTTTCGCTTATCGGTATATAGATTTGATCTTCCATAATCGGTTTGTAAGCGGGTCGTATGATTTTGCCATTGTTTGAGAGTTCCTCAAGTCTGTGAGCTGACCAGCCTGCGATTCTCGCAATTGCAAACATCGGTGTGAAAAGTTCCTTGGGAAGACCGAGCATATCGTATACAAAGCCGGAATAGAAGTCGACATTGATACAAACACCTTTGTACATTTTTCTTTCAGAGGCGATGATTTGCGGTGCCAGTGTCTCAACTTTTGAATAAAGACCAAATTCTTTTTCGAGACCTTTTTCTTTGGAAAGCAACTCTACATATCCTTTGAAAACTTGAGCTCTCGGGTCGGAAGTTGAATAAATTGCATGTCCAACACCGTAAATTAATCCCGCTTTGTCAAAAGCTTCCTTGTGAAGAAGCTTTCTTAAATAATTGCTAATTTCTTCTTCGTCTTCCCAATCTTTTACTTCGTTTTTCATATCTTCAAACATCTGAACGACTTTGATATTTGCTCCGCCGTGACGAGGTCCCTTAAGAGAGCCGAGAGCGGCAGCGATTGTTGAATATGTATCTGTCATTGTTGAAGTTACAACGTGAGTAGTAAAAGTTGAGTTGTTGCCTCCGCCATGGTCCATGTGAAGAACGAGTGCCAAGTCAAGAAGTCTTGCTTCAAGTTCAGTGTATTTACTGTCAGGTCTTAACATATGAAGTATATTCTCGGCAGTTGAAAGCTTAGCCTTCGGTTTATGAATAAACAGACTTTCGTCATTTACGTAATGGTTGTAAGCCTGATATCCGTATATTGCAAGTTCAGGGAACAGAGCAATAAGTTCAAGGCATTGCCTCAGTACATTAGGTATTGAAGTATCATCGGCTTTGTCGTCATACGAATATAATGTAAGAACGCTTCTGGCCAATGTATTCATCATGTCTTTGCTGGGGGCTTTCATAATAATATCTCTTACGAAACTCGTAGGAAGCGTCCTGTAATTTGCCAGCATTTTGTTAAAAGAAATAAGTTCTTCTTTTGTAGGCAGATTTCCGAACATTAAAAGGTAAGCGGATTCTTCGTATCCGAATCTCTTTTCGGCGGCAAATCCGTTAACCAAATCCTTGACATTGTAGCCCCTGTAAAATAATTCTCCCGGAAGAGGAATTTGCTCACCGTCAACAATCTTGTTGGCTCTTACATCAGAGATATGTGTAAGTCCTGTTAATACGCCGCGTCCGTTTAAATCTCGTAAGCCCCGCTTAACATCGTATTTTACGAAAAGATCGTTGTCTATAATGCTTCTTTCTTTACAAATATCGGCAAGACGGATTATATCATCGGTGATTTCATAATATTTGTTATCCGACATAAGGTTCCTCCTTCATATAAAAATAGTTGACGTTACGGGTGTTTACTTGTAAAGTCAACATAATTAATATATCATATTAAAATACTTAACGAAACACATTTTGGAAAGTTAACAAAAAGTTTACATAATTTTGAGGGACAAACTTATGATTAAAGAAATCAGAGATTTAATGAATAAATATAATATGGATTTCGTTCTTTTTAAAGATTCAGATCCTCATATGAGTGAATATACAAATGATTATTATAAACAAAGAACTAAAATTTCGGGTTTTACCGGGTCAAACGGTACTCTTATCGTCGGAATGGAAGATGCATACCTTTTTACGGACGGCAGATATTTTATTCAAGCAGAAAACGAGCTCAAAAATACAGGAATTAAATTAATGAAAGTCGGTGAAAAAGGGTATCCTTCACTCAATGATTTTATAAATGATTTGATATCATCGGGTAAGAAGGTTTTTACGAATGACAAGTTGATTTCATATAAAGAATTTACACATTATAAACTTTCGTCTAATGATTATTCAAAGCGTTTGTTTTATGATGCTTTTGAAGCTGAATATAAAAGGAAATATGACTGTTTTGAGGTTGTATCCGACATCGAAGTGCTTCCGCTTGAAATTTCGGGCGAAACTTCAATTTCAAAATTATCAAGAGTACGTGAAAAAATGAAGGAAAATTCACTTGATGCTTTTGTTTCGTCTGATTTGGCTGTCAATATGTGGTTGTTTAATATACGCGGAAATGCGATTCCGTGCAATCCGGTTGCGTTTTCGTATGCATTCATTACACCAAAAGATGCATTCTTATTCGTGTATGATTCTGATAAAGTTAAAGACCGAATTGATAATTGTCAAATTTGCGAGTATGAAGATTTTGAACAATTCCTTGAGGATAATGTTAAAAGTTCAATGTCGGTTGCTTTTGATTATCTTTCTACGCCTGCTTTTATAGGTAATCTTTTAAAAGACAAAAAGTGTATTATGAAGGATTATGATGCGGAAACCAATCTATTTAAGGCTGTCAAAAATGACATTGAGATTCAAAATATCAAAAAATATTATGAAAAAGACAATCGGATTGTCAAAGATTTTATAGATTATGTTAAAAATAATGATTTGTCCGGAATTAATGAATATGATTTGGCAAATAAACTTGATAATATGAGGCTTTCTAAGCCCGAATGCCTTGATTTGTCTTTTGATACGATTTCCGCTTTCGGACCAAATGCCGCAATGATGCATTATGAGGCGACTGAGGAGTCAAACAGTAAGATAGAAAAAGACAATTTGTATCTTGTTGATTCGGGAGGTCAGTGGGTCGGTGCCACAACGGATATTACAAGAACAGTTGCAATAGGAAATCCGACTTACAAAATGAAGCATGACTACACCAGAGTTTTAAGAGGTCTTCTTCATCTTCAAAATGCAGTATTTATGGAAGGCGTTACGGGTGTCAATCTTGATATTCTTGCAAGGCTCCCTCTTTGGGAAGAAGGAGACGATTATAAGTGCGGAACAGGACATGGTATAGGTTACAGACTTTGCGTACATGAAGGTCCTAATTCCATAAGATGGCGTCATACCGCGAAAGATGCCGTTTTGAAACCCGGAATGATTATGTCTGATGAGCCGGGAATCTATCGCGAGGGAGAGTATGGAATAAGGCTTGAGAACGTTATTCTTGTTAAAGAAAAATGTGTTACAAATGACGGAAAATTCCTTTGTTTTGAACCGCTTACATACGTTCCTTTTGACGAAGATTTAATCCTTCGGGAAGAGATGAGTGAAGAAGAAAAGAAGTGGCTTTCGGATTACTTAAGCAAATGTTAAAAATATTGACTTTTTTCTTTACATTTGCGATAATTATGTCAATGTGCGGAATTTGGATTCACACACAAATGTTAAAAAGCAGATTTATCTGCAAGTTTATAAAAATAGAGGAGGACATGAGATATGTCAACAAAAGCTTATTATCCCATTTCCGAGATCGGCAAAGGTAAGGTAGGTTTCTCAACAACCCGTTCCATTATCGAAGGCGCATTCTACGGAAATAACGTAATTAAGATCAACACATTGAAAGAAGCTTATGAATTAGCTAAGAATTCACCCGGAACAATCGTAACAGATATGCCCATCAAAGACGGTGATACATTCGGTCTTGAAAAAGACGCTAAGGTATTACTTTTCAACGACGGTGCTGTTACAGGTCGTTACGCTCAGGCCAGAAGAATTAAAGGCGAGCCCGGTGTTGATGAGAAGAAGCTTGATAAGGTTGTTATGGATGCCATCTACAAGACACGTTGGAAAACAATGTATCATGCAGAGTGCTTTGTAGGTCTTGATCCCGAGTTCATGGCAAAGGCTCATCTTCTTATTCCCGAAGGAGAAGAGAACCTCCTTTACAACTGGATGCTCAACTTCCAGTATATGTCAGATGAGTATGTAAAGATGTACAAGAAATCACAGCCTATCGGTAACGGTAACGAGCCTGATATCTTTATCTTCTCAGATCCTCAGTGGGCACCCGAACCCGCTCCCGATGTTGATTTCTCATGCTTAAGCGATGACCTTACACTTTGCTACTTCGATACAAACCAGAACTGCGCAGCAATTCT
>JAZQQI010000020.1:0-55607 GCA_045628965.1 Lachnospiraceae bacterium | reverse complement strand
TTCCCTGCTTTTTTTATCACTGCAGATATGTATTTCCGGCTCTTTGTACTTTTCATGAATTACAAACAAAAGCTTCATGTAATTTCTCCGTTTCTTTATGTCGCAATTATATCTTACCATCAAAGGATTTCAAGCGATTTGTGACAAATGGTTGTTTACGGGCGACAGTCGGTTTATGTATTCACATCGGGAATTTGTTCCTGTTCTTCCTCTGTTGGTCTATTATCATCACTGCAGTTTATCATAATCTTCCTTTAATATAGAATACCACACTTCATCAATAATTCCCTGATTACAAAATCCGGCACTTCTCAATGTTCCTTCATAGGTCATTCCCATTTTTTGCATTACTCTTCCGGATTTTGGATTATTCTTATCGTGGTCAGCTGCTATCCTATGAAATCCTACCTGTTCAAACAAAAACTTGATTACTGCTTTACCTGCTTCCGGCATTAATTCTTTTCCCCACCATTTTGTTCCCATACAATATCCAAGAACAGCTCCTTCAATATTCTCCTTGATTAAGACAACAGAAATATTACCAATAACCTCTCCCGTCTCTTTTAATTCCATAGCCCAATTATAGGTATTGTTATTTTGATATTCGTTTACCCAGTTACTTATAATTTCCCTTGTAATATCTACATTAGCATGAGTCGGCCATGTTAAATATTTAGTAACTTCATCCTCTGATGCCCAATTTCTATACATACTTTCTGCATCTTCCATCGTAAATCGTCTCAATTTTAATCTCGTAGTTTCCAATGCTACTGTACCTAAATGATTCATTTATACCTCCTCAACTTCCAAGATGTTTCTCTCCATGCTTTCCAGCAAGCAGTGCGATTCATCCTCAATATGCGCTAAATACGTAACAACTATATTTTGCTTTGGGAGACAATAACACTTTTGTTTCCACTTCCCGTTAATACTGAATCCATCTCTGTATTTCCAAAAATAATAGCCATAGCCACCTTCTCGATTCATCTGCTGAACAGATGTGGCCAGTGAAACATATTCTTCTGAAACAATTCTTATCCCGTCATACATACCGCCGTTGCTCATAAGAAGACCAAATTTGCTTAAATCATGAACACACAGTTTCATTCCTGAAGCTCCGTAAAAATAACCTTCCGGGCTGTATTGCATTTCGTATTTGGTTATGCCTAAAGGCTTAAATATTTCTTCCTGTATAAACCTGCCTAAATCATATTTCAGGACTTCCGTTAATACTACTCCAATGAGGAATGGGTTAATGTTACTGTAAGTGAACACCTTTGCTTCCGGATTCTCTATTTCGCATGACAAACAAAAATCAAGCCAGTTTTCACCCTCGAGTCTGAATGGAAATCCTTCTACAGACATAGTCAACAATCTGTGTAATGTCAATTTATCAAAAGAAGCTTTTTGTTTTTCTGATAAACTGCCAATATTTGCCTCCGGCAAATATTGTAAGACACTTTTTTGAAGATCGACCAATCCCCTATCATACGCTATACCAAACGCAATTGATAGAATAGATTTTGTTGCAGAATATATCTCATGAATACAATCGCAAGTGTCTCCATAAGAATGTGTAAGCACAAAATCCTCATATACCTCAACGCCATAGACTTCCCAATTATTTTTTTCTATATCACATGTGAATTTCTCAAAATTCATTTTCATTCTCCGTTCACGAAATAGGAATTCTATTCAAACCAAAGTATATTTATAGTCTACTTTTAAAGTCTACTTTCAGTCAGGAGGTTCGCACGAAAAATTCGAATTTACATATATAAAGATGTCTATAGGATTACATTAAGCATCAATTATCATCCGGAAAAACTGTCTCTTCCAAAGTCTGCCTCCAAAATCCCCTGAAAATATAATACCACAAACACATACAAAAACATAGATTTTCACACCTCCCCAATGCTCACGCATGGTCCGTCTGTCGCTTCACTTCTCTTCCGGACCCAATGCTGTGAGCTCTGCTCACGCATGGTCCGTCTGTCGCCAAATACAAACAGCATAGGGAACTTCGTTCCCACACAATAAAGAAGAAAGGACACATACACTCATGCGAGCATGGTGTCTGTGTCCTTTCTTCTTATTGTTACCGCTACGCGGTTTCTATGCTGTTTGTGCTTGGCTCGTTACTCGCTCCTATTCCCACTCAATTGTGGCAACGGGTTTTTCCGAGATGTCCCAAAGTACTCTGTTGATGCCGGGAATCTGAATAATCTGATCTCTCATCTTGCAAAGAACATCAAAAGGAATTTCAGGAACTGTAACCTTAACCGCATCTGTTGTATTTACGGCACGAATTACGCAAGCCCAACCCATGTAACGCTCGCCCTTGCCGTTTACATACTTAATACCTGTAGACTGCATATCGGGGATAGCGCAGAAGTACTGCCAAGGTGTTTCAGGAAGCTTTCCGATTTCTTCGCGAACGATAGCATCAGCTTCTCTCAATGCTTCAAGACGGTCTCTTGTGATTGCACCTACGCAACGAACTCCAAGTCCGGGTCCGGGGAAGGGCTGACGATAAACCATGTTATCGGGAAGGCCAAGTTCTTTACCTACCATTCTGACTTCATCTTTGTAAAGAAGTTTAATGGGCTCAACAAGTTCGAACTTAAGATCCTCAGGAAGTCCTCCTACGTTGTGATGTGCCTTTACTCCATCACTCTCAAGAATGTCGGGATAAATTGTTCCCTGTGCAAGAAATTCGATTCCATCAAGTTTACGAGCTTCTTCAGCGAATACTTCGATGAATTCTCCACCTATTATTTTTCTCTTGGTTTCAGGATCTGAAACACCTGCGAGTTTATCAAGAAATCTGTCTGTAGCATCTACATAAACAAGATTTGCATTAAGCTCTTTACCGAATACATTAATTACCTGTTCGGGCTCACCTTTTCTTAATAATCCATGATTAACATGTACACATACAAGGTTCTGTCCGATAGCCTTGATTAATAATGCTGCGACAACAGACGAATCAACTCCTCCGGATAATGCGAGAAGTACCTTCTTGTCGCCAACCTGTGCTTTGATTTCGGCAATCTGTTCATCGATGAAAGATTTTGCCAAGGCACTTGTTGTAATTCTTTCCATTGTTTCCGGTCTTACATTTGAGCTCATAATTTGTTCTCCTTAATAATTTATTCAACCACATCAATATTATCTGCCAAATACTTTATAACAGTATATACCATACCCTGATGATACAAATAACCTTTACCATACGTACTCTGTTGTGAAGAATAATACGAACTGTCAAGGTTAATTGAAGTCAAATACTCCGAAACGTCTTCACTTGATACCGTCAATCCTGCATCTTCATAAATAGCCTGATAAATCAATTCGTTTTGTGCCTGCTTCATAGCCTGTTGAGTTAACAATGCAGCATATTCTTTATCTGACTGTCCTCCGATATATGCATTAAAGCTTTCATACTTATTTTTGCCGTACTGATTGTAATACGATGTATTTTCTGCTTTGTAAGTATTCTCATCGTCGTACTTCATCTGACCCTTTAGAATATCAAGATACTCTTTAGGATAATCTTTCACGGCAGAATTTTCAATAACAAATTTTTGAACATATGCATAAGTATTACTCTTAAACATCAAATCTTTATAATAATTTATAAATCCTTCTTTAGTCAGAGCCACCTGCGATAAATTCTTCTCAACAAATGCATCGTTAAATTCGGGATTCAAATCAACATATGAATTGATTGTTATTGTAAATACAGCATCTTTTCCGGCCAATTCAGCTGTATAACTGTCAGGGAATGTAACATAAATATCAAATGTTTCTCCAACATTATGTCCTACAATCTGTTCTGTAAAGCCGGGGATAAAGTTTCCGGGGATATCCATTACAGCATCCGTGCCCATTCCGTTCGTTGATCCGCCTTGGAAAGGAACTCCGTCAATCTTGCCTTCGTAATCAAAATTAATCGTATCTCCTTCTTTTATTGTGACGTTTTTATCCGTAATATCTTCCGGAAATCTTGTGACCAAAGTATCCAAATATGTCTGTAATTCCTCGTCGCTTACTTCTAACTCGCTCTTGCTTACGGTCATGTTTTTATAATCGCAAAGATCTACATAATCAAGTGCTCTGACATTGGCAATAGTACCGTCGTCATTAAGTCCGGCACTGAAATCCGCTACAGGTTTGACATCGGTTATTATTTTTTCCGCTATTGCCCACCCTATAATGCCGATTATCGCAAGACCTCCAAGCACCAATACAAGCCATTTGATGCTTTTTGCTCTTTTAGCTTTTTTTATGGCTTTTTCTCTGTTTTTTCTTTGTTCTTCTCTCTTTGTACTGCTCATACTTCCTCCGAATTACTTATTTGTCTCAGCGTACATACGCTCGTCTTCTTCTCTTAATTCTTTTCTCTTTATTTTTCCGCCGAGAGTCTTGGGCAATTCATCAACATACTGAACTATACGGGGATATTTGTAAGGTGCCGTTGCATGTTTAACATGATTCTGAAGTTCCTTTGTAAGTTCTTCAGAAGGCTCATACCCTTCCGCAAGAACAACTCTCGCTTTAACAACCTGACCTCTTATGGGATCCGGTGCCGCTGTAATCGCACATTCTACTACCGCAGGGTGCTCTATAAGCGCACTTTCTACTTCAAAAGGTCCGATTCTGTAGCCTGAACATTTGATAACATCATCGTGACGACCTACAAACCAGTAATAACCTTCATTATCTCTCCACGCTACATCCTTAAGGTTGTAATTTCCGCTTCCGAAAGCTTCATCGGTCATTTCTTTGTCTTTGTAATATCCTACAAAAAGACCTATGGGCGGATTCTTAAGAACTCCGCAAATATTGATTTCGCCTTCTTCACCGTTTTCACATTCTTTTCCGTCTTTGTCAAGAAGTCTCAAATCATATATGGGTGACGGTTTACCGAGCGTACCGGGCTTTGATTCAAACCACTCAAAATTCGCAATAAGAACTGTACCTTCCGTCTGTCCGAAACCGGAAGCAATCTTATGACCGGTAAGTTCTTCCCAACGGTTAAATACTTCGGGATTAAGTGCCTCTCCGGCAGTTGACCAATGTTCTACACTTGAAAGGTCGTAATCTTCAACCTTCTCCTGAAGCATGAATCTGTACATGGTGGGAGGGGCGCAGAATGTCGTAAGCTTATAATTCTGAATATGTTCAAGAAGATTCTTTCCATAGAACTTGTCCATGTCATAACAGAAAACAGTTGCTCCGCAAATCCACTGTCCGTAAATCTTGCCCCAGCCGAACTTCGCCCAGCCGGAATCAGAAACGGTCATATGAAGCTTATTCTCCTGAACTCTTTGCCAATAATGTGCCGTAACAATGTGGCCCAACGGATGGAAATAATTGTGACAAACCATTTTGGGCATACCAGTTGTTCCGGATGTAAAATAAATCTGCATAAGGTCTGTTCCAACAGTTCTTTGGTCGTCTGTAGGTCTTTCAAACGTATCGGAATATTTGGCTATTTCTGTATTGAAATTAATCCAACCTTCTCTATCGGTATTATTTACTACAAAAATATTTTCAATGCAGGGAGCTTCGGGTCTTGCAATCTCCATCTGCTCCATAACATACGCATCGTCAACACATATAAATGCCTTAATATTGGCCGCATTTGCGCGGTATGCTATATCTTTTTTGGTAAGCTGAAGAGTTCCCGGAACGATAATTACACCGAGTTTCATAAGACCAACCGCTGTAATCCAATACTCCCAACGTCTTCTCAAAATAAGCATTGCAACGTCGCCTTTTTTAAGTCCTTTTTCCTTAAACATATTGGCAACCTGATTGGACAATTTTGAAATGTCCGTAAATGTAAATGTCTTCTCTTCGTCATGGTCATTGCACCAAAGAAGCGCTCTTTTATCCGGCTCTTCTTTTGCCCAGGCATCAACTATATCGTACGCAAAGTTAAAATCCGCAGGGGGAGTAACCTTGTAATTTTCCTTGAAATCTTCGTATGAATCAAATTCTATACGCGGTAAAAATTTCTCTAACATTTTTTCTACATCTCCATTCCTGTTATTCCGCAATCATGGTAAGGAATGTTGCCGGCGTTGTTCCGCCGCATTTCTGGCCATGAGGGTAATTGGGGTTAAAATAAATACTGTCACCTTTTTCCAAAACAAGTTCTTTGTCACCGAAGGTGACGACGACTGTACCCTCAAGCACGAGATTAAACTCTTCTCCCCTATGCGTTACCAAGTCAGCAGGCTTGTCGCTGGGATCGAGAGTTACTATAAAAGGCTGCATAAGCATATTGGAATAATGATATGCAAGATCCTTAAATTCATATCCGGGATAACGATCTGCTTTCGCTCCCTCTCCGGCGCGAACTATCTGATACGTATTCAGTTTTGCCGATACACCTGTAAGTATTTCGGACAAATCAACCTTATACAATTTGGCTAACTGAAAAATAGTATTGATGGGAATATCCTTGCCGGTTCTCTCGTACTCTTTGTACGTTTCCACGCTGACACCGACTCGTTCTGCCACTTCGTCTTCCGTATATTCGCACACTTCGCGAAGCTCTCTTATTCTCATGGCTATTTCTCTGATTTCATCCATATCGTTCACACCTTTCCTATAGTTTTTGGCGTAAAGGAGTCGCCTCCCTTACGCCATATAATTTAAATCACTATGAATTCATACCGATTTCGATTG
This sequence comes from Lachnospiraceae bacterium, assembly GCA_045628965.1. Lineage (GTDB taxonomy): Bacteria > Bacillota > Clostridia > Lachnospirales > Lachnospiraceae > UBA3766. The sequence goes on along the minus strand of JAZQQI010000020.1, from coordinate 48,905 downwards.
CCTTTAAGTTAAGTTCAATCATAGCTGCCTTCTTGGCAGGAATTACTTTCTTTACTGCGTCTGCAACAACATCTTTGTTAAGGAATCCGATTTCCTTGAACATCTTTCCGATAAGGATAATGATTGCGCAGCTCTTCATGTTGTTCTCATCTGCAATCTTTGTTGCATCGATGTAGAATACCTTTACGTCTGTTCTTTCAACTTTGATATCAATCATTGAACTGTCAACAAGAATCATACCACCGGGTACTACGGCGTCAACGAACTTCTCAAGAGAAGGTCTGTTCATAGCAACAAGTACGTCAGGCTGTGTTACCAAAGGAGAACCGATAGGATCGTCCGAAATAACGACGCTGCAGTTACATGTACCGCCACGCATTTCGGGGCCGTATGAAGGAAGCCATGAAAGGTTCTTTCCGTCAAGAAGTCCTGAATAAGCAAGCGTCTTTCCGCCGAACAAAATACCCTGACCACCGAATCCGGCAAGTAAAACATTAAGTGTACTCATTAGTTTTCTCCTCCTTCTTCTGCAGTTTTGTCCTTATATACTCCGAGAGGATAATAAGGAAGCATATTGTCCTGAAGCCATTTGATAGCTTCTTCGGGTGAAAGTCCCCAGTTTGTGGGACAAGCGGATACAACCTCGATGATTGAATATCCCTTTTTGTTAATCTGATTTTCAAAGCCCTTCTTAATTGCTTTCTTTGCTTCTCTTACATGTGCAACAGTATCAACTGTAACACGCTGTGCAAGAGCCGTTCCCGAAAGTGTTGAAAGAAGTTCGCATACTCTGATAGGATAACCTGCTGTCTTTACATCACGTCCGTAAGGAGATGTCTGTGTAATCTGTCCGGGAAGTGATGTAGGAGCCATCTGGCCGCCTGTCATACCGTAAATTGCATTATTGATGAAAATAACCGTGATGTTCTCGCCTCTTGTTGCAGCATGAACAGTTTCTGCCATACCGATTGCAGCAAGGTCACCGTCGCCCTGATATGTAAATACAACATTATCGGGGATTGCTCTCTTAAGTCCTGTTGCCACAGCGGGTGCACGACCGTGTGCAGCCTGTACCATATCACAGTTAAAATAATTGTAGCTGAATACCGAACATCCAACCGATGCAACACCTACAGTGTTACCTTCGATTCCGAGTTCATCTATAACTTCTGCAACGAGACGATGTACAATACCGTGTGTACATCCGGGGCAGTAATGAAAAGGCACATCAGCCAATGCCTTGGGTTTCTCAAATACTACAGCCATTATTAATTCTCCTTTCCTGCCATGCGGCGAATCTCACAAAGAACCTCAGCGGGTGTAGGAATAACACCGCCTGTACGTCCGAAGAACTCAACATCCTTGCGACCGTTGACAACAAGCTTAACGTCATCAATCATCTGACCTTTGTTCATCTCAACGCAAAGGAATTTCTTTGCCTTATCTACGTTCTTCTCGATTGTCTTGTCAGGGAAAGGCCAAAGTGTGATAGGACGGATAAGTCCAACCTTGATGCCTTCTTTTCTTGCCTGCATTACAGCACTTCTTGATACACGTGAACTAGCACCGAAAGCAACTACAAAGAACTCTGCGTCATCGCACATAAACTCTTCGGCTCTCTGCTCTTCCTCTTTAATCTTTGCGTATCTTTCATATCTTTCATTGATAATATCCTCAAGTTCCTTCGGCTCAATGTAAAGTGAGTTGATGATATTATGCTTTCTTTCATTCTTGTGTCCGTTTGTTGCCCAAGGCTTATCTGCAACGGGGCCTTCCTTCTTCTGAGGGAATTCAACGGGCTCCATCATCTGTCCGAGCATACCGTCGGAAAGAATCATAGCAGGTACACGATACTTCTCGCCTACTTCGTATGCCAAAGATACAAAGTCAACCATCTCCTGAATTGTTGAAGGAGCAAGTACGAAAAGCTGGAAATCACCATGACCGAGTGCCTTTGTAGCCTGCCAGTAATCTGACTGTGAAGGCTGAATACCTCCAAGTCCGGGGCCGCCACGCTGTACATTGATAATAAGAGCGGGCAAATCCGATCCGCCGATGTATGAAACACCCTCTGACTTAAGTGAAATTCCGGGTGATGATGAAGATGTCATTGCTCTGACACCTGCACTTGTTGCACCGAGTACCATGTTAATAGCTGCAACTTCGGATTCTGCCTGAAGGAAACATCCGCCTTCTTTGGGAAGTCTCTTTGACATGTATGCAGCAACCTCTGTCTGAGGTGTAATAGGATAACCGAAATAGTGTCTGCAACCGCACTGAATAGCGGCTTCAGCCAAAGCTTCGTTTCCTTTCATCAAAACTTTCTCTGCCATTTTTATTCTCCTTCCTATCTTTCCACTGTAATAGCTACGTCAGGACACATGATTGCACATGAAGTACAGCCTGTACACTGTGACTGGTCTGTCATTGTAGCCGGGTGATAACCCTTTGCGTTGATATGGTCGGTTGCAAGAGCAAGTAAGTGCTTGGGACATGCATTAACGCACATTCCGCAACCTTTGCACAAATTCTCATTTACGGTAATTTTTGCCATTCTATTTTCCTCTCTTTCTTATTTTACACATTAAAATCAGGATATTCCCAGGGTGCCTTTACATATATGTCTACCGGGATAAATGTTCGATTCATCGATTTAATCTCTTCATTCACTCGGTCATCCTTTAATAAATATGAAGGAACCGTTACTCCTTCCATCGGAAGTCCAAGAATCTTTGCCGTTTCATCGGCATATTCCAAAGAATCCTTAACCGTCTCCCAGGTTGTTTCCTGTTTGAGGTGCGAGTTATTCAAAACCTTCGTAGCCTTACATCTTGAAGCCGCTTCAATTTCTTTCAGAATCTCGACGGTATCTTCGACCGTTGCCGTCAGATTACGATATTTATTAACCACGTAAATCATTTCGTAATCAATCTTTTCTATAAAAGGGGCATATCTTCCGAGCACTACTGCTCCCGCATCGTCTCCGCCTACATCCATAACGACATCCATATCCGTTTCAAATACGAGATTTAAATCAGGCGGCAACGCAGGTGTTTCAACATTTGTATTTGCAAAAAGCGTCGAAATGACTTTGACTCCGTTTTCCTTCAATATATCTTCACACGCCGATGATAAAAAGTAAGGATTAACCAAATCGAGGTCGCAAAGCATTACTTTTCTTCCCTCTTTAGCCATTTTCAGTGCGAGATTTACAGAATAATTGCTTTTGCCGCATCCGTAATGGCCGCAAACAATATAAAATTTTCTATCTGCCACGCACTCGCTTCCTCTCCTAAAAAACTCGTCAAAAAGAAAACCCTTTTCAGGCTCTTCTTTAACTTGTCTATGATAACACAGCATTTTTTAGAAATCAAGATACACAAACACTCTTTATTCACGGAAATCTTGCTATTTTTCCTTTTATTTGATAGAATAATTAAGCATATTTTTTTAGGAGGCCTTAAATGATACCCAATTTGATGTTAATGAGCACATTCTCCCTTGTAACACTTATAATTTGCGGAGTTTTGCTTGTACTTATAGTCGTTTTATTCTTTGTCGGAAAGAAAATGGACAAGCAGCAAAAAGAACAGGAATCCATCATGGAAGCCAACAAGCAAACGCTTACGATGTTTATTGTCGGCAAGAAAAGATGCAAATTCAAGGACGCCGGCTTTCCCCAATCGGTTGTAGCTCAGGCTCCGAAGATGACAAAGTTCATGAAAGTTCCGGTTGTAAAAGCAAAAGTCGGTCCCCAGTTTGTTCTGTTCATTGCAGACGACGCCATCTATGACATGATTCCCGAAAACCGTGAAGTCAAAGCTGTTGTCAGCGGACTTTATATCAAGCAGGTCAAAGCAACTCACGGCAAGCTTGAACAACCGCCCAAGAAGAAAAAGAACTTCATTAAGCGCGGTGTAGAAAAGCTTCAGGAAAAAGCCGGTGCAAAGCCCATTAAATAAAAATATAAACAGCTTAAACTTTTATGAAGTTTAAGCTGTTTTTTTATTGTTTTTATTCTCCCATTTGGGCTATTGCGGCAATTGCCTCGTCGTTCAAAGGTTGCATTTCGATGCGACTGAATCCTTCCATGTAAGGGTTCAAATAATCATCTCTGTCATCAAGCGTCTCTACCAATTCATCATTGACATAATGGAATATATAATGCATTTCATCCGTTTCGACGTCATCGAATTGATGTTCAAGATTGCGTTCGAAATAATCTTCCGTAACAAATATCTCGCCGTCGAAATAACCGATGGAATATCCTCCGAAATCCTTTACGATAGCTTTATGCGTATCAAAATTATAAAGCCAAATGCAACTCATAAACGAATTCATCCATGTATCATTCGGAAGCATAATATTAATATATGTATCTTCATATACCTCACCATCGCTATACATTATCGGACCTTCTCCGACAAGCAGTTCGTCATATCCGTCATTATTTACATCAAGAAACGTATACAAAGGATTTTCAATCGAATCCGACGGATTATACGATAATTCCGAACACAGTCCGTTAATATAATAATTTCCGTTGGAATCTTTTTCATATAGGAAATCATTCAAAAGTTTCGCGTACTGCGTATATCTTTGTTTTGTCTCCTCATCCAATCCTTCTTCGATGTCTTCCTCTTCTTTGTCATCGCTATCATCCAAGTCGCTCTCAGAAGAATCTGAATTATCCTGCTTATGATTGTCTATATCAATTGATGTCGGATTATTCGGTTGCTCTGCATTGTCAGGTGTAACCGTACTTGTAAAATTACATCCTGCCAGAGCCAATACCATCATTACTCCGGTCGTTTTAATCAATATGCTTTTTTTCATCATCTTTTCCTCTTTCTTGTTTTAAATATTATATTCAATTTCTATTTTGATATTCATATGAGTCAGTTCTTCTTCCCCCTGCATCATATCATAATCCACATCAAGCAAAAGCCTGTCCGCAATCTCATCAAGCACATATTCATGACATATGATATCCAAATCTATGTCACCGAACTCCGTACGATAAACCTGCGTAGTTGCCTCATCCGGTGTAATTACCATTTTCGTATTTACATTACCTGTTTTTTCATATATCAAGCATCTGTCGCTTATCGTTAAGTTGTTTGTCGTTTCTTTCTGCGTTTCCGGATCTTTCTCGTAATAAGTTACGTGAATTTTGCCTCTTCTTTCAACGGCGACGCAATCATACGATACTTTTTCCGCTTCGTTGTCATCAACAACGGTTGTCAGTGTAATGTGCGCTTTTTTTCTTATTTCTTCATGGCTCATGTCTTCAAAACATGTCACTACCACTTCGCTTACATCTGACATGTTGCGAATCTCAACCGCCGTTCTTTCCGCGTTTGCCTTGCTGTCAAAAAGTCCGAATACCGTCGGACCGCTTCCGCTCATCAGAGCATTCATTGCGCCGCGCTGAATCATAATATCTTTTAATTCCTGTATAAAAGGATATTCTTTAACGGTAACATTTTCCAGTATGTTTTCCAGATTAAAAGCAACTCCTCCGAGATCCGAATTCTTTACGCATTCTATTACCGTGTCCATATCGGGATGATTATCTATGTTTTCCACATGAAGATTCTCATAAACATGCTTTGTGGATACACCGAAATTCGGTTTTGCAATAAGAACGGTGCATTGCGGCATATCCGGAAGACTTGTAAGCTTGTCTCCTATTCCCTCCGCAAGATATGTTCCTCCATAAATGCAAAACGGAACATCCGCACCGATTTTTGCACCTATTCTGCACAATTCTTCATTTGTGAGACCCAAGCCGAAAAGTTTATTGATTCCCCGTAAGGTTGCTGCGGCATCAGAGCTTCCGCCTGCCATGCCTGCTGCCATCGGGATGTTTTTTTCGAGAGTAATTTCAACTCCCTGCTCGATGTCGTACTTTTCAACCATCATCTTCGCAGCTTTTACAATCAGATTCGAATCATCGCAGGGAAGCCCGTCTATATCTGTTTTAAGCGTTATTCCCTTTGTCTCATCCGACGTAAAAAACACAAGATTGTCGCAGATTCCGATTGTCTGCATAACCATTTTTACTTCATGATATCCGTCTTCTCTTCTTTTTAATACATCAAGCCCAAGATTAATCTTGGCATACGCTTTTTCCGATACTTTTCTCTCTATAGCCACTTTGTTCCCCCTACTTTACACATCCTATCAATTCATTCACATCTTCCACATTATGTTTTTTCATATATTTTTCAATCCCTTCAACCACATCGATTGTAGCGTAGGGATTTACAAAATTCATCGCTCCGACAGCCACCGCAGTTGCTCCCGCCATCAAAAATTCTATAGCGTCCTCGCCATTTGCAATTCCTCCCATGCCTATTATCGGAATCTTAACGGCATTTGCACACTGGTAAACCATTCTTACGGCAACCGGTTTGACTGCGGGTCCCGACATACCGCCTGTTTTATTTGCGATTACAAATTTTCTTCTTTCAATATCTATTTTCATCCCCGTAATCGTATTGATAAGAGATATTGCATCCGAGCCTGCCGCTTCCGCTGCTTTTGCCATCTCCGTAATATCCGTTACATTGGGACTTAATTTCATAATTATCGGCTTCTTGGCAACCGCTTTTATTCTTTTTGTTATATCATAAAGGCATTCTGCCTTTTGACCGAAAGCAATGGCACCCTCTTTTACATTCGGGCAAGATACATTGATTTCATACATATCGACATTTGTATCATTGAGTTTTTCTACGGTTTCAATGTAATCCTCAACAGTCTTTCCGCACACATTTACTATTACGTTCGTATCGTAATTTGCAAGGAACGGAAGGTCTCTTTCAATCATTACGTCAACGCCGGGATTTTGAAGTCCTATTGCATTAAGCATTCCTCCGTATACTTCGGCAACTCTCGGTGTGGGATTTCCCGCCCATGCAACATTGCTTACTCCTTTTGTCACTACCGCTCCGAGTCTGTTCAAATCAACAAACAAGCCGTACTCCATTCCCGAGCCGAACGTGCCTGATGCCGTCATTACGGGATTTTTAAATTCTACTCCTGCTATGGAAACTTTGGTATTCATTAAATATCCACCTCCTCGGCATTAAATACGGGTCCTTCCGTACATATTCTTGTGTTGTTTACATGCGAATGCCCATCCTTCTTAACGGTCTTGCAGACACATCCGAGGCACGCTCCGATTCCGCAGGCCATTCTTTCTTCCAACGAAATATATGCCGTTATACCGTTAGCCTTTGCATATTCTTTTATTGCGCGAAGCATTGGCATCGGACCGCAAGCCATAATAATATCCGGCTTTACTTCCTTTGATTCTTTCAATGCATCTATTACATTTCCCTTTACTCCGATGCTTCCGTCTTCGGTTGCGATATATACTTTCGAATACTTTTTGAATTCATCATCCAAAAACGTATCTTTATTTCTGTATCCGAGATACGCATGAACATCTTCGCCGTTAAGCGCCTTTGCAGTTCCAAGCATGGGAGGTATTCCTATTCCTCCGCCCATAAGAACGATGCACTTGCCTTTAACTTCATTAACGGGAAATCCGTTTCCTAAGTTGGCAAGAAGCTTCACGCTGTCTCCCTCTTTAAGAGAAGAAAATTCCGTTGTTCCTTTTCCTACCGCTCTGTAAACAAGTCTCATTTCACTCTTCTCTTTGTCCGTTTCGCAAATGCTTATGGGTCTCATAAGAAGTGTGTCCGCGCTCTTTGGATAAACCCCGACAAATTGTCCGGGCTCAGCATTCTTCGCGCCTTCGTTTTTTATTCTCAAACTGTAAATTCCATCAGAAAGTTTTTCTTGTGAAATTACTTTTCCTTCATCTATATTCCTATAAAACATTTATTTCCTCCGTTTATTTATTCTTATATCAATGTGCCGTCGGTATATACCGTTTTTCCGTCACATATGGTTATTTTTGTTTTTCCTTTAAGCACTTCTCCGAGGAAAGGAGAATTGGATGACTTCGATTTAAAAGTCTTTACTTCCCACTCTTCCGTCGGATTGAATATTGCTATATCGGCAGCCTTTCCTTCCGACAGCGTTCCTCTGTCAAAATTATAAAGTCTCGCCGGATTAATCGTAAATTTAGCTATCACATCGCTTACGCTCATTCCCGCTTCATTCACAAGATGCATGTTTGCAAGCGCATATGCGGTCTCAAGTCCTATGATTCCGCTCGGTGCTTTTGTGATTTCTTTTTCTTTTTCTTCTTTTGCATGAGGAGCATGGTCTGTCGCAATAATATCTATCGTGCCGTCTTTTAGCCCCTCGATAATCGCAAGTCGGTCGCTTTCCTCTCTGAAAGGAGGATTAAGCTTGGCAAGCGTGCCTTTCTCGATAGCCGCATCTTCCGTTAGCGAAAAATGACCGGGAGTTGCTTCAGCATGTATTTTATTGCATTTTACCTTTTTGGCGTTTCTTACAAGTTCCACGCCCTCTTTTGAACTTATGTGCTGTACGTTCAATACAGCTCCTTCTTCAAGGGCTATCTTTATATCTCTTTCAATAAGCGAAATCTCCGCCTCTCTGGGAGATCCGTAGATACCGAAATGTTCCGAGGCTTTTCCGTGATTGATTCCGTTTTCTTTTATAAATGACTTATCCTCTTCATGAAGGCTTATCGGAAAGCCTTTCGCCTTTTTAAAGGCCTCTCTTAACACCGCTTCGTCCATAAGAGGAATTCCGTCGTCCGTAAAACCGACCGCACCGTGTCCTATCATTTCATCAAAGTTTACGAGTTCTTCGCCCTTCATTCCAATGCTTACGCAGGAACAAGACTCAACTTTAATACTAGTCTCTTTTCCCTTTGACAACACATACCAAAGTGTTTCGGGGTTATCAACTGTCGGATTCGTGTTGCACATCAAAACAACAGTTGTATATCCGCCTGCTGCCGCTGCATTTACCCCTGTATAAATATCTTCCTTATATTCGAACCCCGGATCTCTGAAATGCGAATGAACATCGATGAAACCCGGTGTAACAATCATTCCCGTCGCATCGATAACATAAGCGTTTTGATACTTCTTTTGAAGTTCTTCCTCTGCCTCATTTGCACCTATTATCACACGCTCTATATTCTTTTCGTCGATGTAAATATCACCCTTTTCTTCTATGTTGTTTGCAGGGTCAACTATCAGTCCGTTCTTAATTATTGTCATCTTTGTTCCCATTATTTAAAAAGTTTTTCTTCTCTGCTTTCAAAAGCATTTTTCATATTGTCATCGGTAAGAACATTTAATATTCTTACAAATCCCATTCCGTTTGACGCCTTAATAAGCACCGTGTCATCCTTTTTGATAAAAGACGCCAATCGTCCGATTGCTTCTTCTACCGTTGCAAAATAGTATACCTTTGAATTTCTGGCAAAACCGTTTGCTCTGTCGTACATATCCTTTGAAAGTTTGCCGATGCATACAATCGTATCTATATTTTTTCTTGCAGCATACTCTCCGACATCAAGATGTCCCTGTTTCTCATTCTCTCCCTGTTCGAACATGTCACCGAGAATTGCAACCTTCGGAGTTATCGCTTCCGAAAGAAGATCTATGGCAGACCTCATGGATGCGGGATTTGCATTATAACAGTCGTCAATAATGGTTAGATTGTTCTTTTGAATTATATTGCTTCTTCCGCTTACCGCTTTAACATTTTTGATTCCCGTGTTGACAAGACTTGCAGGAACGGAAAGGAGTTTGGCCACTGCACTTGCCGCCAAAGCATTATTCACCATATGACTTCCGGGAAGAGGCACGTTAACCGTAAATTTCTCGTTCCCGTTGTCTATTGTGCAATCGCTTCCTAGAAGCCCTTTGTTTGTAACTTTCACGGTATGAACATCATTCTTTTCTTTAAGGCCGAAAGTAAATACTTCCCTGCCGTTTACTTCCTTTACGGTTGCAAGTTTGTCATCGTCTCCGAAAAGGCATACGTCGCCGTTCGGATTCATATATTCGAATATTTCCGTTTTGGCTTTAAGCACGCCGTCTCTGTTTCCGAGATGCTCAAGATGACAATCCCCTATATTGGTAATCACGCAAATATCGGGTCTTGCAATCTTGGAAAGTCTTTTCATTTCTCCGAACTCGCTTATTCCCATTTCGAGAACCGCAACTTCATGATTGTCTCTGATTCTTAATACGGTAAGAGGCAAGCCCACAAGATTATTGTGATTGCCTTCTGTTTTTAATACCTCATATTTTTGCGAAAGTACGGATGCGATAAATTCTTTCGTCGTAGTTTTTCCCACGCTTCCCGTGATTCCCACCACTTTTACATCAAGCGTTTTTCGATAAAACTCCGCAACATCCCTTAACGCCTCAAGCGTGTCGTCTACAACTATGCAGGTCCCCGTTACTTTCTCGGGCAACCTCTCGCATACAACGCAAAGCGCACCTTTTTCGAACACCGACTCGATAAAATCATGTCCGTCAACCTTCTCCCCTTTATGTGCAAAAAAGAGAAAATCCTTTTCAACGAGTCTTGAATCCAAAACCGCGCCCTGTATTTCTTTTTTTGAAGCATCTTCTTTGTTCACAATACGGCCCTTGCATGCCCGGGCTATATTTTCAACCGTCATGTTTTTCATAAGTTCAAATAATTCCTTTTGCTTAATGATGCACTTGCAAGATTATCTTTCAAATCTTGCCATGGATATTTCCATGATTTTTTCGCAAAGAGTTGCAAAATCCATACCTTCCACAGCCACTTCCTGAGGAATAAGCGATGTGGGTGTCATTCCCGGAATCGTATTGGCTTCAAGACAATATGCTTTCTTGGTTTTTTCATCAAGGATAAAATCGATACGTGCGTATACTTTAAGATGAAGTGCTTTGAATGCTTTTTCCGCAGCCTTCTGTATTTCTTTTGTATACTCTTCTTCAAGCTTTGCGGGACAGGTTTCCACAGTACTTCCCGCCTGATATTTGTTCTTATAATCGTAAAAGCCTTCTACCGGCTCTATCTCAACAATCGGAAGTGCTCTTCCGTCAATTACGCCGCACGTAAATTCTCTGCCTTTTATGTATTGCTCAATAAGAACGTGATTATCCAGTTTAAAGCATTTATCAATTGCTTCTTCCGCTTCGTTTTCTTCATTTACAATAAATACGCCTACACTCGAACCGCCGTTGGGAGCCTTTATGACCATCGGGAATCCGATTTCATTCAACGCTTCCTTCATTTCTTCCTTCTTATTTATCGAAACTGCCTTCGGCGTCAACACTCCGTTCATAATAAAGAAATCTTTGGTTATGGACTTGTCCATGCATATCGCACTGCTTAAATAATCGGTTCCGGTATACTTTACGCCCATAAGATCAAGTGACGCTTGAATTTTGCCGTCCTCGCCGTTTGCTCCGTGAAGTGCAAGGAATGCCACATCAGCCTTCATGCAAACTTCCCTTACGTTCTTTCCGAAGAAATCCTTCTCACCCTTCTTCATTGCTTTTATATCATTCAAATCGGGATTAAGTGCGCTTACCTTTTCTATTCCCGCTGCCCAATCTCTTTCGTCTTCAAACACATTGTCGATATCAATGTCATCCGCTCCGAGATATACATCCATAAGAACTACCTTATGGCCTTTGCTCTTTAATGCCTCATATACGCATTTGCCCGATACAAGCGATACGTCTCTTTCCGTTGAATTGCCGCCTGCCAAAACTACTATATTCATAATGTCATCTCCGTTTTTCATTATAATCGCACGCCTTTTGCAATTCGTGCCGATTGCACAATAAATCTATATTATTATACATCTTTGCGCAAAAACCACAAACATTTTATTTTTATGCAAATGAAAAAGGAAACCGTCTCAAGAACCCGTTTGTTCTTGGCACCGTTTCCTTCGTCAACTTTTCTTTGTTTGCTTTTACAGTTTCATATCAGTGACTCGTCCTAGTGTAAGTCCACCGTCCTTTACCAATCTACTTGGTTCAAAATTCCCGGTTCGGTATCCAATCAATTGTTCAACCTAAAACTTAAATTTCATGTTACAGAATTCAAACTAAAAATCGTCACATTTTTATTTTTTAAGAAAACAAGAAATCTAAATTCTAAATCTCCCAATCAAAATTCAACTTCTCCGGCAATCCCAAATCGTTCGATTTCAAAGGCTAACTGTTTCAGTTCTCTTTTGATGAGTTAACTATACCACTTTAATTTATTTTTGGAAGAGGTTTTTCATCAACTAACAATATATCTGCACGAACTAAAAAAAATATAGACCGTGTCACAAACACGGTCTATAAATATTGTTTTTAACTTGTAATTTCGTCTTCAGATGTCGTTTCCGGCTCTTTATTTGCTTCGGCAAGCGATAACTTTTTGCCTTTTTTGAACATTATCACGGCAATTGCCGCCATCACCAAAGTTACGGCAAATCCGGCAAAAACGAAACAGGAAATAAGTTTCTGATCTGCGGCCGTATCGATATAATATGGTGCAACCATCAAATCCGCCTCATTCACTCTGTATCCGACTTCCATAAGGTAATTCTTAATGAACACAATATCTTTATCGTCCATTTTTTTGATTACGCCTTTGACTTTAACACTGCTTCCGTTTTCCAGGCTCACACTTCCTGTTGCATCCGACAACCAAGCCCACGAATTCTCCACTACAGCATCGTACTTTTCGAAATCCTTCCTCGGCACCTTAACGCCCATATACTGAGTGATGTTCCTCATGCCTTCCTCATTGCAAACAAGCTTTGGAACAGTATATTCTCTGTATACGTCATAGGAAATTCCGTATCCTTCGCGTTCATACACATCAAGCAAAAAGTCCATCGTTACATTGACACGTCTTCCTTCGGGAAGTTCCGACCAATCATACTTTTCATTATAAATGTTTACTGCCGGCAAAAGCCATTTCCCAAGGAAGATGCATCCTGCTATCGACATAAATAAAAATATGCCTGCAACGAGCAAAAAGCCTGTTCCCAGTCTCTTATATTTCATTTTGTAAATTTTCCTTAAATTCTATTGTAATTGATAAGGCATCCTTTTAGGATAATTTCACGCTCTTTATCCGTAAGTTCTCCGAGACTGACTTCGAATTCGGTCATTGTCTTGTCGCCGTTTGACGTCTCGGGATTCTTAATAGCATAGCCCTTGATCACTTCATCCTTGTTCTCGACTGCAGCTCTTATTCCGGGGAAGAAGAGATAGTCAAGATTCTTGAAGGGAAGTTCTCCTTCTTTGATAAGGAAAGGAAGCATACCCCAGTTAATAAGGTTCGATCTGTATCGTTTTGTTGCATATTCATTTGCAACGTTTGCCCAACCGCCGAGTACCTTCTGACAACTTGCAGCCTGCTCTCTTGCAGAACCGTCTCCGGGCTTAACCGCAAAAATTGTTGAGCCGAAACCTGTATTGTCCTTGCCTACTTCTTTGTATGTTTCTTTAATTATTTCCATAACAGGCTTAACTTCGGGCTTTCCTTCTGCCGCACACTTGCCCTGCATAACCGCTGCCTGAGCCTTCTGCATATCTTTGGCAAGTCCTACGTAATTCGGGTCTTTACGTGAAAGTGTGAATTCTGCAAGTCCGAGAGGGTTTGATCTGAAGCTGGATGTCTCTCCGGAAGGAATAAGTTCGTCTGTTGTTGTAACGGGATCATGAATCTCAGATACAACTCTCAAAACAAGATTCTCAGGGAGTGCGGTCATCTCGGGCCAGTCTTTAATGTTGGGACCGAACTGAATCTCCTGATTGGGATCTGCAACACCCTTTGAATCGAATACACGATTCTCATAGATTGACTTATCAAAGTAATATTTATATTTTGTAAAGTCACCGTCAAAATCAGTTGCAGGAGTAAGTACACCCTTATTTGCGGCAGTTGCTGCAATTGAACGCGCATCCATAAGAGCAACTGACGAAATCTGGCCGTTCTGAAGCTTGGAGCCTTCTCTGTTAGGGAAGTTTCTTGTTGAATGACGGATACTGAACGCATTGTTTGCGGGAGTATCTCCTGCGCCGAAGCAAGGTCCGCAGAATGCCGTCTTAAGTACCGCACCGGTCTGCATAATCGTTGCCGCGCAACCATTCTTGATAAGTTCCATATATACAGGCATTGATGCGGGATATACATTAAGAGTAAATGCATCGTTACCGATGAATTTTCCTTTAAGGATATCCGCTGCCGCACAGATATTCTCGAATCCGCCTCCGGCACATCCGGCGATAACACCCTGGTCCACAACAAACTTGCTGTTTCTTACCTTATCCTTCAATGAATATTCAACCTGACCGTCAAGAGAAACAAGAGCTCTCTTCTCAACATCGGCAATAATATCCGTAAGGTTCTCGTTGAGTTCTTCGATGGTATATGTGTTGCTGGGATGGAACGGCATTGCAATCATAGGCTTGATTGTTGACAAATCGATCTTGATTACTCCGTCATAATATGCAACACTGTCGGGATTAAGTTCTTTGTACTCTTCAACTCTGCCGTGAGTATCGTAGAATTCTTTAACCTGATCGTCCGTTCTCCAAATAGAAGAAAGGCATGTCGTCTCCGTTGTCATTACATCGATGCCGATTCTGAAATCGGGAGAGATGTTTGATACTCCGGGGCCGACAAATTCCATTACTTTATTCTTAACATATCCGTTTCCGAATACGGCTCCGATAATTGCAAGCGCAACGTCCTGAGGTCCTACTCCCTTAACGGGTGTTCCTTCAAGATATACGGCTACAACACCGGGCATATTAATATCATATGTCTGATTAAGAAGCTGCTTTACAAGTTCGGGTCCGCCCTCACCCATTGCCATGGTACCGAGTGCACCGTAACGTGTATGGGAATCAGATCCGAGAATCATCTTGCCGCAGCCTGCGAGCATTTCTCTTGCAAACTGGTGAATAACTGCCTGATGAGGGGGTACATAAACACCGCCGTATTTTTTGGCGCATGTAAGTCCAAACATGTGGTCGTCTTCATTAATTGTACCGCCTACGGCACAAAGAGAGTTGTGGCAGTTGGTAAGTACATACGGCATGGGAAATTTCTCAAGTCCCGAAGCTCTTGCCGTCTGAATGATTCCGACAAAAGTAATGTCATGAGATGTTAATTTATCAAATCTGACCTTAAGCTTGTCCATGTTATCCGAAGTATTATGATCCTTCAGGATACCGTAAGCCATTGTTCCTTTCTTCGCTTCTTCTTTTTTAACGTCCTTACCCGTCATGCTCTTAATCGCATTTACGGCTTCCGGCGAATCTTCCACGATATCTTTTCCGTTCAAAAGATATGCTCCGCCATTCAATAACTCTACCATCGTTGCAAAGTACTCCTTTATATATTTTTATTTATTATCATCCATGTATTCATCAACGGCTTCATCAACATTGTCGCCAACAGATCTTAGCAAAACAACAAGCCCGTAATAAATCGGAATCATTATGAATACCACCCATCCCGGATGCCACAATCCGAGAGTTAATCCCAAGAAAAGGAATACGACGGCACACAATATCGGAAATATCAAAAGAGTCATTTTTTCGCTCTTCGAAAAGCCTTTTCTCCTGCTTTTCTTTCTTCCTTTTACGCTCTTATCGCCATATGCCGCATTGCTTTCGTTATATTCCGGAATCTCGGCATCATTATAAAGCATCTCGTCCATAGTCATTCCGTATGCTTTAGACAAATCTATCAAATCGCCGGCAGACGGAACCACACTTCCGTCTTCCCATCCTAAAATAAGCGCTTCCTCTTTGGACAGTCTGTCCGCGAGTTCCGAAACGCTCAACTCTTTGTTTTCCCGCAATTCTTTAAGTTTTTTTGAAATATCCACCTGATTTCACCCCCACGGCTAAACTCTTCTATATTTTCACACAATCCGTCCTTAATGTCAAACATTGTCCGTTTCTTCTTGTAAAGCGTTATCTGACCTTAAAGCCGCAAAAGGAGCAAACTGCTTGGCTCTGTTTTCTTTCGACATTCCGCCCATTTTGTATCTGGAATATGATTTTTCATACGGAAAATCCGCCGTAATGTCAATGTCAGCTTCTGTGTCCCCCAATCTGTCTGTTTCTTTCAACGGTTTTCCCCCCTTCTTCCAAATTCATGCCTTTCAACACTGCATTCTTCCCATATTTTTTCTTTATCGATATCATGGCCTTCTGCAAATTGCGTTCTCTTTCGACATCTTCCGGCGAAAAGAAAAGATTTCCCTGCTGTCTCTCTTCTCCTATAAGGTTGTACAATTCAATGTTTACGCGGCGAATCTTCGCCTCTTTAAACATTATCTTTTCATACAGTCTCGAAGCATATTCGATAAGCTCCCTGGTCGAACTGGTAGGGACCGAAAACATAACGCTTCCTCTTGCCGAAGGATACCCGCACTCTCTCGAAAATGACAGATATAAAACCATGCCCGTTGCCAGAAGTCTCTTTTCCACAAGGTCCAAGCTCAAATTATCCGTCATTTCTTTAACGATAAGTTTGCCTTCCGTGTACTCGTAATCTCTCGGCAACACCTGGCCGCTCGATACTGACGTACTATGTGTTTTGTACTTCTTAATGTCCTTTATAGTAGCAGTTTCTTTTCCCCACGCATGGTCGATTAGAAGTTCTGCATCTATCCCGAACATCTTGTACAAAACAGCCTCATCAGCCATCGCTATGTCCTCCATCGTGTACATACCGGCGTGTGCCAGTCTGCTCACGGTACCCGGACCTATTCTCCAAAAATCTGTCAACGGCTTATGTTTCCAAAGCGTCCTTATATATTTGTTCTCGGTAAGAATTCCTATATGATCCGCCACATGTTTAGCCGTAATATCAAGTGCGATTTTGGCCAGATAAAGATTGGTTCCTATTCCGCACGTTGCCGTTATTCCCGTTTCTTCATAAACGGCATCCATCATCTTTACGCAAAGTTCTTTTGCATTCATCTTATACATATGAAGATAATCGGTAAGGTCGATGAACACTTCATCAACCGAGTATACATGCATATCTTCCCATGAAACAAATCGCGAATATATCTGCATTATCCTGTCGGAATAATCAAGATACAACTGCATTCTCGGAGTTGCCATAATGTAGTCGATTCCGGCCGGTATCTCAAATACACGACATCTGTTTCTCACTCCCTTTGCTTTCATTGCAGGAGTGACGGCTAGGCATATCGTTTTGTCTGTTCTGTCCGGGTCTGCCACTACAAGGTCAGTCGTTAAAGGATCGAGTCCTCTTTCGACGCACTCAACCGAAGCAAAAAAAGATTTTAAATCAATACATGCGTATTCACTCATCTTTACACCTGTCTTGTCGGAATTGTCCAAACCGATTCGTTACTGTAAAATGAAAGTTCAATCGGCATAATCGAATCCTTGTAAGATACTTTACAGCAATATTGCGTTATTCCTGCAAATTTCATCTTTGCCCGATACTCTTCCACCTTATACTTCTTTCCCTCTATTTTAACATATATGGGCATAATCGTACCGTCTTTATCAAATCCGGCAATAACCGGAACCTTTATGCATTCTTTATAATCAAATGAATTTCTTGATACGCTGGCACCCATACACATTCCTTCGCAGTCTGTTTTTGTACCATATATTATAAGAACATGTGTTCGTTGTGTCAAGTAAAGAAAAAGAAGTGTTTTCACACTTCTTTTTCGATTTATTACTAGTTTGTAATAACCTGTTCTGTTTCCTTGTCGAATACGTGAATCTTCTCAACATCGAGAGCAAACTTGATTGTATCTCCGGGTCTTGCTGTAGTTCTGGGATCTACTCTTGCTGTCATAGGGAACATCTCAAGATCGAAGTACAAGAATACTTCTGCACCAAGAAGTTCGTAAACCTTAATTGTTGATTCGAATACGCTCATAGGTGATGTCTCAACATACATCTCTGAATCATAAACGTCTTCAGGACGGATACCGAATGTAACGCTTCTTCCGTCATAACCGCCTTCAATAAGCTTCTTTGACTTGTTGGGAGGAAGAGGAATTGAATGACCTGCAACATTAAGATGAGCAATGTCACCCTCAACTTCAACGATAGCATCAAGGAAGTTCATCTGAGGTGATCCCATGAATCCTGCTACGAACAAGTTCTGAGGCTTGTCGTAAAGGTTCTGAGGTGTATCAACCTGCTGAATAACACCATCCTTCATAACTACGATTCTTGTACCAAGAGTCATAGCCTCTGTCTGGTCATGTGTAACGTAGATGATTGTTGTGCCTAATCTCTGATGAAGTTTAGCAATCTCAATTCTCATCTGTACACGAAGTTTTGCATCAAGGTTTGAAAGAGGCTCGTCCATAAGGAATACCTTAGGATTACGAACGATAGCACGACCCATTGCAACACGCTGTCTCTGACCACCGGACAAAGCCTTGGGTTTACGATCAAGAAGGGGTGTTAAGTCAAGGATCTTAGCTGCTTCCTTAACCATTTTATCAATTTCATCCTTGGGAACATGTCTTAACTTAAGACCGAATGCCATGTTCTCCTGAACTGTCATATGAGGATACAAAGCGTAGTTCTGGAATACCATTGCGATATCTCTGTCCTTAGGCTCTACATCGTTAACGAGTCTGTCGCCGATTCTCAACTCACCGGAGCTGATGTCTTCAAGACCTGCGATCATACGAAGTGTTGTAGATTTACCACAACCTGAAGGTCCTACGAAAATAATAAATTCCTGATCTGAAATTTCAAGATTGAAATCTTTTACTGCTTCGAATCCGTTAGGATATACTTTGCAGATATTTTTTAAAGATAATCCTGCCATTGAATAATGTCCTCCTACATTATAATTCGGGCCGATTGCCCGTGGATAATTTTAGGTCTCTCCGACCCACTGTGACTATTCTATCGGTAATCAATCCAAATTACCATACCACATTTACACAAAGATTTTGTGAAACCTTGTAAAAATTGCCCTTTTGCTCAAATCAAAAAGATAAATTGTATGTTTTTACACAAACATTTTGTGCACGCTTTACATTGACATGTCTATTTTGTCTTTTTCATGCGAACGACCTTATATTTTTGGTTCAGTGCACGGTATTTTTCAAGCATACCGTCAACTTCGGCAGCTACTTTTTCCATTATTTCGTCATATGAATCGGCAAAACATTTTACAATGCCATCGTTCAGTTTGCCGTTTTCAACCTCCGTATACAATATTTCGACAACCTTTTCCTTCGTATAAACCGGGTGATAGCTTCTTTCGCAAGTCAAGGCGGTCACTATATCGGAAATTTGAATAATGAATTCCTCCGTTTTCATTTGACTCTTTTTCAAGCCCTTCGGATAACCGGAACCGTCAAGTCTTTCATGGTGCGAAATTGCAATTTCTACAATCTCGGGATTCATTCTGTTTGAAAGGATTTTTTCCTCACGTTCGACATGCTCTTTCATAATTCGGGCTTCTTCTTCCGTAAGTTTTCTTGGAGCACTGATTATATCCGAAGGAACCGAAAGCATTCCGATGTCATGTATAAGCGCACCGTAATATAATTTTTCTTTCTGTTCTTTTTCAAGCCCCATCTTATCCGCAATCTGTTCCGTTATGCATAGTGTCGTCGCAGCGTCTGCAAGAAGTCTCTCACTCTTAAAACTCAGACAGAACATAATCATTTCGACATATTTTTTCTTGTCCTCGTTTGTAAAAATCATATATTCGAGAAGATTGTCCAATTCTTTCTGATACGATTCATCTGCCAGATGCGAAAAAACATCGAATTTTTCTACCGATTCATCAAGAAGATTCAATGCCTGTTTCGAATAATAAACGCCTTCCTGTTTCCTGAACATATTATGGTCGAATTTCTCTCCGAGAGCGCCGTGATACACCTCCGCAGCCTCTGCCAGATTCAAGATTTCCGCTTCTTCGATTACCTTTTTGTTGCCTATGTCAATTTGGCCACACGGAATACGATGATAAAGAACCAATTTGGACAAATCCGCTAACGGGGATATATTCTTCAAAAACAAAAAACCATAAATCGAATGCGGCATAGGTTGTTTGAATTCATAGTTGAGTCTGTCTCCCAGTTTGTCGGTTTTGTAAGCACCGATGTCGTGAAGAGTCGCAAGCATCAGAAAATCAGCAAGTTCAAACTGCTCATATCCGCCTTTGCACTCAAGCATTTTGCAAAACAAATATCCCACTCTCGATCCATGGTCCATAGGTCTTCTGTCTATCAGTTTAAGAGTATCTCTGAGTAACAGAAAAATATTTTTGCTGCTAATATATTCCATTGTGCCCCCGTTTCCCCGGATATAGCATCGTTAACCGATCGGATTATCCTCGAATTTCCATTTCATCGGCGTAATGCGCATTCCGGATTCAACACGTTCTTCACCCGTATCCTTAAACCCAATTCTATGATAAAAATCCACTCCAAACGGCGAGGCATTAACCGTAGCATAATCCTCACCGTTTTCAAGCATATATTCAGCCGCAGTATATATAAGGTTTCGGCCGATTCCGCTCTTTTGATAACTGCCGTCAACAAAAAGAAGCGAAATGTGCCTTTTCGATCTTATCGAAACAACTCCGATAATATCCTTGCCTTTTACGGCAACCCAAACTTTGTACTCTCCGATAAGAAACATTTTTCTTATTCCATTGTCGGAAATAAAATCATAAAATTCACTGACCCCAAGTTCTGAATACTCCGGAGCGACGTATTTTTTGAAAGTTCTCCATGCCAAAGCCATGGCATCTTCCCACTCGTCCGTTTCGGCAGGTCTTACAACATAATCAATATTCACCGTTCTCAACCTTCAACAGGATGTCCCATTTATGCGACACCTTCAATAGTTTCATGATGCGATATAACTCTTAAGCGCATCTATCAATGTTCTGAAGAAGCTTTTTATACTGTCCCATAAACTTGCCTTCACTTCATCCGTAAAAATACCGTCAATCGCAGCCTTTGCCTCAGACAAAACCGTTTCGCCGTATTTATCGTACAAGTCCCCGGCCTGCTCCAGAAGTTTTTTGGGATCGATGTCCAGTTTGGAAATCTCGCCC
The DNA here is from genome assembly GCA_045628965.1 of Lachnospiraceae bacterium. Taxonomy (GTDB): domain Bacteria; phylum Bacillota; class Clostridia; order Lachnospirales; family Lachnospiraceae; genus UBA3766. Next base: position 27,878 of record JAZQQI010000020.1, on the reverse strand, counting down.
ATAACCTCCTGAATCATCTTAATCTGCTCGTCATTCAGTGTAATATCGAATTTGCTCTGAGCTTCTTCTATTACTTCCAATATGTCTTTTGCATCCGTCAATCCCTCTGCGATAACTTCCGCTTTAATGTAATCGATAAGTTCAGAAACAGTCTCTTTGTCTTCTTCGCTTACCTCTTCTGTTATGTCACCGATAGTAATCATTTCCGCAAGAGCGGCCTTCTTTGCCTCTTCAGAAAGTTCCTCGCCGGTCATTTCCTCATATGCCTGCCATGCTCCGATAAGAGCGGCCGTTCCCGAAATCGGGAAAGGTCCGACTACAAGCACTTCCGCATTTTCGACTCCCGCGGTAAGCAAAGCGTTCTTATACATGCTTATTGTACAGTAATTGATATTTTTGGTGGTGACTCTTATTCCGGTTCCTTCCGTATTTTCTTTCACCATAACGCTCGAGAGAGAATAACTTCCTATAACTTCGGGATCAAGGTAAGCATCCAAATATTGATGCTCCATGTCATTTGTGATGTAAATAACTCTGTACTCATCCAAATTTTCTTTCGAAATTCCCATTTCTCCGAGAACATACGAAAGCTGTTCGTCACTCAAATCATTTCCAAGCGACAAAAACGGTTTGCTCTCACCGGCAACAATCGGATTTTCCGAATTCTCATCAATTGTCGTGTCAACAATCGATTCATCCGTTTGATTTTCATCCGCTGTTTGCGCAGGATCCGCATCCGTTGCGTGAACGGTCATTGGAAATGCGAGTAAAACCACCGCAAATTCCAATGCCAAAATAAATTTTTTCATAACTCAATTCCTTTTTGTTAACAAATTTCCGCTCCGGCAGGCATATCCTTTTCCGGAGTAACCAAAGCAAGATTTCCTTCTGCGTCTTCAGCGCAAAGAAGCATACCCTCCGATACTATGCCGGCAAGTGTGGCAGGTTTAAGATTTACAAGAACCATAACCTTCTTTCCAACCATTTCTTCAGGTGTGTAATGTTGCTTTATTCCTGAAACAATCTGCTTTGTCTGACTTCCGATTTTTACCTGCGAGCAAAGAAGCTTCTTTGATTTCTTAACTTCCTCGCAGGCAATAATTTCTCCTACTTGGAACTGAAGTTTCGCGAAATCATCATATGTGATTTCGGGCTTTGCCTCAATGTCGATAACATTCTCTTCTTTTTCGGGCTCTTCAGTAACTCCGGCTTCCGATTTCTGAATAGCCGCAATTCTGTCACGCTCCGCATATACATCGTTAATGTCAAGTCTTGCAAAAAGAATCTCAGGTTTCTCCGTTACCTTCGTTTTGTTTGAAAGAAGACCGAACTTCGATAAATCGTCAAAGAATCTCAAATCGCTGTTAAGCTGCTTTGCAATCTTTTCCGCCGTCTCGGGAAGGAATGCATCAAGAAGACTTGCGCCTATCAAAATGCTCTCCGAAAGGTTATAAAGAACGGTTGCAAGTCTGTCTTTCTTTGCCTCGTCTTTTGCAAGAACCCAAGGTTCCGTCTCATCAATATATTTGTTGCAACGCTTAAAGAGTGTAAAGATTTCGGTAATGGCATCCGCAACACGAAGGTCGTCCATTTTTGCGCATACTTTTGCATACGTTCCCGTTACCGTTGCCTTAAGGTCATCATCGACTGCCTCGTTTACGTTCTTGTTCTCAACAACGCCGCCAAAGTATTTGTTACTCATGGAAATTGTTCTGTTAACAAGATTTCCGAGAATATTTGCCAAATCGGAATTGATTCTTTCCGTCATCAAATCCCATGTGATAGCACCGTCGTTTTCAAAAGGCATCTCATGAATCATGAAATATCTTACGGCATCCACACCGAAGAACTTCGCCAAATCGTCGGCATAAAGAACGTTGCCTCTCGATTTACTCATCTTTCCGTCTCCCGCGAGAAGCCAGGGATGTCCGAATACCTGCTTGGGCAAAGGTTCTCCGAGTGCCATAAGGAAAATCGGCCAATAAATTGTATGGAATCTCACAATATCTTTGCCAATAAGATGCAAATCAGCAGGCCAATATTTTTTAAACGTCTCCGATGAATTACCGTCAACGTCATATCCTATACCGGTAATATAGTTTGAAAGTGCATCCAACCAAACATATACGACATGTTTGTCATCGAAATCAACGGGAATACCCCATTTGAAAGATGTTCTCGACACACAAAGATCCTGAAGACCCGGAAGAAGGAAATTGTTCATCATTTCATTCTTTCTTGATACGGGCTGAATGAATTCGGGATGTGTATTGATATGTTCGATAAGTCTGTCTGCATACTTGCTCATTTTAAAGAAATATGCTTCTTCTTTGGCAGGCTTAACTTCTCTTCCGCAATCGGGACACTTGCCGTCCACAAGCTGCGCCTCTGTCCAGAAAGATTCGCAGGGTGTACAATAAAGCCCTTCATATGCTCCTTTGTAAATATCTCCCTGTTCATAAAACTTCTTAAACATTTTTTGAATCTGAACCTCATGGTCGCGGTCCGTCGTTCTTATGAACTTGTCATATGATGTATTAAGGCAATCGCAAATATCTTTAATTTCGCCGGCAACCTTGTCAACGAATTCTTTCGGTGTAACACCTGATTCTTCTGCTTTAAGTTCTATTTTTTGACCGTGCTCATCGGTACCTGTCTGAAAGAAAACATCGTAACCCTGTTTTCTTTTAAATCTTGCAATACTGTCTGCAAGTACGATTTCATAGCTGTTTCCGATATGCGGCTTACCCGACGTATAGGCAATTGCCGTAGTAATGTAATATTTTTCGTTGTTCATTATTAATAAAACTCCCTTCGGTATGTATTATTTTCCTGTAAAAGCCATAATGCTTCTGCCCATCAAATCGGCAGTAAGATATCCGTCATAAATGCTTTCGTCCCCGGTACTCATCTCAAGTTTCCAGTTAAGTCCGTTCGGAAGCAAAGGCATTTCAAATCTTCGCATATCCCAGTGCATATTCATCAAAATAAGCACAATATCATCTCGCTTTCTTTTCTCATCCCAACCCGCAAACATTATACCGATGGTTCTTGTCTCGTTATCTGTATAATTATTCCACGGTGTACCGTTATGAATCGACACATCGGGAAGTCCGCATGCCGCAGGTTTTGTCTGGCATCTTACGATGGGATGATTATTTCTGTAATCAATACATTTCTTTATAAAATTGAACTGATGTTTATGCGTACCGAGTCTGTCCCAGTCAAGCCACGACACGTTATTGTCCTGGCAATAGGCATTATTGTTGCCATACTGAGAATTTCCGAATTCATCTCCTGCAAGAAGCATCGGTATTCCACGACTGACCATCAGTGTAAACACAGCATTCTCACGCATTCGGTTTCTGAATTTCTTTATTTCGGGATCCTGCGTATCTCCTTCAATTCCGCAGTTCCAACTGTAATTATCATTGGTACCGTCGGTATTGTTCCATCCGTTCGCTTCGTTGTGCTTCTCATTATATGCATATAAATCATGAAGTGTAAAGCCGTCATGGCACGTAATGAAATTCACCGACGCGCTTCTCCCTCTGAGATTCGGATCATAAATATCCAAAGACCCCGTAATTCTTCTAATGGCCGCGTCCGCCATTCCCGCATCCGATTTCAAAAATCTTCTTATATCGTCTCTGTATCGTCCGTTCCATTCCGCCCATCTTTTCCATGCGGGGAAAGTGCCTACCTGATACAGACCGCCTGCATCCCATGCCTCTGCAATCAGTTTTGTTTTGCCCAGTACCGGTTCAAATGCAAGTGCTTCCAAAAGAGGCGGTGAGCTTAACGGAGAACCGTCTGCCGCACGACCTAAAATAGTGGCCAAATCAAATCGAAATCCGTCCACTCTGTACTCCGAAACCCAATATTTGAGACAATTAATAATCATCTGCCTTACAATCGGGTGATTGCAATTCATGGTATTGCCGCATCCGGAGAAATTAAAGAAATGTCCGTCCGGAGTAAGCATATAATATACATCTTTGTCAAATCCCTTGAACGAATAGGTCGGTCCACGGTCATCGCCTTCCGATGTATGATTAAACACAACATCAAGAATAACCTCAATTCCGTTTTCATTCAAGGTTTTTACCAAATCTTTGAATTCATCGCCCTCATGATTATGTTCTTCCTTTGATGCATAGCTCGTATTCGGTGCAAAGAAGCTGACGGTATTGTATCCCCAGTAATTGAGCACCTGTTTGCCATCGACAAAACGCTCCGCTTCAAGCTCATCAAATTCAAAAATCGGCATAAGTTCAACCGCATTGATTCCGAGTTCTTTTAAATACGGTATCTTTTCCTTTATTCCCGCAAAAGTTCCGGGTTTCTTCACCTTGGACGATTTGTCCATCGTAAAGCCCCTTACATGCATTTCGTAAATAATCAAATCGTTAAAAGGAATTTCCGGCTGCTTAAAATTGCCCCAATCAAAATCCTCTTCAACAACTCTTGCTTTATATTTTATTTCTTTATCGGGCTTTTCTCCCCAAACTCTCTGTCCGGTAACTGCTCTCGCATAAATATCAAGAAGTTGCGGAGTATAAACCTCGTTTCCTTTTTCATCAAGTTCTATAATCCTGTACGCATATTCAAATTCTTTGATATTAAGTCCAAAAACAACCATAGCATAGGTATTACCTATCCTATACGCATCCGGAAAACGAAGTTTTGCATACGGTTCATTCTCTTCGTTATGAAAAAGCATCAATTCCACGCCGACGGCATGAACCGAATTTACCGTAAAATTCACTCCGTCAGGTACAACTTTAGCACCAAATGCCAAAAAATCTCCCGGGCATACCCAAAAATCGCCTATTTGGTCAACTTTTTTATACTCTGTACTCATATATTCCCCCATTGACAGCTGTCTTATTCCATTTCGTCAAAATACCCCAAGATAGTTTCTTTTGACTCTGTCACACTTCCCTGAATCATTTTATCGCTTCCGCCGCCTCTTGCGTTGATTTTTTCCCTCATATCGGACGCCAATTCTTTGAGCGAATCGGAAATTTTATCGTTCTTTCCCGCAACAAATCTGTACCCCGATTCATTTTTTGCGAACATCACGCAAAGAATAATCTCTTTCTTCTCAACCGCTTCATTCACAAGCGTTCTTGCCTGAACCTCATCAAGCGAATCCGCAAAGAATACGTTTTTCTTTTTTTGTTTTCCCTGCAAATGTCTGTCCAGATTTTCTTTGTAGAGTTCCGTAATTTCTTTCTTTAAAAGAATAATCGATTCATGCGCCTCATCCGCTTTATCTTTTTGAAGTCTGACCGCCTCATCGCAAAGTTCACGCTTCGAAGAAGTAATCTTCATTATCTCTCTGTTTTCGTCATGAAGCATCGAATAATCTTCATATGCGTCAAGTCCCGCCACAATTGTGAGTCGCATACCGCCTCTGTGCGGCATGTCGTCAAGAATTTTCACGCACATGATTTCCGCACTCGACTTAAGGCACGGTGCACAGCAGGCACAGACATCATAGCCTTCGATTACAACAAGTCTCAAACCCTCATCTATTTCAAGTTTACTCCTGTAAGCTATTTTGCCCGCTTCCTCTTTGGTCGGCAAAAGTGCATAAATTTTCACATTTTCGGCTATCGCCAGATTTGCTTCCTTTTCAATTGCACGAATCTCTTCTTTGTTTAGAGGACCGTCTACGTCCATCGTTGTCTCGCGAATAATTTCACCTGTATCCGAAACCGTTTCCGTTATATGAAATCCCACATTATTGTATCCGAATTTCTTGTGAATCAGTCCGCAAAGAAGATGCTCCGCATTGTGATTCTGCATACGTCGCAGTCTCAGCCCGAAATCAATTTTCTGTAAGTCTTTTGTTCCTTCACAAACAGACTTTTCCAGGAAATGAACAAGTTCTTGGTCCTTTTCTCTGACATCGAGAACCCGCACCTCGCCGTAAAAACCTCTGTCACTTGCCTGACCTCCGCCTTTCGGTGCAAAAATCGTCGAATCAAAAACAACCTCGAATAATCCCTCAAATTCCTTTTCTTCGGACTTTTTGCAACTTAAAACCGTCGCCTCGTTCTCTTTTACGTATGCATCCAAATCAAATATTCGTTCAGTTACCATTTCCGTCAATTTCGGTCGTATCGTCCTCGGATACGATTTCCTCCGTTACCAGTTGATTTCTGCCGTGCTCTTTACCATAGTACAGATTTTCATCCGCCATATGTACCAATGTGTCTTTGTCTCTGTCGTCTCCGCCTTTCACAAGACCGAAAGTCATCGTTATTTTTATTATCTGTGACGCTTCCGCCCTGTTTACCGGAGCATATCTGTCATACTCTTTTTTATCTTCCTTCAAAACTTTCGGCTCTTTTGCTTCGGATGTTTCTTTTGCATCCTTTTCTTCCGCCGGTGACTTTTCATCAGCTTCCGGATTGCCTACAAATTCGCCGAACATTTCTTTTTCTGTTTTGTCAAATCTGTTTTCGATTCTTAATGCCCTTATGTCATCCAAAAGGCTTTCCATGCACGCTTTTGATTTTTCAAGGTTCATTCCTTCGAAAACGATAAGGAACTCCTCACCGCCCCATCTGGACACAAAACCTTTGCCAATCATTCCGTTTTTTAACGTCTTAGCCACTTCTTTAAGTACAACGTCGCCCATTTCATGACTGTATGTGTCGTTTACTTTTTTGAAAAAGTCGATATCTCCGAGAGCAACGCAAAAATCAACACCGTAATTTTTCGAATCTCTTACTATTTTGGCCAGACGCTTGCTGGCAAGACGTCTGTTGTAGAGTTCCGTAAGCGCATCTTTTTCAACCAGAATGTGAAGAGACTTTTGCATCTTCTGAATGGATTTTCCGATATCAGAAAGTTCGTCGTTTCTTTTTAGAAGTTTATAATCAACCTCTTGGGACAAATCGCCTTTTGTAACTCTTGAAAGTGCATCGTCAACTTTTCCGATTGCACCCGCAAGGCTTGATGCATATGCATAGGAAACTGCTGCCGCAATCACCATGGCTATAGCGATAATAATAATCATCGGCAGTATCGATTTGACTACAAGCGCATCGATTTCATCGCAGCCTTTTGCAACGGCAATCATACCCACACACCCACCGGCATCCGTAAGAATCGGTTCGTAATATGCATAATAGTCTGTTCCGTAAATGTTAACTTTTTTGTAAAAACGACTTTCCTTGCCCTCGACAACCGCCTGCTGAACTACCGTGTTTGCACCGGAGCCGACAAGTCTCTCTCCGTTTTCATCCGAAAGTGTCGTTATCATACGCGTATCACGGTAAAATACAGACACCTCCGCACCTGTTTTATCTTTAAAACAATCGACAATATCATTATTGCCGGTTATCTCGTTTTCGCCTTTAAAATATGCAACCATATTGCCTCTTTTTACAAGAGCATAGTCCCCCGGATACAACAAATCATAATTAATCAGCACACCGGATGCTATTTCCTTAAGTTCTTCCTCGACCTTTTCATACATGGCCGAAGTGAATCTCATACTGCAAAAAATCATTGCAAGAATTCCGAACAAAAGAAGCGGTCCCAAAGTCATCGCCGGAATGGTAACGTTCAATCCGCCTTTTCTTTTTTTATCATTTTTATTCATTAAATATCTCCCCGAAAATACACTTGCATCTCGGCGCAATTCAATTGCAACCGATTTATAAAAGGCCGGACTATTTTGGTAGCCCGGCCTGAAAATTGATATCTTTTATCTTCCTGTAGGAATAAAAGGCTTAATTGCATCTGCCAACTGTGAAACAGGCATTGTCTGCAACCATACCTTACCGGGTCCGGTAAGCTGTGTATTGAAGAATCCTTCGCCACCGACAAGTTTGTTTCCAAGACCGCCCTTTACGGATACAACATCCATCTTAACGCTGCCTTCCATGCATGCAAGTGATCCTGTATCAACAATGAGAACCTGTCCTGCAGCAAGTTCATATTCGATTATACTACCGTCAATTTCAAGGAAAACGGGTCCTTTGCCTGAAAACTTCTGCATAATGAAGCCTTCACCACCTACAAGACCGGCACCGAACTTCTTCTGGAAGAATGTTTCCATCTCAACATTTACATCTGATGCAAGGAACGATTTCTTCTGAGCAACGATTGTTTTTCCGTCCGAAAGATCAACCGAAAGTATATGTCCGGGAACTCCTGTTGTAAAAGCGATCATTCCATCGCCATTGTTTGCTGTGTAAACATTTTCAAACAATGATTCTCCTGTAAGAGCCTTTCCAAACATTTTGCCGATTCCGCCCGACTGTGTCTTCATTTCCATGTTTTCTGTCATCCACGCCATAGCGCCCTTCTGACACTTAACGCTTTCTCCCGATGAAAGATTGCAGACTACAACGGGAAACGGTTCACCTTTGATTTCGTAATTCATAATAGCATCCTCCTAAAATTTTGTAATTTGGTATTCCACTTTTTACTCGTACCCTACTTATGATACAGTTTTTTTGTCTCATATTCCGGTTCGCATGTAAGGTTTACACCGAGTTTCCTTAAAACATTTTTATCCACTTGTGAAAGAATCACACTTGAATGCACTTCCGAGCCTCGCAAATTCTGAAGTTGCTGAACCGCCGCTTTAGCATCCTCATCCGTTGCGGCACATATTGCGAGAGCTATAAGAACTTCATCTGTATGAAGTCTGGGATTTCTGTTGCCGAGGTGTTTAACCTTAAGTTCCTGAATAGGTCCCAATGTTATCGATTGGATAAGTTCCCTCTCATCATCAATCCCTGCCAAAAGTTTAAGCGCGTTTAGAAGCATTGCACTCGATGCCCCGAGAAGTTCGCTTGTCTTTCCGGTAACAATTCGACCATCCGGAAGTTCAATTGCCGCAGCCGGTTCTCCTGTTGCTTCCGCTTTAACTCTTGCAGCTGATACAACAAGTCTGTCATCAACCGAAATCTCAGCCTGCTTCATAAGAAGCTCAAGTTTGAGTACCTGTTCATCATCGGCTATTCCCTGGCGCTTCTGGCATAAAGCATGGAAATATCTTCTGATAATTTCCTGTCTTGATGCTTCCCGCACCGCTTCATCGTCGATAACGCAAAAGCCGTCCATATTAACTCCCATATCAGTAGGAGACTTGTACGGCGATTCGCCCATAATCTTCTCAAACATCGCATTGAGAACCGGAAAGATTTCCACGTCTCTGTTGTAATTTATAGTAGTCTGACCATAAGCCTCCAAATGGAAGGGGTCAATCATATTTACATCTTTCAGATCTGCGGTAGCAGCTTCATACGCCAGATTCACAGGGTGTTTCAAAGGAAGATTCCATACCGGGAATGTCTCAAACTTCGCATAACCGGCTTTAATACCCCTTTTGTATTCATGATAAAGCTGCGAGAGGCAGGTTGCCATTTTGCCGCTGCCCGGTCCGGGGGCCGTAATGACGATAAGAGAACGACTCGTCTCAATATACTCATTCTTTCCGTATCCGTCATCACTCACGATAAAAGGAATATTTGAAGGATAACCGGCAATCGGGTAATGTCTGTAAACCTTCATGCCCAATGACTCTAACTTTTTCTGGTACGCAATTGCCGTAGGTTGAGAAGCAAACTGAGTTAAACATACGCTGCCGACGTACAAACCGTATCCGCGAAACGCATCAATAAGTCTCAAAACATCCACGTCATAGGTTATTCCCAAATCGCCGCGCATTTTGTTCTTTTCAATGTCGGCTGCAGAAATAACAATTACAATTTCTGCCTCATCCTTAAGCTTCGCCAGCATATTAATCTTACTGTCCGGCTTAAACCCTGGGAGTACTCTCGATGCATGATAATCATCAAACAATTTCCCTCCGAATTCAAGATAAAGCTTTCCGCCGAAATTATCGATTCTTTCTCTAATCTTCTCCGATTGTAATTTTAAATATTTATCATTATCAAAACCAATTTTCTTCATAAGTCATTCCTTTTCAAAACCTTTATAATTATACCGAAAAATGAATGCATAATCAACAAGTTTGTAATCGACTTCGCAAAACCCACAACAAACTTTTTCCCTTCCCAAAAGAAAAAACCACCTGCCGAAAGCAAGTGGTTTATATCATTCCAAGCTAACCGATCAGTCCGTAATTCCTGCATTCTTGAGAAGTTTAATAACATCTCCTACAGTATCAATATCCTCAAGGTCGTCCTGAGGCATTTCAATTCCGTATTCTTCTTCGAATGCCATAACAAGTTCGAACAAATCCAATGAATCTGCACCGAGATCATCCTTAAAGGATGTATCCTCTGTGATTTCAACTCCCTGTAAATTCAACTGTTCAATAATGATTTCTCTAATTTTATCAAGCATTATAACACCTCTTAAAAAATATATATTTTTTTGCAAATTTCAAACTTATTCTTAACGACTATGAGTATATTATTGAAGATATACTTTGTCAACCGCATTTTCACTTACTTTATCATCAATACAATATTTTGGGCATATTTTTCCACTTTTGACAGGTATTCTTTCCTTACCCAGTCATATTCGGAATCGTTTTCAGAACAATCATTTCATGTGAACCTCACATGACTAAAGTCACGTGCTTCCTGCTTCACGGGGCTTCGCCCCCACGACCGTTGCGTAGTTTATCTACGTCTTACATAATCTCCACAGGCGTTCGATATGTCGTTTCTGCCATATCTGGTTTGGGCGGTTCCCGCCCTACCGTTTATTATAAAGTCTTTTCGGTTTTATTTCTATTGTTTGCTTTTATACACGTGCTATGCTGTCTGTTCTTTTAATACCCGCATGCCCTCGTTCTTTATGTTTATCGCTGCATTTTTATCTCTGTCTATAATCATTCCACACTCACATCGATAAATTCTGCTTCCCAAGCTTATCTTATGCTGTTTTCCACATGAAGAGCATATCTGTGAAGATGCATACCACTTGCTTACTTTAACTAGATTTTTGCCTCTTTCCTCCATTTTATACTCCAACATATTTATGAACATGCCATATCCGTTATCAAGCGTTGCGCGCCCGTTACCAAAGCCTTTATTACTCATTGCCCTCATGTTAAGGTCTTCCACACATACTATGTCATATGTCTTGGCTATCGACAATGATTCTTTATGAAGAAAGTCCTTTCTCTGATTTGCGGTATGGCGATAAAGTTTTGCTATCTTTTTCTGCTGTTTGTAATAATTATTCGATCCTATTTTCTTATGTTTAAGTTTTCTCTGGCGTTTCCCAAGTATATCCATACTTCTTTTATAGTACTTTGGACTCCCACATACTTTTCCTTCAGAATCCATGTACAGTCCATTCGACTTGTAATCAAGACCTATTACTTTAGTCTCATTCGTTTTCTTTTCTTCACTCGTTATTACATTCTCCATTTCATATAAAATCGAGCAGTAATAAGTCCCATCATGTTCTTTTGTGACAGTGGCTGATTTTAAAACCCACTCCTTGGGTGCATTACGGTGGATTACTGCCTTTACTTTGCCAAGTTTTGGAAGTTTGATAGAGTTTTCATTAACACATATATTCCCATTAGTACAATTGGTTGTATATGAGTTTTTGCTTCTTTTCTTACTTTTATACTTTGGATATCCTCCGGTCTTATCAAAGAACCTCTTAAATCCTATATCAAGTGCAAAGATTGTATTGGTAAGTGCGAATTTATCCACTTCCTTAAGCCATAGATTACTTACCTTCAGTTCTCTGTTGCACCAGTTATTGGCTTTTATTTTCGAAAGATACTTCTCCCCTTCGGAATATCTCTTCTTCTGTAAATCAAGCACTGCATTATATACATATCTGCAGCATCCAAAGGTTTTCTCAAGTTGTTCTTTCTGCTTTACATCTGGATATATCCTGTATCTGTATGCCCTATTCATTATTATCCTTTTTTTTCTGTGATTCGATATATTCGCGCACCATGTCAAAACTTCTGTCACTTACCGTTACTATGCAGTAAGAAGGATTCCAAAGATGCCCTCCACACAGTTTATCTTTTAACTTTGGATGTTTGATAAACAGTTTTCTTGCTGTATTTCCCTTTATGATTTTTACCATATCCGAAGGAAAGAACTGAGGTCTTGCATCGACAAGCATATGCACATGATCAGGCATTGTCTCAAGCGCTACGATATTAAAATCATACTCATCTGCTATCTCATACAGAATAGACTTTAAATCTTCTTCGATTTTACCGACAAGAACTGACCTTCTGTACTTGACGCACCATACAATATGATACTGAATAGAGTATATATACCCCCGACCATATGTAAGTTTAGAATTATTAATGTTATAAATATCTTTTTCCATATATTTATTATACCATAAGCGTAGTAAAAAGCAACCATATGTTCGATAAAATGGGCGAATTTTTAGGCTGCCTAACTCACGACTAAAGTCACGAGAATGCGGCAGCCCGGTTATTCAATTTTGCTTTTACAACCGGTCAAAATATTATTTCAAATTTATTACTATTAACGTTCATTCTCTAATAATTCCCTTCTTCTAATGTATTCTTCACACGAATCTAAAAACATATATTTTCTGTTAAAACATGCTGATATATTATATGGAATCCCCAAATCATCACCTGTTCCATCATTTTTTAGATTGTTCAATTTAATATGACTCACTCCCAATACGTCTTTTTCAAAAGAACTATTTTCTAATATATTTGATTTAAAATACTCTTGTAATTTCTTTATGGTATTTCCATCTACCTTGTACATCTCAATCGTTATAGGAAACATTTGGTTCTTATTAATATATTCGTCCATTTCATCAGTAAAGTACGTATATTCATCCACATATTTCCTATTGGTCCCAACTTTTCCATCATAATAGATTTCTACCATCATCTCGCCAGCACCCTCAGAATTAATTATGATATCCTCCAAAGAAATATTTGTTAAATCTGTTATTCTATCACTGTTGGCCATTTTTTGTACTTCCGTTTTTATATAAGCCCCCGGGAAAAATTCTTCTAAATCATCCTTCAATATATCATTAATCAATTTTGCAGCATATCTTTCGACATAGTCATCGCCCGAAAGTTTCTCTCCATACATAACCGCCTCAAATACTACTTCTTCATTATTTACCGGTGCAACATATGCATGATAATTGTCCCCATGCCACGCTTTAGTATCGACACTGTACACTAAAAACTCCTCACCGTATTTTTCTTTCAATGCCTCTTTTACTTGTTCTTGCTCAGACTTTGAACATCCGCAAATAACAAATCCTCCTACTACAGTCAACATTAATATAATTCTCTTAAAATTATTAATCTTTTCTTTACCTTTCATGCAAACTATCCTTCAGTCCGTTTACGAACGGTTCCGTAAAGTACCGAAGTACAGACCTCCTTCCGGTTATAATGTCACAACTTCCTTCCGAGCCAACTTTATGTAAATCCTTGGGCACATCTTCAATGGCTATCTGTATAATTATTCATTGTCCAAAAATTCCCTTCTTCTTAAATAAAGAGCCCCTTATATGAGCTCTATATTTCACATTGAAAAATCACTTTTCCAACAACATATTATAAACATCCCTTTTACTAAGTCCACGGTCTTTTGCAACCATTTTCATGGCTTCCTTCTTATCAATTCCTTGTTTGAGATAAATGTCCATGTGTTCCTCAATGGTTACATCTTCCCAATTCTTTTTTTGGTTCTCAAGTTTTTCTTCCTGGGACATTCCCTCAATTACAAGGACATACTCACCACGGGGCTCTTTTTCGGAATAATAATCTAAGGCCGTACCTATGGTAAGAGGAATCGCCTCTTCGAATTTTTTTGTGAGTTCACGGCATAACGTGATTTTTCTTTCTTCACCGAACGTATTATTAAGTTCCTTAAGAGTCTCCTTTAATCTGTGCGGAGCCTCGTAAAGAACCATGGTTCTCGTCTCATTTTTTAATTCTTCAAGAACTGCTTTTTTCTCGCCTTTTTCGCCCGGAAGAAAACCTTCAAACGCAAATCTTCTTGTAGACATTCCAGACAAAGTCAACGCAACAATACAAGCGCACGGTCCGGGCAAAGAAGTAACATTTATTCCCTCTTCATGACACATTCGCACAAGTATCTCTCCGGGATCGGATATTCCCGGCGTACCGGCATCGGAAATTAATGCTATATTTTTGCCTTCCTTAAGTTGCTCTATAAGTGTATATGCCTTATCCGTCTTATTAAATTCATGGTAACTCGTCATAGGTACATGGATATCAAAAGCATTCATGAGTTTCATTGAAGTTCTTGTATCTTCTGCCGCAATAATATCAACCTCATTTAAAGTCTCCAAAACACGACTCGTTATATCTTTTAAATTGCCTATCGGAGTAGGGCACAAAAATAATGTTCCCGCCATAGTTAATCCTCATTCTCATAGATTTTGCTGACTTCCGGTGTATATGCACCGTTCGCGTCATATATAATCAAGGGCTTTTCAACTTTCATTCCGGCATTTCCGCCCTTTGTTCCCTCAATAAGTATCATATTGGGCTCGCTGCCCACCCTCGGATACACAATGCGAAGTCGTTTGGGTTCAAGCTTATATTCCTTCATTTTGATGATTATCTCAGCAAGCCTGTCCGGCTTATGTACCATAAAAAAATGGCCGTTTGATTTAAGCACTCTGGCCGCCTGCAAAAGGACATCGTCAAGTGTACACTTAATCTCATGTCGCGCAATAGCCTTGCTCTCATCCGGATTCACCAAAGCATTGGTCGGAACCATATACGGCGGATTTACGGTAACAACATCAAATTCGTTCCCCTTAAATATCTCCTTTGATTCTTTGAGGTCTCCGCATATTACTTCCACTCTTTCACTAAGTTTGTTCATCTCGACACTTCTTTTTGCCATGTCTGCAACTTCCGGTTGGATTTCAAGCGCCGTAAAATGTTTTCCTTCCGTCTTTGCACACAGAAGAATCGGTATTACCCCCGTTCCCGTACAAAAATCAAGAACCTCCGCACCCTTTTTCACTTTTACAAATTCCGAAAGAAGCACCGCATCCATTCCAAAACAAAAACGGGTAGAGTCCTGAATAATACTGTACCCGTTTCTTTGAAGCGAATCTATTCTTTCGTTTTCTTTTAATAAATTACTCTTCGCCATTTGGTTTCGGTCTGTTCTCACGGTGATTGTTATGTCCTCCGTAAGGTTTGCCCTTCTTATTTCCCTTGTGTCCGCCGCCCTTTTTGTCGGAAAAATCTTTCTTTCCGCCTTTGGCGTCTCTGTTGCCTTCGTTATTTCCTTCAGGCTTTGAACCGTTATCCGAAGGATTGTCGGTTCTTTCCTTTTTGTCTTTCTTTCCGCCCTTAAAATCCTTGTTTCTGTTTTCATTTCGATTATCGTTCTTCTTATCGAAATGCTTCTTGTCGCCATCTCTCTTTTCCGGGCGTCTTTCTTTTCTTTCTTCTTCCTCTTCGTTTTCCTTATCGAGAATATCTTCTCTTTCCTGCTCCTCAAGAAGCTTAAGTGCCGCACGTTCTTCCGCACTCATCTCTTTCTCTTTGTGACCGTTCTTCTTGAAACGAAGTTCCGAAGCGTTATACTCTTTTATTTCCTTCTCATCTTTGTCTTCAATAACGACTTTTACTTTCTGCCTCAACACATTGATGCTGACAACTTCTCCTTTGTAGCCGTCATCCGTTGTTACAGAATCTCCGACGTTGGGCATTGTCTTGTTAAGTTCCTCATATGTCTCTTCCTCGTTCTTAAGGCAGCACATAAGTCTTCCGCAAACACCCGATACATTTGCCGGATTTAAAGAGAGATTCTGCTCTTTTGCCATTTTGATTGAAACGGGAGCAAAATCATGAAGATAACTGTGACAACAAAACTCTCGTCCGCAGGTACCCACTCCTCCGAGAAGCTTAATCTCATCTCTTACTCCGATTTGTCTCAATTCGATTCTTGTCTTAAATACCGCTGCCAAATCCTTAACAAGTTCTCTGAAATCGATTCTGTTATCGGCGGTAAAATAAAACATAAGCTTCTTTCTGTCAAATGTATATTCCGCTTCGACAAGCTTCATGGGAAGTTCATGTTTTGCAATCTTCTCTTTACAAATCTTGTATGCGTCATTTCTTGCAAGAAGATTATCTTCTTCCGTTTTTGCATCTTCTTCATCGGCGATTCTGATAATCGGTTTCAAAGGTTTAACGATATTATCTTCTTCAACTTCGCGAACATCGCCGACAACTGTTCCGTATTCCATTCCTCTGGCAGTCTCGACTATAACATGCTCGCCTTTTTTTATTTCAAAATCACAGGGATCGAAATAATAAAGTTTCCCTGCCGTACGAAAACGTACGCTTACTACTTTTACCATTTATTTTTCTTCCTATCCTATCTTGTTTCCTTTATTACCTCTAAAAGAAGAGTCATACAGGTTTCAAAATTTGCTTTTGCTTTAATTCGTGTCTTTGCCTTCTCGAGTGCCTGGACAATCTCATCGATTCCTTCATAACTCGTTCTTTTGGCCACCGTTTTAATATACTGTATTTCCTGTTTGAAAATCAAGTCATTTACGTCATTTGTTGCCTTGAACAAGAGAACATCCCTATACCAAACCGAGAAAATGTCAAGGTAATCGATTTCATCGTATTTGTACTCTTTAACCTTATTAATTGCCTCCATAATGTCAGGGGCATCCATCTCATTTATATGTTTGAGAAGCGAAATTGCTTCCGCTTTCATTTTGTCAAAATCCTCGTTGATAATAAGCATTTTGGCTTTACCGAGATTACCTTGCGAAAAAGATACCGCTATATCCGCTTTATAATCCGGCACCTTAAATTCCTTCATGAGGAATTTCTTAAGAACCGTTTTATCAACAGGTTTCAACGAAAGCTTAACGCATCTTGACTGAATCGTCTGAAGAAGCTTGTCTTTCGATGTGGTAAGAAGAATGATGATGACATACTCAGGCGGTTCTTCAAGCGTTTTAAGAAGTGCATTCTGCGCCTGCTCCGTCATGATTTCCGCGTCATTAATAACATAAATTTTGTATTTGCCCTTAAAAGGCTTCGTAGAAACACTGTTAACAATCTGCTCTCTAACGTCATCAACACCGATCATACTCGGTTTGTCATGACTTAAAACATAGAAATCCGGATGGGCATTGTTTTCCATCTGAAAACATGATTGGCAGGTGCCGCAGGGCTTATCGCCATCGCCCTCGCAAAGAAGTGCCTGAGAGAAAACCTTTGCTATAAACTCTTTACCGCTTCGGATTTCTCCCTCGATAATATACGCATGCGCCACTTTCTTCTCTTCTATCGATTTTTTGAAATAGTCGGTCAAATGATCCTGGCCGATAATGTCTTCAAATTTAGCCATCAGTCCACCCCTACATAAATATATCCAAAAGCAATCCTCTTATTTCATCAACGCGACTGAGAATCGCCATAACATCCTGTTCTTCTTTAACAAGTTCTTTGGCTAACTCGTCAAGTGCCTCGTCAACCCTCCTGATTATTCCGTACACACGGTGTCTGCCTCGCCTGTCCAGGAAATTTTCTCTGGAAAATTCATGGGAACGATTCACGACTTCGTTCATAAATGCCTTAACTAGCGAACGATAGTGCTTCATGTCGCGAATATCCATTTTTTTCTTGAGTTTGTCCCCCTGCATCGTGATTTCTTCCATCATGCCCATCAGTCTTTGCTGAAGTTCGGCCTCCTCAACATTCGAGGAAAGCACAAATTTAAAGGGAACCTCCGGAGCTTCCGAAGCCTTAGTCTGTTCAATATTCTGACTTTGCGGAATCTGGTTAACCTTAATTTCCATAGGCACTCCTAATTGTTCCTTATAAAATCCTTGATTTTTTCGATGCATTCCGAGAGATTGTCATTTTGGAAGATATTATTCACCTCGGCAGCCTCCAATTTTTCTTTTGAAAAATCAGCCGCATCCGCAAGGAATCTTCGGCACATTTCCTCATACTTGGGATTCTCCTGGCCTCGCTCTCTTTTCAGAGCTCTCTCCAATCTCACACCATCGTCAACTTCAATATATATCGGCACAATTCTTTCTTTTCCGAAATAATCTCTGCTTTTAACATACGACTCGAGAGTTCCGATTATAAGATAATTTTCATTCAAAAAGTCAATTCCGCCGTCATCTACAGTCATGTATTTCCAAACGCCGTGCACAGTATTGTATGCTCTCATCTCAATCACTTTTCCAAGTGACACGAGCCTTTCGGCCTCGGCATCGTCAACGAAAAAGTACTCCCTTCCGTTGACTTCGCCTTCCCTTATCGGTCTCGTCGTATACGTCACAATGGTCTTTAAATCCATCGACTTATCTTCGAGTATTTTTTTAAAAATTGTATCTTTACCCGTGGAACTTTTTCCGCAGATGCAATAAATCTTCCCCATCATTTCCCCGCAAACAAAAGTTTATTTTTCACAGTAAAGAACTCCGAGCGTTCCGGGTCCGCAGTGGCTTGTGATAACTCCGCCTGCGTCGGTTTCCAAAACCTCTTCAAAATAATTAAGGCTCTTTAAATATTCAACTACAGATTGCGCTATCTCCGGATCGATTTTGGAATGTGTAACAAAAACTCTCTTGGGATCAGCTTTAAGAAGTTCTGCTTCCATCTCCTGCGCATAAGAAAGAATGACTTTCTTATATTTGCCTCTGTATTTCTGCGTTACTCCCATCTTTCCCATAGAAACTTCGATTCTGGGTTTAAGCGATAATGTATTTGCAAGAAGTGCCGATACAGATGAACATCTTCCGCCTCTTGCAAGGAATGTCAATGTATCCACAACAAAGCTGGCTCTTATCTTTGTTCTGTCATTTGTAATAGTTTCAACTATTTCCTCTGTTGATTTGCCTTCGCGAACCATGTCTGCGGCTTTCAAAACCTGAATACCGATACCTGTGGAAAGATTCATTGAGTTAATTACAAACAGTCTGTCATAGTCAAGTTCAGAAGCAGCTAGTCTCAAAACATTGCAAGTCGTACTCATATCTTCCGAAATTCCCAAATAAATCACGTCATCTCCCGCTTCCGCAAATGGTTTAAGGAAATCTATTGCTATATCAATTCCGGGAGCTGCCGTCTTCGGAGTTGTTTTGTTATCATCCGACCATTTAATAATCTCGTCGGTAGTAATATCTACTCCGTCGTTATAACTCCTTTCATCCAAAACTATGCACAAAGGCAACACTTGAATGTCATATTCCTTTTTAAGTTCTGCCGACAAGTCGCATGTCGAATCGGCTGCAATAACGATTTTGCCCATTTTTTCACCTCTCGTTTATATTAAAATTAATAATTACAAGCCATTTTATTATATAAGAATTTTCGAATAATCGCAAGTTTAACAGCAAATGTCATCAGCAAAAGCGAACTAAAAAAGCGAGGATTAATTCCCCGCTTCGGTTTCATCGCAAACAACTTTGTTTCGTCCGGTTTCTTTAGCCTGATACAAAGCTTCGTCCGCCCTTCTTATCAAATCCTTATAATTACCGCCGTTATATTTGGCTACTCCGATGGAAATAGTAACCGGACACACTGCGCTTTCATTGTTCAAAACAGCAAGTCGGATGTCCTCCGCCCTTTTTTGCACAATATCATACGCTGCATTCATAAGTACAATAAATTCTTCTCCACCCCACCTTATAAGATAATCGGAAGTTCGAAGATTGCTTTGGGCAATGTTTACAATTTCTTTCAGTACGATATCGCCTTTGTCATGACCGTAGGTATCGTTGACTTTTTTAAAGAAATCTACATCAATTAGCATAATGGCGACATTATCCCCGACAGAACTTCGAATCGACATGTCCTTTTCGATAAGTTTTTCGATTATTTTTCTGTTATATGCGCCAGTCAGCTGATCCTTGACGACATTTTCCTGAAGTTCATTTTTTATAACATACTGATCGACGAAAATCTTTTCCAAAGACCAAATAAACAAACTGATTCCAAGGAAAAACGGAATTCCGAGAATAAGCATCATGTTAAGTTCGGGATAATGAAGAAATGTATTTGCGATAAGTATGTCCGCAAAAAGAAGGCTGTGCAGAAGAACCGACATCCATACCGGTCCCGCAATTCCGATTACGATAAATATCGCGCAGATAATAATAAACCCGTCACTTGCAAAAGTTAAATCCGGCAGATACGTACACGCCCAAATGGTGTCCCACATGACCGTATGTCCGAGAAGATATGTAAAAGGGATTATAATTCGATAATCTTTGACTTTGCTGTTTACAATTAAAAAAATCACAAACGGAACCAAAACAAACATTCTTGCCGGCAATGTGCATAAATCAATCTTGCCGAACAGATACCAATCGGACGTCACATATAAAAGAGACGATAACGAAAATGCCGATACCGTCCACGTATTCATAGTTCTGTAGTACTCAAACTTTGCCTGATAAAATTGTCTGTCTTTTTTAACCCTATTACCCATATAGTTTATTTAACCCTTACTTATTTTGTACTATACCCTATAAGGCATTATATAATATTTCGTCTTTTTTGAATACAGTCAAAATTACAACAATCATTGAAAATCAAAACTAATCCAAAAAACATGCCGTTTCCGGCGTGTTTTTTATCTCATATTTAACATCAGTATAAGTCCTTTGTATACAAAATCTTCTATAGGAATTTTTTCCGAATCGTCTTTCGCGTCCTGAATGAAAAAAATGAATTGAATAAGTTGAGAACACAGAGCATTTTTTCTGAAAATTTCATCCTTTTCGCTTATTATGCCTTCCTCAATTCCCTGATTCATGAATCCGACCAATGCCTGTTCTATAGCCCAGATACTTTCCGGCATCGAATCTTTCCTTTTACCTTCGGTCGGAAAGCCATGAAAAACATTCTCCGGTTCAGGTGTTCCCTTTAAAACATTAATAACGGATTTGACTGTGTTGTCATCAAGTTTATTGCTCCACATATAATCCATAATGGCATAAAATTTATCTTTGAACGAACCGTTACCGTACATAATGAGCAAAATCGTCTTAACATTAACATACATCGAAAAAAATACCGCTTTTGAAATCAGTTCTTCCTTGCTTTCAAAATACTCGTAGGTCGTTCCCTTTCCTATGCCGGCTCTTTGAGAAATTTCGCTTACCCTAAGTGTCGTGACGTCGCGACCTTCTTTGGCCAGTTCGCCTACAGCTTCGTAAATTTTTCGAACCTTGTCCGGCATATTTTCAAATTCTTCGATATCAATCGACATTTCTCTACTATCCATAACTTCCCCCAACCTAATTTGCGCTTTCGGTAACAACCGCTGCCTGCGCCTGTTCTTCTTCCTCCGTCTCGCCGTATTCGTTAACTTTCATGGATTTGTTGCTGTTGAACAAATCGTAAAGACAAGGTACCACGAAAAGTGTAAGCAATGTACCATAAACAAGTCCGCCAATCATAACAATCGCCATGGGCTGAATCATCTCCGAGCCGCTGCCGAGTCCCAACGCAAGGGTTGACATCGAAATAACTGTTGTCAAAGTCGTCATGAGAATAGGACGAAGTCTTGCTTTACATGTTTCGCAAATAGCATCTTTTTTGGCCCATCCTTCTCCTCGAAGCTGATTAATATAGTCTACCATAACGATACCGTTATTAACAATGATACCTGCCAACATAATGAAACCGATAGCACCGATTACGGATACATCGTTGCCTGTAAAGAACAATGCGAAGAATCCGCCGGTGAATGCCAAAGGAATCGTAAACATGATGATAAACGGCGACAAAAGCGACTGGAACTGAGCAACCATTACAAGGTAAATAAAGATTACGGCAAGGATAAGCATAAGTCCGAGCTGTTCCATCGCATCCATAATTGTCTCGTCTTCACCTGTCATTTCGTATGAGTAACCGTCCTCAAAATTGATATTGGCTAATTCTTTTTGAATTTTGCTGCTGAGTTGCGTAACATTAAATCCGTCGGCAACCTTTGCGCTTACGGTCAAATATCTTGTCTGGCTTGTTCTGTTAATAGAATCAAGACTTGTTCCTTCTTCTATAGTAACCAATGACGAAAGATTTACAATCTTGTCATCCTCTTCTCCCTGAGGATCGGTATACGTAAATGTTATTCCTTTTATATCCTGAATTGTAGCTTCCGCCTGTTCCTCGCTCATTACGTAAATATCATAATCTTTTACATCCGTAGTAATGCTTGCCTGAGATGTCGTATCTGCCATCTTTGCATAAACAAGCTGGAACACCTGCGCAACAGTCATTTGATATTCCATTGCTTTTTCTTTATCGACATGAAGCGTCAGGGATGTTGTCGTATCTCCAAGTCCCGGATCAACATCTACGCAGCCTTCCGTATTTTCTACAATTTCTGCAACCTGAAGCGCATAGTCCTGAAGTTTTTGCATGTCACGCCCCTTTACCTGAATCGACAATCCCTCTCCGAAATATGCCGAAAAGTCCATGCTTGAAAGAGAAGACTCAACCTTACATCCGAGGTCTTTTGTCTTGTCATCGATTTCTTTCGCAATTTCCGACGATTTTCTCTTTGTCTCAGGATCAAGAACAAGATAAACCGTTGCTGCATCTGAACCCGAAAGCATACTGAGCGTTCCGCTTCCTCCCGTCATCATGCCTATTGTTTCAAGGCCGTCAACTGTAAGAAGTATATCGCAAAGTTCATCGCATTTTCCTCTTAATTCGTCTTCCGAAAGATACTCGTCATCGTTAGCTGACACCGTCAATGTAATCTGGTCTGCCTCCATCTCCATATCCAGGAATGAAAAACCTCTCGAAAATCCGGCGTAAATACTGACACCGAGTAAAACAACAACCAAAACAAGAACAAGTGCTTTATATCTGAGAACATATCTCATAATATTTCCGTACCAATCTCTTATCTTGTCAAAAAGCTTCGTTTCTTTTTCCTGACCGTCTTTAAGCAGTACTGATGACATCATGGGAACAAACGTAAGTGCTACGATAAGGCTCGCGCCAAGTGTATATACAACCGTAAGTGCAAGGTCTACAAAAAGAGATCTTGTGATACCGTTTGTGAAAACGATAGGCGCAAAAACACAAACTGTTGTAAGTGTCGAAGCAATGATTGCGCCGCCCACCTGACTTGTACCGATAACCGATGCTTTTTTAACTGTCAGTCCTTCCTTACGCAGTCGGTATATATTCTCGATAACAACAATGGAGTTGTCTACCAACATTCCTATTCCGAGCGCCAAGCCCGATAGGGAAATAATGTTCAAGCTTATTCCGGTAAAGTACATAAATACAATTGCAAAAATAACAGAAAGAGGAATCGAGCACGCAATGATAAATGTCGACTTCCAATCCTTTAAGAAAACAATCAAAACCACAATAGCAAGAAGCGCACCTATTAACATATTTTCAAGTACCGATTCAATAATCAAATCGATGTAAACACCCTGGTTCATAAGAACTGCAAGATTAAGACCATCCTCCTGCCTTTCAAGGGAATCGAATCTTTCAAGAATTCTGTCAGCAACTTCGCCGGTGGAATAACCGGTCTGCTTTTCAATCGACATAAAGATTGCAGGGTTGCCGTTAATTCTTGCATATGAGTCTGCGGCATTGTCTGTAACCGTTACCGTTGCAACGTCTCTCATGTAAATCGGTTCTATTCCTTCCATTCCGAGATCGAGCAAAATAAGATTTTCCAAATCCTCCACGGATTTTACTTTATCCCCGACCTGAATAAGGTATGATGTTTCACCCTCCTGAATGTATCCGGCAGGCATCTCAAAATTCTGTGCCATGATAAGGCTGTTAACCATATCAACTGTAAGGATTTTGGTAACGTCCGCCTGTTCGATTGCCGCCTCATATGCAGCATCCATCTGATCAAAACCGCTGTCAATCTGCGCCTGTCCCAATGTCAACTGCGTCTGAGCATCGGCTATTTCAAAAATGCCTTCAATCATACCCTTATTGAGTGCAATATATGCATCATCAAGAGTAATCTGACCTTCATCAACCTTCTTTTGTGCATCGTTTAATTGTGCTATTCCGGAATTAACCTGTGCAAGAGACTCCGTGAGTTTCTGAACAGCAGCGGGGATATCGTTGTATGTATTGAGGGTTATTCCCTGAGCCGTAAATTGCGATTTCATTCCAGCTATTGTTGCATCCAATTCGTCCTTCGTTTTCAATAATGTATCTCTTTGAGCCACCAAAGCCGTATATTCAGCAGGAATATATTGAGGGAAATTTTGTTTTAATTGTTCAATTGTCATTCCTTCAAGTGGAGTTCCTACAAGTCCTTGCAATATGCCTGCTTCATACATAGCAATTCCGTTATTTAATTGTGGAAGTGCCTCATCAACTTGTTTTGCTCCGGAATACAACTTATTTAATCCATCAATCGACGTATTCAACGTCTTCTGAGTTTCCTGAAGCTTTGCAATATTAAGCGCAATATCATGTTCACCCTTTGCAGCTTCAATTTTACCGTTTATAATCTCGTTTGCACCATCGGAAATTTTATCTACAAGTTCTGTTTTTCCGTCATCAAGTTTCTTTTGAGCTTCCTTTAATTCCTGGTCGGCTTCATCAAGTTCTGCTCGTGCCTCGCCGAATTTTTTGTCGATTTCTTTTACGATTTTTTCATTAATGGCATCAATTTTGTCCTCATCAAGAATAATTGAAATACTTTCCTCTGCCTGACCGATAAGAGTTACAGAAGCAACACCTTCAACACTTTCGATATTGGGTACAAGAGTATTTTCCGTATATTCAGAAATCTGAAGCTGGTCCATTCCTTCTACATCGGCAGATGCAACAACAACAGGAAGCATTGTAGGATCGAGTTGCAGAATCATAGGGCTGCTTACTCCCGAAGGGAAAGTACCTGCTACCTGATCGAGTTTCTGTTGAATCTCTATAACAACCGAGTCCATGTTTGCAGTCTGTTCATATTCAAGAATAACAAGCGAGTAGCTGTTAGACGACGTTGACGATACATTCTTTATATTTGAAGTTGTAGCCATCTGTGCTTCTATCGGCGCCGTAACTTCTTTTTCAACCTCTTCGGGTGCCGCACCTACATATGTAGTAATAATAATTGCATACGGGAGGTTCATGTTCGGAAGAAGATCCGCTTTTGATTTCATCAAAGCTACTACACCGAGCACTATAACGAGAACAACTCCCACAAGCACCGTATAAGGTTTCTTTACACTGATTTTTGCAAACATATTCTGCCTCCAAATTGTTTTGTATATTCATTTTCTTTGTATTTTTTCAAAACCGACCGGTCGGTCAGTCGGCAGAATATATCTTATTACCTTACTTATTCTTTGTCAAGAATCTCCTTCATTGAATTTATCTCAGATACTATCCGTCAGCGTTTTGGACATTTCCTCGAAATCGCTGACAACTTATTTTTCGGGACCGTCAGCGTTTCGGACATTTCCTCTGATTCGCTGACAAGTTATTTTTCGAGGCCGTCAGCGTTTTGGACATTTCCTCGAAATCGCTGACAACTTATTTTTCGGGACCGTCAGCGTTTTGGACATTTCCTCAGATTCGCTGACAAGTTATTTTTCGAGGTCGTCAGCGTTTCGGACATTTCCTCAGATTCGCTGACCTTTTTTCTCTTATATTATAAAAATCCCTCCTCGGATTATCCGAGAAGGGATTTATGTTCACACTGCGCGAAATACCAATTGCACATGCTCTTCTTATTCTATTGTATCGGGCCATTCATCACCCTCATCAACTCCCAGTTCTTTGAGTTTTGAATCCGAAAACTCGAACCATTCAGTCCTTCCGTCATCGGATTCCAAATTAATCAAAACTTTCAAAGGTTCATTTTCAGTTCTTTCTTCACATCCGAAATCAGCTTCGGCAATTTGTTTGATTATCCACATCAGAAATATTCACACGCTCCTTTCGAAGGTGCCTCTTCTCCCGATTCATATCCGCGGTGAAATTCCATATTGATATCTTTAAGTTCTTTCTTTCCGTCGATATAGTCCTGATACATTTCCGCAAGGCCTGCTGCACATCCGTCGCAAGATCCCTCAATTGCACCAAGTGATTCTGCAACAATTTGTTCACGTTCCTCTCTTGTCGTTTCCTTTATCAAATATCCCATTATATTTGCTCCTGTCTATTCCGATATATCCGAGATCATATTATAGCACACTCGTACCTTTAAAAGAGACCCGGAAATAAATCCCGAGTCCCGAAAGTTAACACTGTTTAATTTTCTAAAAGAAGGTAACTATACCATATACATAGAGGAAAATGATTATCACGGGAATAACAAACTTAAACAACGGCTTCATCCACTTTTGAACTTTAAGGCCTTTGCCGGCATTTGCCTCTTCCATAAACTTATCAAATCCCCAACCTATTGAACCGAACGTACAAAAGATTGTCATTGTAAGTGCTCCGAGAGGAAGAAGGTTTGTTGATACTATGAAGTCCCAGAAATCAAGCCAAGCCGTTCCTTCTCCGAAAGGCTGGAACTTAAATACGCTGTATCCGAGCGCCGTAGTAAGAGACAAAATGAACATTCCCACGCCGCAGATAATGCATCCCTTCAAACGTGACAATCCGGTAAGTTCCCTTACGCATGCCAGTATATTTTCAAATACGGCAAGTTCCGTGGAAAGTGCAGCAAATACCATGAACAAAAAGAACAATGTTCCCCACCATCTGCCGCCTGCCATATTGTTAAATACTGTTGCCATCGTATCAAAAAGAAGTGCCGGCCCTGCACCGGGCTCAATATCAAAAGTAAAACATGCCGGGAAAATAATAAGTCCCGCAACTATGGCAACAAATGTATCGAGAATGATAATGTTAACCGATTCACCCATCAGTGTACGCTCTTTATCGATATAACTTCCGAAAATTGCCATTGAACCGATACCGAGAGAAAGCGTGAAAAATGCCTGATTCATAGCCGCTACTATTACGGTACCGTTAAGTTTTGTGAAATCCGGCTTGAGATAGAAGGAAAGTCCTTCCTTGGCACCGGAAAGAGTAAAGCTTCTTATCGCAAGGACAACCATTAAAACAAGTAGAATTATCATAAGATATTTCGTTACTTTTTCAAGGCCCTTTTGAATGTCAAAAATAAGAATTCCGAAGCCTATCACAACAGCAATTGCAAGGTAAGCCACGTTAAGTCCCGGATTTGAAATCATCGCACCGAAGCCTATATCCGCACTATTTCCTGTCAAAAACTTTATAAAATAGCAAAGCATCCATCCGGTTACAACCGTGTAGAATGCCATAAGGCAAATGCAACCGATTAACGACGCATAGCCGTGAATATGCCAAACCTGACCTTTTTTCTCAATCTTTTGATACATCTTTACGGGACTTGCCTGGGCTGCACGTCCGATTGCAAACTCCATAGTCATAACGGGAAGTCCCATAACTATAAGACAAATTAAATATACAAGCACGAAAGCTCCGCCGCCGTTTTGTCCGCACATCCAGGGAAATTTCCATACGTTTCCGCAGCCGATTGCGCAACCCGCGCTCAAAAGAATGAAGCCGAGACGGCTTCCCAAATGTTCTCTTTTTTCCATAAATTTACCTCTCATTCTATTAGTCGAAGGCCATTTGCAACAAAATTGCAATCAGCCGTTACTTTTTTCAAATTTGCGTACCAACGCAAAACACCAAATTATTATACCATCGATTTGTGAAATAAATATGGATTCATCCGAATATATATCGCAGTTTTCGCATAAAAAAGGCGTAGGGTAAAGTTTTTGTAGGAAAATTAAATAGACATAAAGAAAGCACCGAGATCCTGTGTTAGGATTAAGGTGACCAAACCAAATATCCAAAGGAGGGTGCTTTCATGATTAATAGTATACAACAGTTTGGTGTAAAT
>JAZQQI010000019.1:0-33116 GCA_045628965.1 Lachnospiraceae bacterium | reverse complement strand
CGCTGACACTCATATTTTTTTGACCGTCAGCGTTTTAGCACTTTTCCTTAATTCGCTGACACTCATATTTTTTTGACCGTCAGCGTTTTAGCACTTTTCCTTAATTCGCTGACACTCACATTTTTTTGACCGTCAGCGTTTTAGCACTTTTCCTTAATTCGCTGACTAGCGCCATCCATTAGCTCGTTTTATTTAAAAATATCAATGTTCGGCAAGAGATTTTTGCCGTTCTTTTTTCGGTTTTCTATATATTCGAGCATCAAATTTTGCCTATCGTCGCTCATTCGCATGGATATTATGTATGATACGACTTCCAACTTGGTTTCAACGTCAATCGATGCGCTGCTTTTTATCATTCGCTCACTTTCATATCTTTTAAGAATGAATTCTGAAATGTCATCAAATTCTTTGTCTGTAAGTTCCTTTGCTGCTTCATTTTCAAGAAGTACAAAGAATCTGTCATATCTGTCCAGTATTTCGTCAGGTATCACCTGCAGTCTTATATCAAACTTAGAGATAATCATCGGACCGAAATATGCATTAGCTACGACGATTGTTATGATTAAAAGCAGCCACGTAAATCCTCCCGCAACACTGAAAAAAATGATAACCAATGGTATCAAAAACACAACTATACCCGGCTTACGTTGAAATATTCCTCTTTCGCTCGTATTTATATAAGACGGCAACGCATACTTTCTCAAAAGCTCTTTTCGATATTTACGCAAAAATTCATATTTTTCCTTGTTTTCCGAACTCAGTTTTCCGCTCTTTGTCAACATTATTTCTTTTTTGTCAAAATTGTCACGCTTCTCTCCGATACTGAAATTTTTGAATACTGCCGTACCGCCTGTTTTTTTCGTGGAATATATGCAAAGTCCGACACGGGCACCCGTAAAGTGATCGAGCCCGAAGTGAAGTTTGTGCTCTTTTCCGGCCTGAGTCCATTTACCGTTTTCCTCTTTATAAAACATCTGCATTTTATCGTTCATGTCGGTAAAATCGGCATAAACCATCAAATCAATTTTGTTTCCGCTTATTTCTTTGCCTATTCCGATTTCGCCTTCTTCGATGTCGCTTGAGCCTATTATTCCGGGATTTATGCTTCTGTCATTTACTACCGTAACAAGATAATTTTTTTCTCTTTCCCTTTTGACGCCCACCATGGCATAATTGCCCTGCAATACGAGAAGTCCAGCATAATCTCCGTCATTCAAATCAGAAACATCTACAGTCACTTTCGAACAGCACGCCGGATAAATCATTCTCTGAGTTGGAATATTCTGTGCCATAGTCGGATTCGCGGCGATTTTTCCCGTGGTAATGGACATTGTTTTACTGTCTTCAAGATGCCAAAGTCCGTAGCTCGGCTTGTGATTCCACTGCCATGCATATGCAAGTTCATAGGTTATCGAGCCTTCCGTCGTAAAATTTTCTGAACAAATTAAATCGTTTTCTTTATCTTTTTCGTTTCTTCCGCTGTACTGTTTCATATATCCAAAGGGTACTTCGGCATCTATGTCAAAATACGGGAAATCATCCTTCCACTCAAGGCGGCAAAGAATCGGCATCCTTCCCACAGCTCCGGAATCTCTGAACATAATCGAATACCACTCTCCGTCTACAGTATCAAAAAATCCGCCCTGGGCAATTCCCTGATTGAAAAACGAGCCTTCCGACAAAACATCACGTCCGATAAATTTGCCTTCAAGCGAATCGCACATAAAAACGGCCTGAGTTCTTCTTCCGGTAGAAATCGGCCAATGAATAAGCGCGAGATAATACTTGCCGTTTATTTTATAAAAATGCGAGCCTTCATAACATAGTATCATTTCATCGCCGTTATCGGTAACAATCGCCCTGTCGAGTCCTCCCGGCAAGGGTGCTGACAAATCTTGTTTCAATTCGGTAATTCTTATTTCCGTATTGCCGTAAATAATATAATTTCTTCCGTCATCATCAAAAAGAAGTGAACAATCATGATAATATCCCTCTATCATCCTATGTTCCCAGGGTCCGAAAATACTGTCTGAAACAAAAAGGTGTGTGTACCCCTCGACACCGTTTTCGCCGCTTTTTTCCTCCTCAAAATCAGTCATTTGCATGCCGAGAATCGGATCGAATGAAAATTGGGACTCGGAAGCCGACGTCGTCTTCTCATCGGAAACATGACTTACAAAAGCAACGTAATACTTGCCGTCATGATATCTTAAAGTCGGCGCCCACATTCCGTGACCGTAAATGTTAGCGTCGCCCTCAAGCCGTTCGGCATCCGAACCGTCCAATGTATCAAAAAGGTATGATGCAATCTTCCAATTCACCAAATCCTTTGAGTAAAGAACGGGGCCTCCCGGAAAAAAGTGCATCGTAGTCGAGACCATCACATATGTATCGTCCACCCTTATCACGTCGGGGTCAGGATAATCCATGGGAATCATCGGTTCTATCTGTCTTATTTTCGTATTCTTTTCTTTATCCATCCGTCATTTCCTCTATTTTTATTTTTCCTTTTTTACGTTATTTTTGTCCGTATCCCTCATATACGTTTCCATATATATCATGATTTATGCAATCCGACGTAAACATAGGCGGCGTTTTCATTTTGCATCATCCTAGCACTCCGTGTTTTTCGTTAAATTCCATTGAGCATCTTTTCACCTCTTCCTCAAATTCTCTCGAAGAAATAAGGTTACACCCTTCGCCCGTTACTATTATCTGTTCCAATCCGTCTGAAGTCACTACCGTTATGTCAAATTTTTTGGCATTCTCGTGGGCATATCTTTCAATATACTGATCCGCCGTCTGCGCTTCTTTTGTAAAAACAACTTTCATTTGGTCATACGGTTTTTCTTCCGTATGATGGCCGATAACTTTATATGCATCATAAACCACAATAAGCCTTATGCCTTTGATAGCCTGATAATTGCTTAGAATATCATTAAGTTTCGACACCGCGGCATCAAGAGACGAAGAAGCCACATCATCAAGTTCTTTCCATGCATGAATTACGTTATAGCCATCCACAAGCATGTATTTTTCTTTATGCCTTGTGCCTTTATATACAACTTCCTTCGGCTCAGGTTTCCCCGCACCCCCGGCATTTCTCTCCCTCATGGAGGCGGAAATTCCTTTATATGCGCTCTTTCTGCCGTTTTCGTTCGCATGGGTACTTGACTTTAAAATGCTGTCAACCTCTTCAACCGATATAAAGTCAGACTCTGCTGCCTTTCGCTCCCTTTCCATTCTGAGCCTGTTGGCTTCCTTTGAGTAATCGTCGCCGATTATAAGGGATGCACCGGTTTCCGGTGAATATTCCACATGCTTCATGGAATCCACCTCGTCCCAATTTACAACCGTTCCCGCTCCGTGAGAACAGAAAACCGAAGAGCTTGGATTTCTTAGGTCTGCATCAGGATTATAGCTCGATGCCTCCAAAACTTCCGCTTCGTTATGGCAAATATCATAGCCGGAAAGATTAAGCATAAGTTTTCCCGTGCCCTTCGTGTAAGAAATAACTTCTTTCATATAACCCTTCATTGTTGAAACGGGGGCTCTTCCGGTCAAAACGCTGACGCCCTCTTCCAAATCCGTCTCGGCAATCTCCGCCGTTCCCGACATAGCCGCAATATCGGTCATTGCCCTGCCTGCCATGGAAGTTGGGACTTCAAGAGTATAATCGTAAAAAGGTTCGAGAATTCTGACATTTCCGGACATCGACAATTTCATAAGACCCTGTCTGATTGCTCTGTATGTTGCCTGTCTGAAATCGCCGCCTTCCGTATGCTTTATGTGTGCGCGTCCCGCAACCAAAGTCATTTTCAAATCGGTAATCGGCGTTCCCAAAAGTACCCCTCTGTGTTCTCTTTCCGCCATATGCGTAAGCACAAGTCTTTGCCAGTTTCTATCGAGCAAATCTTCGCTAACATCCGCTTCAAACAAAAGCCCGCTTCCCCTCTCCATTGGTTCCAAAAGTATCTGCGCCTCCGCGTAATGACGAAGCGGTTCAAAGTGTCCCACGCCAAGTGTTACCGCATCTATTGTCTCTTTGTAGCAAATCCTTCCGTCGCCGAATTCTGCTTTTATATTATACCTGTCCGATAAAATTCTCTTCAAAACTTCACATCTTACATCTCCCATAAGCGATACAAAGATTTCCTTCGTATCCTCCTTATACTCCACATTTAACGAAGGGTCCTCTTCCTCGATTTCTTTTAGAATCGAGAGCATTTTGTTTCTGTCCACATCACTCGGATAATGTATTGCATAACTTAACGCGGGCGCAAGGACCGGGTTCGCCGCTTTCTCGACTTTCCCGTAAACCGTTCCGTTTTGCGAGTTCTCGATTCCCACAACAGCGCATATGTCTCCCGCAGTCGCTTCCTTTACGGATTCGTACTTTTCTCCGGAATAAATACGAAGCTCATTGATTTTTTCCTCTCCGAGCATGTCCTTTACTTTAAGACATCCCGAATTAACCTTCAAAAAAGTAAGTCTTTTTCCCGCATTGTCTCTCGAGATTTTGTAAACCCTTCCGGAAAAATCCTCGGACTCCCTTTTATCGTAATCGGTCTCTATCATGTATTTGTCGAGCCCGATTATAAATTCCGGAATGCCCGTATTTTTAAGTGCCGAACCGAAGAAAACGGGAAAAAGTTCGCGATTCTTTATCGCCCTTTTTATCGATTGAGCGGATATTGAATCATTTTCCAAATATTCATTGAGAAGTCCCTCTCCGCAAGTGGCAACCTCCTCAAAAAAACTGCCTGTTCCTTCCTCGGAAAAATCCACCGCATTTGGTGAGAGTTTGCTTTTTATCAAAGAAAACACCGATTCTTTAAAAGTATCGGGCATGTCGATTTTATTCACAAAAATGTAAGTGGGAACACGATAATATTTTAATAAAGACCAGAGCGTCTTCGTATGGGGCTGAATTCCCGCCGAAGCGCTCACCAAAAGAACTGCGGCATCAAGAACCGAAAAGCATCGCTCCGTCTCCGCAGAAAAATCAATATGACCCGGCGTATCGATAAGAACAAGCTCATTATTCGGAAGTGAAATTCTCGCATTTTTCGAATAAATCGTTATTCCTCTCTCTCTTTCCACCGAGTCGTTGTCAAAATATGTATTTTTTTGGTCCACTCTTCCGACGCTTTTTATAACTCCCGTCTCGTAAAGGAGTCGTTCGGAAAGTGTGGTTTTGCCGGCGTCAACATGCGCCAGAAGACTGATGCATCCCTTATTTTTTTCCATACTTTCACATTTGAATCTTGCTTACAACTTTCAAAATTCATAATTTCATTTTTCCGTGTATCAGTATACCATAAAACACCGATATACAAAAACGAAACCTGCGAAAATTTTTCAGGATTACAGATTCATACTTCCCTGCTTATTTTCTGTATTTTCGGTCTTCCCCATGATTTTCTTACACAAAAAGTATAATCCGGCCCCAATCGCAAAACCGGTCGTATTCAAAATAATATCATCGATGTCGCTGCATCTTTCAAAAAAGGGAAGTTGTGTTATTTCGATAAACAGCGAAAAACCTGCGCCCGCCGCAATGGCTTTTCCGATATTGTCGAGTTTTTTAAAGCATATGGGCCATACGACTCCGACGGGAATAAACATCGTAACATTGCCGATAATATTCATCTGCCAACCATCGTATATGTCAAAAAGATGAACTATCGGAATCACATTAAGCCAAAGAGGGAAAATTTTCGATACATCAAATGTCAATACTCCGATATGTCCGTCAACATGGTGCCAGGGAAAATTCACAATTCTTGCAACGACAATGAAGCATATGTATACCATAAGCATTTTCATTTCTTCCTTAATCGAAAACTTTTTCTTTCTCACACCGACATATACCCTAAGCGTTATCCATAGTATTGTAATCACAATTAATTCTTCCAAATATGTAATCTCAAACATTTTTATTCAACCTTCCGTTTTTTCTTTCGGACTTTCCTTTCCAAATACTAATCTCAAACATTTTTCCATGGCAGACCGCCTCAATAATCGGTCTTTTTGCTCTGAAATATGTTTGCTCAAACTACTCGTTCTTCATGTAGGAACCGATTATTACGTCTATCGTATCCTCGATAAAACGCTCGCGCTCATTTAGCTTTGACAAGTTGTAGCCAAGTCTTTCCGAAACGGCACTCTCCTGAAGAAAAGCCGCTTCCATTATGGATGTGAGGGAAAACACCAGCATATTTTTCTTTTGATTGTCAACATTCGCCGTCAAAGCAAGAAGTAAGCCTCGCTGCATATCCACAAGATTTGACTTCGACATGTTGTTTTGCAAATCACCGAGAATCGAAACCTTTGATATACTCTTATTCCCGTAAAAAAACTCAAAAACCTGCTTTGCCCAAAATGTTAGTCTCTGCCTGTCAGCCTCGTATGCATCGTCGCTGTAAACTGTATCTTTGGGAACAAAAGCTCTGATTTCCTTGTAAATAATTCTTTGAACGCATTCGGTAATCAATTTGTCCTTATTTTCAAAATGATAATTGATAAGTCCGAGAGACGCATCCGCTTTTTCCGCTATTTTTCTTGCCGTAACAAGTGACAAATCTCCCTTGCTTTCAACAATCAAATTCGTTGTCGCTTCAATGATTTTTTCTTTCTGATTCATAATTTATCCTCTAATTTGTTCCATTTTAAAAAAACTGAACACCGTTCAATAACACTATATTGAACACCGTTCAGTTTGTCAAGTTATTTATTTTGATTATTTCTTATCCTTTTCCCATTAAGGTCACTTTTCTTACAATCGAAGTACCCAATTTGTACGGCCACGGTCTTAACGCCTTGTCCGCTTCTTTCAGTTTTGCCCGTATTTCAACGCTTTGCGGGCAAAGTTTTTCACATCTTCCGCATCCGACGCATAAGGATGCAAATCCCGGAATTTGTTTCAACCCGATGTTTCTCGCGTATTCAAATCGTCCGGTTCCTTTTTTGTCCGAATACATCAGATTATATGCGGCAAAAGTTCCCGGAATGTCAACGCCCTTCGGACACGGCATGCAATATCCGCAAGCTGTGCAACCGACTTTTTCCGTTCTCTGTATTGCTTCTTTTATCCTTCTGTACACAATAAATTCATCAGGTCCGAGAACTCCTGCATCCGTTTCATCTGCAATTCGTACGTTTTCGTCTATCATTTCCGTCGTATTCATGCCTGAGAGAACGCATGTCACTTCTTTTTGGTCCCAAAGCCATCTCAATCCCCACTCGGCTGCGGACCATTGATGCGTATCCACTTTGATTATTTTTTTTGCTTCTTCCGGAAGCAGATTCACAAGTTTTCCACCGCGAAGAGGCTCCATAATAATTACCGGAATTCCCCTCTTGGCCGCTTCCCTTAATCCTTTTCGGCCCGCCTGCGTGTATTCATCGACATAATTATATTGAATCTGACAAAAATCCCAATCGTACACATCAAGAATTTTCAAAAACATGTCGCCGTCGCCATGATATGAAAAACCTATTTGTCCGATTGCTCCCGACTTTTTCTTTTCTTCAATCCATTCTTCGATTCCGAAACTTTTTAAATTTTCCCAGTTTTTTATATCGGTAAATCTGTGCATCAAATAGTAATCGATATGATCTGTGCGCAATCTTTTAAGTTCTTCGTTAAACGTCTTTTCCGTCTGCGCAAGCGATTTTATGAGATAATGCGGAAGTTTCGTTGCGATTTTCACCTTATCGCGAACATTGTTTTTCTCAAGAATTTTGCCGAGGCATTCTTCGCTTCCCGAATAAACGTATGCCGTATCAAAATAATTGATTCCGCACTCGATTCCGTGAAGCACCTCTTTTTCAGCTTTCTCAAAATCTATTGAATTTCCTTTTTTCGTAAACCTCATACAACCGTACCCGATAACCGAAATAGGATTGCCGTATCTGTCGTTTCTGTATTGCATAATAAACCTCGTAAAGGCGAAGCCCGTTACCGGGTTCCGCCTTTTTTTATTTTATAACGATATTTATTTTACTACTTATAAAGCGTATCGGCAACTGTGCCAACTCTTGCTGCTCTCTCCTGCAACTCTACGATGGAAGCGTTTATCTCTTCCATGTTTGCGCTCTGCGAAGTAATACTGTCGTCGATTTCTTTTATCTGATTCATGACGTTCTTTACGGCTCCGTTCATTTCGTTAAGAATTGCCGCGATATTGGACGTTGTATCCTTTGTTGACTGTGCAAGATTCGATACTTCCGATGCTACAACCGCAAATCCGCGTCCTGCTTCGCCCGCTCTTGCCGCTTCGATGGAAGCATTAAGCGAAAGGAGATTCGTCTGTGCTGCAATCTGCTGAATGCTCTGGATAATTTCCATCGACTTGTCTACCGCTCTCTCAATGTTCTGTGCCGAACCTGAAATTTCATTCTGGCGGTCCGCAACATTCTGAATCTGAATCGTTGCTTCGCTTACGGCCGATGTAATCTCGTCTATTGCCGATGTGAGCGCTTCCAGATTGGGTGACATCTCTTCCGCGAAACGTGCACGGTTTTCTTTTTCTTCCGTGATATCAAGAATTGTTCCCGCTATCATTAACGGTGTTCTGTCTTTGGACCACACAACCTCGCTGGATGCTCTGAACCATCTGTATGTTCCGTCTTTATGAAGCATTCTGTACTGAAGATCGAAATCCGTATTGCCGCTTTTGTCTGCAAGTTGTTCCGCAATACGATTGGAAGCGGCCGATACGTCATCCGGATGAATTTTTGTAATCCACGATGACATGATATCAGGGAAATCATTTGAATCCCTGTATCCGAGAAGCTTTTTAAACTGCTGTGAAAAAACCATCGGCGCATTCGGGTCAGAAACATCGTTTTCCACAAGACTCATGCTCCATGAACCCTCAAGCATCATGGAATCTATTGCATCCTGACGTTTTTTCGTCATTTCATACGCTTCCTTCGTCACCTTTCTGTCATCTATGTCATCAAAGGTTCCGAGGAACAAAAACGGCGTAGTGTCGGGTCTTCGCAAAATTTCTCCTACCGCATGAAACCACTTGTATCCGTAGTTTTTGACCATAATACGGTATTCAATGTCGTATTTAAATCTGCCTGTTACGTCAGCATACGCCTTACCGTAACAATCATACATGGGACCTATGTCATCCGGATGTACAACTTTGCCCATGGATTCGACAGAATCCGGGAATTCTTCCTTTGTCATGTTAATCATTTTTCTGAATTCATCCGAGAATTCAACCTTGGTCTGCTCGCCTTTTTCGTCAAAATATGCAAACCACAATCCTGCATGAGTAATTTTGTTCGTAACATCAAGTTTCTTCTCGCCTAACTTTATCTGACTCTTGGCCTCTGTCAGCTCCTTTTCCAACGCCGACACTTTTTCGTTCAACAAACGAATCTCGTCACTTTTTCCCATAACACACCCCCATGTTGTTTATATATGAACCGCTTTTATTATATTCGTTTTTTTACAATAACTTTTCAAATTCTTCCCTTGATATAGGTTTGGAAAAATAATATCCCTGTTGAACATCACAGCCTATACTCTTTAAGAATTTGCTCTGATCGTTGGATTCCACGCCTTCGCAAAGCGAATCCATTCCGAGATCCTTGGTCATTCTCACGATATTCGAAACTACCAGTTTCTCTTTCTCGCTCATATCTGCCGAGTGAAGGAAACACTTATCAAGTTTGATTACGTCGATGGGAATCTGACTCAAAAGATTCAAAGACGAATAACCCGAACCGAAATCATCCATCGAAACTCTCACACCCATCGAGTGAAACGCTTCAATAAATTCTTTTACGGTTTCCGTATTTTCGATAAACACATTCTCTGTTATTTCAAATTCGATAAGTTCCGGAGGGATATTGTATTTGTCCAAAAGAGTTCTGACATATGCAGCTATCCCCGGCTTTTTCAAGTGCATGCGCGACACATTCATTGAAATCGGAACCACCGATTTCCTTTGATCGATTCTTTTTCTGATATACGCGAACACCTCGTCGTACATAAAGTAATCGACCTTCACAATTTGTCCGCTCTTCTCCAAAACCGGTATAAAATCATCGGGATACATCCAACTTCCGTTTGGCTTCCTCCATCTGACCAAAGCCTCCGCGCCGATAAGTTTGCCCGTAACAGAATTGATTTTGGGCTGATAATACGCTCTTATTTCGTGCTTTTCCATTGCTTCATCGATTGATGACAGAATCTCAATTTCCTTGTTGATTTTTTCCGCCATTTTCTCTTCAAAAACAACTATTTCAGCCGTTCCCGTATCCTTTGCCTGTTTTCTTGCAAGATTTGCGTTGGATACCGCTGTTTCCGGATCCATTTCGGCATTTTCGCTCGTGATAAAAAAAACTCCCGTCGTCAAGCGAATTCTGTTGCAATTAAATTCTTTTCTCAGCTCGATTTCCATTTGATCGGACGCAGATTTCATATATTTTATTATCTGCTCGCAATTGCATCCCCTTACGCAACCTGCCGACACAATATTGTCGGAAACCACACGGGCTCCGCACAAAAACATGTCCCTCTCCTTGGAAATCATTTCTGCCAGCCTGACCAAAAGGTCATTCCCCAGCTGATAACCGTAAGTATCGTTAAAATACTTAAAGTACTTGATATCGGTATATGCAATGGTGATAATTTCATTTCCGATATTGTCCATACATCTTTTCAGTTTGGGAATGAATTCTTCGTAACTGTCGAGCCTTGTCAACTGATCGCTCATAACCCTCTCCTCCGATTGTATTTAAACCCTTTTACACACTTTCCGACACTATTAGCCAATAACACTAATGTACATCTATTGTACACTTTTAGTTTCTTGAAAGTAAAAACATTTTTACGCATATCCGCCAAAATTTTACGCAAAAAATGTCACAATTTTTATCCTCGAAAATTTGTTCGTTTTGTATATTGACTGCCGAACATTTGTTTGCTATATTGGTAATCACCGAAAAGGAGTCCAATTTCATGCCGATAAAAACAAACCCGTCTTCATCATTTAATTCAATACTGACTGTGCCCGTCATTGCCGGATTTGACACGGACGGACATATTATTCCGCTATTGGTTAAACTCGAGAACGAACGTTATGACATATTGTCCTATTATTTAAAAAGGTCTACGGCCACAAAGCGCGAATTCATAATATATGTCGTGATAAACAACATAAAAATCTCGATGTCTTTAACTTACTTTGTCCCGGAAGAAGTCTGGGGAATTCCGCAAGAAATTTAGTCTTTGTCCGTAATACCGATATCATCCAAAATGATATTACCGTATTCACTTCCGTCAAAATAAATTCTGATTTTGCAAACCTTGGTATAATCAAATTCTTCATTTTCTGACAGGTCGGGTTTTCGGATAAATATCGTTTCCATCTGATGTTTGTATTCATACGTATTCATAAATACATCTGTTTTGTATAATTGTACGGCCAATGCCGGATATATCATTCCGGGAGTATCGACATCAACACTGTTATAATATGCATCAACGAGCTGAACACTGTATTTTAATACCTTTGCATCCTTAGGATCATCCTCCGTCATATCGGCAATTCTAAAGGAAATATCAGACTTTGAGACATCTCTCGCGGGGAAAGAAATTTCAATCATAGGTTCCGACTCGGCAGGCCATCTGCAATCAAGAACATAGTTTTCGTCCATTCCGTTTCCGAAGCTGTTCTTTATTTCGCGCCATGAACTCATGCCGTAGCAGTTAACACCTATGGATTCGTCTTCGCCTTTGTTCAAATCAGGTTCTTCGTCAAATGAACAGAGATTGTCAAAATTCGAATCCATATAATTCGAAATAATGATTGTTTGAGGAAGCGAGGCCATATATTCGGTATTGTCCTTCAAAAGATTTGCATATTTTTCTTCTCCGAGAAGCGTCGCATCAAGAAAAGTACGAATGTAAGCCTTTGCTATCGTTTGTTGTTCGTTTTCGGACAAATGCTTGGATGTATTCAAGAATCCGTTAAATCCCGGCCAACTGTCATAACGCCCCCACAAAGAATTAAACTGTCCGTGATTTGCGCCAAGAATATATACGTATGCTTTAAAATGAGAATTGTCGGAATCTCTCGAAAATTCAACGTTATTGTACTGTTTCTCGCCCATGAGAGATACAACATCCTGATCGTTTGCGCCATGAATCAAAAGGTAATTGACCTCTTCGAGTTCAACCGAATGACCTGCCGGATTGTATTGGTCAACGGTAGGCGCAATCGCAATTACGGATTTAATATTGAAATCATATTTAAGTTTGATATTTCCGTTATCGGGAAACGAAGAAAAATCATTAAAAAGAAATGCGGTAGAAACGCTTTCTCCGCCTCTCGAATGACCTGCAACCGCAATCTTTTCATCGTCAATAAGACCGTAAATCGGGCTGTTTGTATCACGGTTTGCTTCAAGTAAAGCCTTGATGTTTTCAAGGAAAAGAATTGCCCGCGCATCATTTTCGTTCGACAATTCGTTAAGACGGTTTTCGTCCACGGAAACTACAGTATATCCGTTGGATGCAAGATACTCTCCAAGGTAATCATAACCCAGATGCGAGGGTGTCGCAAAATCATGATTGCCGTGCACTATGAACAAAACCGGGCAATTCGACAAACCTTCCGGATACCAAATTCTTCCTGCA
Source organism: Lachnospiraceae bacterium (assembly GCA_045628965.1). Lineage (GTDB taxonomy): Bacteria > Bacillota > Clostridia > Lachnospirales > Lachnospiraceae > UBA3766. Next base: position 20,449 of record JAZQQI010000019.1, on the reverse strand, counting down.
ACGGGTGTTTGGCTTAAATCCGATTCAAAATACAATTTGTTGGAAAGTGACATGAATCCGTCATTATTGGCAATATAAGATACATCAACACTCTCCGTAACCAAATCTTCGTCCCCCGAAGAACCGTAGTCCAATGTCTTAACGGTAAACGGACCGTTTTGCAAATATTCGCTAAACCCTTCAACTTCATTTTGAGCAGAAGGTCCAAGACTCAAATATATACTTTTCACATCACGGCCAAAGCAATCGAATCTGAAAACAAATCCGAAAAGCAAAATTATCGCGAAAGACAATACAAGCATGCTAACGCCGCCGATATGAACCTTGTGTTTTTTGATTATCATGCCAAAAAGACATCTTCCGAAAACATCCACGCAAAGAGGCATTGCCAATGCTATGACAATTGCCCAAACGTTATAATTCGAAACGGAATTAATGTTGGAAACAACCGACAGAAGAATCGCAATATAGAAATAAACTCTGGAACGTTTGCCGCCTCCCAAAAGAAGTTTGATAAGAAGCGCACATAATTCCGAAATGATAATTACCGCCAAAAGACCTGCAAGAATAACAATCGGCACAGGAAGCACTTTACCGAAGATATAGAGAACACATCCGTACAAAAACTGTGCCGAATACAAAGAAAGAAGGATTATACCGCCGTTTTTTCCGTCTTTCAGTAACTCCCGTGACTTTTTTGTCTTCTTTTTGAAAGCATCGACAACTTTGTTTTCTGTGATTTTTTTGCCGAATTTTTTGAATTTATCTTTCATTTTTGTATGAAACCTCGGTTTCTTTACAAGTTAAGGATTCATTTGGCGCGTCAAATCCTTAACCCACTTATATTTTTTGAAATGAAACATAACCCAGGGGATTTTTCCGACCTCGTCAAGACAAGTCATTGCGTATACGAGGACCGGATTCCAGTGAAACACATACGTTCCGAGCGCAGCCAAAGGTACCGCAATCCCCCACATGGCTACCGCAAGCGAGTACATATCAAAAAGAGTATCTCCGCCTGCCGCAAATACACCGTTTATAACAATCGTATTTACACATCTTCCTATCATATATACTGCCATCACGGCCATCATACCATACAATAAATTTCTTGCTACGGGCGTTAATTTTACAAACGTTGATATGGGATATATCAAAACAAGCATTACTCCGGTCGAAATAAATCCTGTAACAAAAGCGATTTTGACCATTTTCTTTCCAAAAGTTTTGGCAGTATCAAGCCTTCCGGCGCCAAGTTCGTTACCGACAATAATGCCGGCTCCCGTAGCAAGTCCGTCTGTTGCGCAACATACGCAATCTCTCACCACGGAACAAACCGAATTGGCTCCCGCAGCATCTTCTCCCAGGTGTCCCATAAATGAAGTATATGACGTAAATCCTATTCCCCATAACATATTTGCGCCCAAAAGCGGACCCATACATTTTAAAAAATCTTTTATCAAAGTTCTGTTGTACACGAAAATTCTTTTGATATTCGGTGACAAAAAGTCTCTTCGGCATACAAGCAATACGCATGCAATAAGTTCGATTATTCTTGACAAAACAGTGGCAAGCGCAGCTCCTTCTGCTTCCATCTTCGGCATACCGAAAAGACCGTAGATAAAAATTGCATTTAAAATTATATTGATAACAACAGTTCCTACGCTTATAACGGCCGTTGCCTTAACATGTTCACTTACCTTCATAAAGGAATGAAGCGTCATCGACGTTCCCACCAGAAGGTACGACCATCCCGCAATACGAAGATATTTTGCTCCTATTTCTATAAGTATGTGACTGTCGGTAAACCATTTCATAAGAAATTCAGGGCATAAAAAGCACAAGCCAAAAAACAGAATACTTATGAGAGAAGTCAAACGAAGTGCCGTATTAAAAATATCCTGTACCGAAGCCGTATCTTTTTTACCAAAATATTGAGCTCCGAGGATTGCCGCAGGGCCGACCGCCGAACCCAGAAGAAGATTCTGTATGAACTGAATCTGAGTAGCCAAAGTTACGGCGCTCATGGCATTTTGTTCAATGCTTCCAAGCATCATCGCATCGGCGACTGCAACAAGTGCCAACATCAATTGCTGAAGTGCTATCGGCATCGTTATTTTTATAAGTTTTTGGTTGTATTCCGTCATTAATTTAATCCCTGTCGAACTTTCATTAACCGGGTTTTACCCATAGAGAAAAAACAAACAAGCATCGCATTGCTCTTTCAAGAAATATCTTTTACTTTAATCCGGCCATTATCATATCAAATGAAAATTTAGGCTTTCCGAAGCCGCCTTCTCCCACTGCCGATAATTTTACGGGCATATACGAATTGTCTTCGTTATATTCGGCTTTGTACGAATATTTCATGCAACCGAAATCATCTGCCAGGTTGTGACGACGTACACCTCCGTAAAAAGCAGCCTCAATTGCCTCAAGTTTCATATCGATTTTTTCTTTTCTCGGCACGTTTGATGAAAGAAGATAAATCATATTGTCTTCTCCTTCGCTTCCACCGAGTTTTTTAGTAATCAGATAAACTTTTTCTATTTCTTTTTCTTCAACAAGCTTTTGAATTGCTTCTTTCGAATTGATGTTTTGCAAATTTAACCTTTTCTTGAATTCATCCATGTCCGGAAATTGAGTTTCTTTCAAACCCATATCATATCCGGACGTTTGGCTCCAATTATTACCGTTTTTTCGTACTTTCCACGCCTCATATGATTTTTCAATCAAAATAAACATCTTTCGTGCCGTATCTTTTGAGTATTCAACAAAATAGTAATCGCCTTCCGGATTATTTATTGCTTCATAATAATCAAAAATCAATTTTCTGTCCGCGTTGCAAAAATCTTTATTATCCAAGTAATACGCAGTAAATTCGGCTGCCTCTTTTGTCAAATATTGGCCTTTTATTCGGTAATTCATCTTTTTTATCAGTTCCGAAGGTAAAATATCGCCGCTTATGCAGCCTTCCACCTGCTCTGCGCCGACTTTTGCCTTGAATTTATCATTTACAAAGTTCTTTCTCAAAAGCCAAAACAAATAATAACAAATCGGATACATCGCATATTTTTTTATTTCTTCATCTGTCTCCGCCGGAACAATTATTGCACTTCCGGGATTGTATCCGTCCTGCTTGATAAAATATTCATCCGAAGCAAACGCGTAAAATACTTCTGCACTTATTTTTACTCTCTTTTGGTCCAAAGACATGCCTTTTCGCTCTACATGCTTTTTGTTCCAATAAATCCCTGCAGCTACCAAAAGACAGCCGGACAAAACTAAAAACCCTATTAATAAATAATTTTCCGCATCAGTGCTCTCCTCAATGGCAATTTTAAGAGCCGAAACGCCCGCCATCGCGATAAAAACACCCAATTTCACTGTTATGACACCGGGTACATACAAATATTCAGCCAAACCGATTGCAGACACAACAACCATTCCCAAAGGAATCAATCCCAAAAGAAACATAAACAAAGCAAGCGACCTATCCGGATGCGAATCGGTAAATACGATTATTGCCCCTGCTTCCAAAAGAATTGTCGCAAGTGCACCTATGATTATTGCAACAATGTAATATGCTTTTTTCATATCCGTACTACCATTTCCTTTTCATATTAACCGAATAACATCATTTACTGATTTTGTTCATCTTCAACAACAATTCCCATATCCGGAGTATTATTCTTGGCCTGGCTGAAGTCAGAAAGAACCCATCCGTATTCGCCGCTCTTAACAGAGCTTCCGCAATAAGGGCATACGCCGAAGGTTGTCGAGCCGTTCATGGTACCGCCGCAGTTGGGACAATTGAATGCGCGCGAAGCAGCGCCCATCTTCGGAGTTTTAACCTTTACAGATCTCATAAATGTCATAAGATAATGCATCTCCCAACGAGTGGTTCTGTCACCGTAAAGTACTTCGCCTGTGTCTTCATTGGTCTGGTAATCAATCATCTTGGATGACAGATAAACAACAGCATATTCATACTCTTTATCCCTACGGTATGCCGTCATATATGCATTCTCAACAGTAAGTCTTTCAAGATGGGGAACAACCTTATCACGCTTTTTCATATCAAGCTGAGCCTGCGTTCTCTCATAAAGATTTGAGTGAAGAATTGCCTGAACGGGAGACAAATCTCTTGCACACCACGCGTACTGAATATCCGTATAAACCTGCTTTGCATATGTGATGAAATCAGGTTCGGTAAAGAGTTCGTCATTCGCGCTTATAATTTTTACTATCTCAGTTGTTCTGTTGGGCTTAGGAGCATCGGGTGCCTTAGGCCTTTTCGTAACATTAGAATTATTTGTAAATTTCATATCATTCATCTGAGTATCCGTTGCCGTTCCTTTATACTTATCGGACGAATACTTTTTCCTTCGTTTTTCTTTTGCAGTGCTTACAATGGTTACCACTCCCACAATAATAATCAGAATCGTTGCCAAGCAACATACACCGGGCAATCCAAACAAGTCATAAACGATGCCAAACAGGAAAAATACTAAATCTATTATTCCGCTGTCTCCGGAACCTCCGTCATAATCGCCCCAGTCTGAGCTTCCGCCGTAATCATAATCATAGTCATAATCGTTATAGTCGCCGAATGCCGACGCTGTATTCGAGGCGGCAATAAAAACCACCAACGGGACAATTATCGCAACAAGAATCGTAATCGTTCTTTTGTGTTTCCTAAAAAAAGCCATAATATCAAACATTTTTCCGCTCCTTTGCCTGATTTTTATAAATGCAAAAGTTATCCTTCCGCGTCATATTTTATCACAAAATGCAGTCTTCAAACAACTTGTTTATACGATAATTACATTAAAAAGAGAGCCGCACCACACGACTCTCTTCATCATAAATATTCAAAATAAAATTACTCTTCTGCTCCAAGATCTTCAAGGCTGTCGATAATATCGTCAACTTTATAGTACATATCGAAAGCTTCGTCAATTTTGTTTTCTTGCCATGTACATACCGAAACACTCATAATGTAACCGTTATAACCTTTGATGATAACCTGTTCCTGATAGAAAGGAACTCCCATGTACTCACCTTCTGCAACAAGTGAAGGATGTACCTCACCGGCAAGTTCTCTCTCAGAAACAGAACCTACAACATTCTCAAGACCCATTGATTCAAGACTTGCGATTACCTGGTCTTTACTGAGTTCAACATATTTATCCTCTGTGATAACTGTTGCCATACCCTGAAGTTTCTCAATTGTGACCTGCGTAACATCCATCTGATTTGCATTGTTGGCAAGCATATCGATAAACACATTTGTGCTCGAAAATACATCCGAGAAATCATCCGAAACCAACTCGGATGCCATCTGATTTGCTGCAAGAATCTGTTCTTTTGAATTGTATGTCCAATCATCATCGATTGTAATTGCAATTCCGAAGTAATCATTTGTATATGTATTTCCGTCATATGAGCCAAGAACATATTTGTCTGTATAGCTCTGGCTTACTTCACCGTCATCTTCGCCTTCGGCGTCTGCATCATTATCATCTTCAGCGTCAACATCTGTCTCATCTTCGTCATCAACATCTGTCTCATCTTCCGTATCATCGTCAGTATTGTTTTCCAACTGTGCAGCTTCCGTTTTTTCAGGAAGTTCTTCAATTACGCTGTCATCATTGCCTGCTATATTACAAGCGGTCAAAGAAGCAGCTGCAGCCAATGTGCACAATAAAACCGTCAAATTTGTTTTCATGTTTTTTTTCATCAATCTCTCTCCCATTCCGATTAACTAAATATTACTCCCCTGTCCGAAAACGGCCTTCCGCCAAATCCCACAAGTTCAACAACCCAAACACTATAACAACAAAACATAATTGTGTCAACAATATTTTCGTTTTGAATTTTGAAATTCAAAAATACTATTGCTCCCAAAAGTGCCACGTTAACAGCAAGTGTAGGAAGCATTTTGATTATAAGCGATGCATCAAAACCTTTTTCTTTTTTTCGCAGACAACCGTCTATACTATCTTAACTTAAATGTCGTATTCCCGATAACAAGATTAACATTCATCGCATTCATGTCAACGCTTCCGAATCGTAACATATATTCGATTTGTCCGTCTTCGCCGATATCATAAATCAAAAAAGGCTGCTTTTCTTCACCGTCTACTATCAGGTATGCGTTTTGTGCTACGCTATCCGCATGTTTTTTTCTTTTTTTTGTCAAATTGGCAGATTCATTTTCTTCAACGTCGCAGGTAAAATCAACAAACGTATCCTCTGTTCCGAACTCAACCATATTCAAGAAATAATCATATTTGTTTTTTGAAAAGGGTTCCTCATAATATGTAATCTTGTTGCTCATAAAGGCAGTGAAAGGAATCCTTTGTTCGACTCTCGTCAGAGTGGAATACACTGTATAAGATTTTGTTCCGTCATCAAAGTCAAGTTCATTAATCTCGATGCATGTATAATTTATGTTCGCAAGTTCCTTTTGGGGAATGTGAATTTCAAAATCATACTCATGATCAAATCCTTCAATTGGGATAATTTCTGCCTGATACAAGTCACGTTCGGTCGGTTCGTAATCCTCTTGCGATTCATAAACATATACACTCAAGCCGATATTCGTAGGATGATCCACCTCGCTGTGATCAAACGACAGAGTTCCGTACAAATAAGGGTCATTCGGGTCACAATAAATTCCGGCTGTATCTATCCAACATCTGCCGGTATTTTCCGACAATCCGTATACATAATATGTATCCGCGGTTCTGATTAATTCATCTTTATCTTGCGCTCCTGTTACAATTGAAATTCTGTTTTGCCAGTTAACCACACCGTAAATAATTAGTCCGAGCACTACTGCGGGTGAAGCTAAAATACCTGCATATTTTCCGATTTTTTTTAATTTTTCGTTTCGTTTCTTTTTCTTTTCGGATAGTTCCTTTAGTTTTTCTTCGTAGGTAACAAATGTGATTTTGTTTTCCGCAACAAGTTCATTCTTCGAAGAGTTATTGTCCCTATCTTCATTTTCAAAAATTGAAAATTCACTGCCGTCAAAATATGAAAAACTTGTATCGTTTTCTTTTTCCTTTGTCTGTTCTGCCATACGGATAATTCCTTCCGATATTTATATTTTTGTGCAACACATATCCGCAGCATTGCAACAAACCGCCGAATGAAAATAATGAATTTTCGACATTCGTATCCGATTATAACAAAATGAAAAACTTATTTCAAATTTTATAAATTAATATTTTATACGACAAAAGGCCCCGACGTTAATGTCGGGACCTTCATGTCTGTCGGTTGCGTCTGCTTTTCTGCTTAATCTTCTACAACACCGAATAACCACGCCAGATAAAATGGGCCGAACCAAGGAATGTTTTCATCCAGAAGGTCTCCGAAACCTCCCTCAATTCTAAAATGATACTCTTTTCCTTCGTATGTGGTTCTGAAATCAAGTATTGCATTGGGGCATTCTGCCAAAGCTTTAATAATGCCTTGAGGCAAAGCCTCTCCGCCGGTATATACAATTTCCTTTTTTTCGTCCGAGTCGTCCTGAATCAAGGACAAAATTTCATTTTCAACTTCCTGCAAGGATTCATAATACTGTTGTTCAGGAGTTTTTTGTCCTATATCATTCTGTTTGTTTTCGTCATTGTTTCCGCTTTCTTTATCATCGTCGTTCAAATCTGATTCTTCATTATTGTCTGTTTCCGAAGTATTATCTTCTTCCTTTAAGTTTTCTGAAGTTTCAGCGGACTCCTCTTCCCCAGACTTATTTTCACCTTCAATTGTACCTTGTGGTGCTTCGTTTTCGCCTTCATTTGTACCTTCAGTCTTCTTCTCTCCTTCATTTAAGCCTTCCGTATTGTTTTCGCCCTCGGGATCATTTGTACCTTCAGGATTGTTTTCGCCCTCGGGATCATTTGTACCTTCAGGATCATTTTCGCCTTCATTTGTACCTTCAGGGTCGTTCTCTTCCGGATCATTTTCCTCCGGTTCACTCGCAGGATTGACTGTATAAGTATCGCTTACGGATATTTCCTGTTCACCGATAAACGCCTTTAAGTACCAGGTTCCTTCAGCATTGGGTAAAGTTTCCGTATAATCGCCGTTTTCCTCATCGGAGTATTTTATGAGAATATCGGGATAGCCTGCCTTTTCCCATTCTTCGCTGTAGTCAACGGTAACGCCTTTCATATTGTTTGTTAATTCTTCTTCAGTAATTATTACTTCTGCGTCGATGGAATCTGCGCAATAAATACAACCGGCATGTATTGTGCCTTCTTCATAACTGTAACTTTCATTATTGTGATGTCCCATTTCGGTATGAAGGAACTCAGTATTTGCATAGGAAAGCTCCGTTTCGTCGCAATCATTATATCCTGCGTATACCGTTTGACCGCTTAACTCAGGTAAGCCCTGTCCGCAGGTTTGATGCCATATCTCTGTGTTTGCGATTTTATTAATAAGATATGCTACTTCTCCGCTTTCAAAACTCTCCAAAGATTTCTTAGTTAATCCGTTTCCTTCCGATGCAACCGAATAGCAACCGGACATAGCCACTTTTCCGTTTCCGATGAATGAAGCATTTGATATATCATAGGTATTGTATATTTGAGTTTTATTCGTTCCGTATCCTACTATTCCGCCTACACGCACAAGTTCTATATACTCTGTTCTTGTTGAATAAATGTTTCCTCTGTTGGCGCAAGACTTAACGTAAACTTCAAGTTGGGCTCCGTCTGTGGTTTCTATTCCTCCTATAATACCTGCGGGAAAATTCTCCGTTGCTACCACATCTGCTTCATTGATACAATTTTCTATCGTAACGCTTGCACCGCTTTGATCTAAAACTTTTCCGACTAAAGCACCCACATGATATTTGCCCGATACACTTCCTTTTGTTACAACATTCTTAATGGTCGCACCCTTTGAAATGTATCCGAAAAGACCAACTCCTTCAGAATCTTTATTTAAATTAAGCGTTACAGTATGACCGTTGCCATCAAAAGTTCCCATAAAAGGATTCGTAGAACTTCCTATCATACAAAAATCATTGTTCAAAGTAACGTCGCTATTCAAATAGCCGTTTATATTGGTAGCTTTATTATTATTTACCAAATCGGCAAATTCTTTCACATTGTCCGCCGAATTCAATTTGAACCATATTTTTCCGTTTATTGTCTCACTTGTGAGGTTGATAGTGTAAAGCGTCATGGGACCTGTAACCTGCGTACCCGAAGAGTAGCAATTGCCTTCAGAGTCAATATAACCTGATGTTAACCCCTTTGATTCCAGAGTTTGTCCATAAGTAAAACTGTGTTCCGTGCCATCCACATATACTTTTATCTGTTCCTTTTCGGTTTTTGTAACCATTATATTCATATCGGAAATAACAACAGAGTCGGAGGTTACGCTTTCGGATGGATTGCCTTCAAGGTAATAGGAATAATCATATTGATTACTGTCTTCAAGAAGTGAAACCTTCTCTCCTGACGCAATATAATAAGATTTCATTTCCTCATTTGTAACGGAATCTATTAACTTTACAAGGTATGCATTTACGGGATTAGGGTCTGGAGTAGAACTATTCCAATATATATACCTCTTAATTTCCGAATCCTCTTTGACATATACATAATTTCGGCCCTCTCTTAAATAGATATTGTCTATAGTTCCGTTATTTCCGGCCTTAATTCCGGATACTTTGTCATTATTAATCTGAACAACCTCTCCGCCCGCCGTAATTCCGGAAATTTTCTTATACTTTACAAGTGGGTTCCCGTGAGTATCATGTACTATTTGGGCATCTGAATAATATACATCTGAGGAATCTAATCTGGTACCTTTTTTCAGATTCATTTCATCGTCAAACTTATAATTGTCTGATATGAGCTTTTCGAAATTGGCATTATCTCCGAACTTAACGCCTGTTCCCTCAATATAAACCCTAGAATTAAACTTCACTCCGCCATTATATACCTCACGTGATTTTGTTTGCGTATTTATTTCCACGTTGGCACCAAGGAAAGATATAATGCCGGTGCCGCAAGATGCATCTGCCCATTCATATCCTTTTATCTTTGTGGCCGGATAGCATGTTAATGTAGCATTATTTTCCTCTGATTTTACGAAATTAATTTTTCCGTTCTCGTTTACAGTAAAGAAATTCGCTACAGCTTCAATTGATGAGTCCTTTTTTATATATACATTGGCTGTTCCTTCTACGGTAATGGGGCTTTTTCCATCCGGTGCTCCGGGTATTGAAGTGCCCGATGCTACCGTTGTAGTGTCATCATTTATAATATGCAAATCATCTAAAAGAAGATTAACGTTTGCACTCTTAGCCACGTTTATCTTTACATCTACATATGAATTGTTTATACTATTGGTGCCTTTAAGAACATACGAACCGTCTTCGTCAATATTAATTGTGATTTCTCCGTTTTTTATGAGTGTTCTATCACTAACATTATATTCTTTTGCATTTTCAAACGAAACACTGCTTGGAACATTGCCGTATATAGGACTTGCTGCACTTACGGTCATCGCAGGTCCCGCAAACGCAAGTGCGACCGATAAAGCAACACAGGATGCCGCCGTAAGAATTTTTCTCTCTTTGTTATATCTTTCCACACTTCTTTTAAGCTTTCTCATTTTCAATCTCCTTTTCGTATCTGTGATAAATCTCTCCCAGTTCAACATCTATGTTCCACGGCTTGTTATGCCCGACATAATGAATGATGCTTGGCGAACTTCTTATTACATCCGCATACATTTCGCGGTAAATTTCCGGTCTAAACTTGCAAAGTGCCTCTGCATAATTTTGATAATTCCATTCATAATCCAGAAGTTTGACTCTGCCGTCAAAAAGAATGTTTAAGACATCCTGGTCGTTAAAATAATATTGCTTTTCACGATAAATCTTCGTCGCGTCCTCGAAATTCACTTCTAAACGACACTTTTTCAAATCAAAAAGCATTACTCCTGCGTTAAAATAACTTTCGGGGTGTTTCATCAAAAGCGCATCCCTTCGATAATTGTCAACATTGTAGGGAATCCTGCCGTCAATGAACACTGCCTTCTTAGACATGCTCAGCTGTCGGAAACTTATTTCCTCAACAGCCGCCACCGATTGTCCTTCCAAATCCGAGAAGAAAAGGGACGAAACATCTTTTTCAGTCACGGTATCGCAATCGATATATAAGATTCTGTCGTAAGATGCAAATTCCTCCGACAAAAGATACAGCCTGTAATATGTGGCGGCACTTAAGTAGGAACTTGCTTCGACTTTCAGTTCTTTTACGTCCGAAACGTCAACAAATCGTATACTTACATCCGATTCGTTTTCAATAAGCGAATTAAATATTTCCTGTTTGTCTTTGGGCAAATTCGAGTTAATAACAATGATTTCGTAAGAAACTTCGCGGTTTCGATTTTTGAGAAGCGAATACATGGACACCTTTAGGCAATCCGTGTATTTTTCATCAACCGCATAGCAGATGTTTACTTTGTTGATACCACCATTTATCATTGACTCATTTCCCCCAAAATTCATACTTCAATCCAACATTTTGAATATTTTATCCCTTTTTTGTCCTTTATGTCCATACGTAAATTGTGATAATTTAGTTAAATCTTTTCCCAAAAAGGCACTTTGTGATTTTTTTGTGAAATGTATGTGTTAAACTTGTGAAATCCACAAAATGGGCATAAAATATCCGAACCTGCCACAAGCAGATTCGGAAAAAATCGATATCTTTTATCATTTTATTTGAACGATATTCTCTTTAGACAAAAACCGCATCGGCAATCGAATTGCCGAGCATCATAGGTGCATGCAAAATAATTATTTTCGTTGCTTTTCTTACTGTTCACATAAAAAACAAAACAATCAGCATCGTACCGACAAAAGCAAACAGTGCTCCGACTATATAAGCACCTATTCCGCCCCTTACCCTGAAATCATCAGGTTTTTTCGGATTTACGAAAATATACATTTTATCCTTCGGTTTGTATTTGTTGACTTTGAGTGTCGAAAATGAAGTTTCTCCGATATATTCTACCTCGTTGTATTGATAAGAAAACTGAGGAATATACGAATAAACCTTCGACCCCCGCACCGAAACGGCACTCTTTCTAACAGAATATACTTCCGCTTCCGTTTTTTTTCTGCATTTAAAAAGTAGTTTTATTTTACCAAAAAGCATCGTCATTCCGATTAAAAAAAGCACAACTCCCACTATCAATATAACATATCCTGCAAATGCATCCATAGTATCTCCTTTTCGATGTTTTGTCTCAAAACGTTCATTTCTTCCTAATACATATATTCCAAAGAAGATTTGGCGTCTTTTTTGTCCAAAATAATCTCTCCGTTCTTTGTAAACTTAAATTCTGTCGCTACAGCGACATTTTCCTTGATATACCTGTCCATATTACCTTTTATCGGAGCCTTGAGCATATGTCCACCGACCTCTTTAACCGATACTGTTAGATGATACTTTCCCTTTTTGATTTCAAAATATGTCGGACTCTTATTCACCAATTTCGCGCCCGTATATGTGCAAAGATAGTATTCTTTGTTTTCAAAAGACACAAATCCGAGAATTCCGGTAAATTTAATAAATCCGAATGGAATCGTTGCAACAGCAAGTGTTACTCCATAATCCGGTCCGACCGAATTATACCAAATATAATTCTTCGGAAAATTAACTCCGTAATCACCTTCTATATATCCGTATCCGTTTTCGAACGAATAGTATTTTCCGTTATATTGTATTTCTCCGCCAAGTTTATGATACATGGAATAAATCTCATGACTGCATTCCATCCTGAACACGGAGAACGGCCCCATCGCCTTCTTTTTCAAAGGATGAAAATCTGACATTATAATCTTTCCTGTCATTTTCAAATCATCCCGATCTATATTGAATGTAATTTTATCACTTTCGATAATTACAGAATTTAATTCACTAATTTGGAAGCTTCCTTCCTTTGTAATAAGTTGCTTTGCCGGTCCTTCATTCGACACACTGTCGATAATTGCGAAGGAAAAATCTCCGGCGGTAACAAATTTATAATATTTTCCGCTAAATCTATTTCTCATATATCGCCTTTCTGTATTGGGCCTATATTTTCTGCCCTTAAATTCACATTATAATTTATCATTTGCTGATTTTGAAGAATTTTTTATTCTAAGAGTAATTTCAAATTAATTGCATGGAGGTTATTTCTCGGAACCGTCAGCGTTTCGGACATTTCTTCGAATTCGCTGACAGGTTATTTTTTGAGGGCGTCAGCGTTTCGGACACTTCCTTGAAATCGCTGACAAGTTATTTTTCGAGGGCGTCAGCGTTTCGGACATTTCTTCGAAATCGCTGACAGGTTATTTTTTGAGGGCGTCAGCGTTTCGGACATTTCTTCGAATTCGCTGACAGGTTATTTTTTGAGGCCGTCAGCGTTTCGGACATTTCTTCGAATTCGCTGACAGGTTATTTTTCGAGGGCGTCAGCGTTTCTTCGTTTTGACTCAAATCGCTGACAATACTCATATTTTCATCAAATCAATTATCTCAATGAACGTTTTGAGTAAATCTGCATGTGGGATATCCCGCACAGCCCCAAAATCCTCCATATTTTCCGTTTCTGATTTTTAACATTTTTCCGCATTTCGGACAAATCGGCAATTCTTCCCTCTCTTTGGAAGTCTTTTCCATCTCATCTCTCAAATATTCAAAAACCTCCTGATTCATATGGCAATCAAACAATGCCCTATGCGCTCCTTCGGTATCTATATCGTAATGCCTGGCCAAGTCGCCGAGAGTATGGTGCGCAAGAGCCGGAAGGTATTTTCGCGCAATGGGAAGGGTATCTATATAATCATTCCCTACATTCATTTCCCAATATTCTTTCGCGTCGCGACATATAAATTTCATATCAAAAAGATGAATGTTATGTCCTACAAGAATCATATCTCCGACAAAATCCAGAAATTCTCTTAATGCATCTTCACAAGTCGGCGCTTCTTTTACCATCTCATCAGTAATCCCGTTAACCGCAGTCGCCCAATAAGGAATCGGTCTCATGGGATTCACCAAAGTTGAAAATTCCTCCGTAACCTTTCCGCCTACAACTTTTACAGCCGAAATTTCGATGATTGCATCCTTTACGGGCGATGTGCCCGTTGTCTCCAAGTCAAAAACGCAATAATCGGGAACATATATATTCAATTTTTTGCCGATTTGTTTCGAAAGCATCTTATTTTCCCTTCAACCTATTCCTTCGAAGAGGTAATTGCTTCTGCCGTTGCAATGGGTTTATAATCTCTTTTAAGTAAAACAAACCACATTACTATCGCAAAAATAGGAGTAATAAGTGTTGCCAAAATAGAGAATGCTATTGCCTGTGATTGATCAAAATAATCCAAATACAAATCAAAGTACCTTCTCCAAACAAATGCCGCTAAAGCAACATTGGCAACAGGCGTCACCATAATCACTATCCCATACACCAAAAAGCCGAGAATTGGTATAATCACCGCGCCTAACCAGGTAATCACAAATACAGCACTCACTCCAAAGGGAGCAAGCATTCCTATTAGTGCGGCAGTTTTTCTGTCTTTTATCTGAAAAACGCCAAGATTGAAAACTCTGTTTTCGGGTATCATATAAATCGGATACGCTCTCAAAACCGGAATAAATGCAAACCATGCTTTGTCATATCCGACTTTTTTTAAGAATTTAAACTCGCCAATTGAGCCCGCCAAATATAATGCGAGAACAATAATCATTACTGCAGCCAAGATTATAAACGTCAGTACAAAAGGCAGTGTGGAAAACATTATACCTAAAACTGCCCCAATTATGCTTCCAAGATCCGGTGAATTTACTGCCGTTGTGTTTGCGTTAAATAACATTAATAATGAATTCATACCTTTTTCTTCCTTTTTTTTATTTTAATTCTTACTTCATTATACACTATTTTCGTTTTCATCATCCTCCGTTTTGAAAGCCTTCTGCCAATTTTTCGCATCGGCATCAAAATTATCGGAATTGTTTTTTCATTATCTTATATCTATCGTATTTCAGACAATATGCTCTGCTTTCATATAAAATTCATTTGCAGAGGAATTTTCTTAAAAAAACAAGTTAATTTTACCATATTTATTTCTATAATTCATCATAATAACTGAATTCCATCCTCCTGACATTTCTGTTTTTTCCTATTATTCAGTATTTGGATTGTCTAGAAGCGCTCCCGGCACTGTTTCTTGTTGTAAATCTGCCATATCCGTCACCCCTCTCTATGAAAATTGTTTTATATAATCAAGAAAAATCATCGCTTCCACTGCCGGCGTCTCCGATGCAAATTTTGCTTTTTCAATTCCGTCAGTGAGCAAAAATCTCTCCCACAAACGTTCATATATCATAAAATCATACGTATGATCGTCCAAAATGACAAAATCATCAATTTCAGGGTGTTTTTCAAGGAAATCAATTATGCCTTCTCCCCGATTGTTTGCTTGGACACTTGTCTTTTCTGATATATGCAAACCATACAAGCCAAGTTTTTCAACCAAATACAAATAATCATCATCGTCCTCTTTCATTTCTTTCCAATCCGATGTCAGTATAATCTCGAAACAATCATACATTTGTAATGATTTTGCCAAAACTTCAACCCTTGGATTGTCAATTCCGACATATCCTGACGGTGTATGCTGACATGTGCTACTTGTGTTAAGTACACCGTCAACGTCCAAAAACAAAGCAAATCTCATAAGCAATCACCTCCTGTATTAAAAAATGCATGCAAAAAGCAGGTCGACTTTCGTCAAACCTGCAAATATTAAGCGTAGCGCATGATTAATATAATACAAAAAAGCAATTTCGGCGCATTTTCGCGCCTTTTAATACTTGTTTCCAAAATCCTTACCATGAATAAACTCTTGTTTTTTTATTTCTGAATCTATCGACGATTGAGTAAATTCATCGTATCTTGCTTTTGTAATTCTTTTTTCCCGACTGTATCTCGTGTACGGCTTACCGCAATCTTTATACTTCGGAGTTGTCGTATCTATATACGTTTCCTCTTTGGTATGTGCCGTTTCAATCTTTTCAATCAGGTCAATTCGATAAAACGTATACTCGTTAGTGTAATATCTCTTATTTGAGGTCTTTGATTTTCTTTCGTGGCAATTGCCGATAAGCCAATAATATTCGTCCCTATGTACGATTCTGTAAGGACTGACTCTTATAGGCTTAAGTGAACCGATGTTTTTTACAACCATTTCAACCATATACTTATCTTTAATATGGTCTCTTAATATAGCGATATTTTCCTGAAGTTTGGATTCTATTTGTTCATTGTCCTTTTGAACAAGTTCCGTCGGCTCTTTTGCCGGATACTCATAATAGTCGTCAGCCAGACTTTCAAGAAGCCTCTTTTCAAGGGATGCTTTCTCTTCATCGGTAAAATTATCCGATTTTCTAATCTGTTGAACGAAGAAGTCAAGTTCCGTTGTCGAAAAGACGGGATTAAAGTAAATCTTCCCATTCTTTATATTGTTTTTTGAATTCTCTTCCTTATCATATCCCGGATAAACAATTCGCCATTCGTCCTTCGGAAGTACTTTTCCGCTGGCATCCTTGTTGAAATAATCGGCTATTTCTTTTAACCTTCTGGCGAATGTGCCTTTATCCCCGAGGATTTCCTTGGCTTCTTCCTCACCGAGAATTTCACGAAGCTTTGCTTGTGATATTGGGTGGGTGGGATTCGTATGTTTTTGGAGAAGCCTTATAAATTTTAATGAATTAATAATTGTATCCTTCGCCATATATGTTGCCTAAACTTGTATTCCCTGCTCTTCTTTCCACGTGTTAAAAACTATATTATTAAATTCAAACGGATTATCTCCCTTTCTCTTAACGTTCTTCCAGTCCGGAAACTCTCTGATATTTTCCACATGATTAAATGCAGCATCAATATACATATAATATGACACTAATAAATGCCACTTTGGATTAACATATTCACGTCCGTTTATTTCAACAAATGGTTCCAGTGGTTTTACTGTAACCGATACTTTATCATTATCTTTCAATGGAAAATCATATGTTATTTCTTCTTGTTTTTTTGTTAATTCCTGTAAATACAAATAAAAATAATAATTATCTTTTTCTTCTTCCACACCGTTTTCTTTATATCGTATTATATCCTCCGCTAACTCTAAGTATGGATTGTTATTCTTTCGTTTTTGGTATTCTTCCTCCAAAGCTTTAACAGTATTCGGACAATCCGTCAACGGCTTTGACGCTTTTTCTATCTCTTTAATAACTTCTTTGGCATCATCAAAATAAGTGATTTTGTTTTTTTCATACTTTATTGACATCTTGTATTATCTCCTTATGTTTCAAACTTCTTACTTATACAACAAGATAATTTTACCATAATGCAACAATCAAAAAAAGCATTCCATTTAGAACCTTACATGTAAAAATTCGATCTCTCTTTTACTACATCTTCGCTTCTTATTTTTATCACACTTGTCAGCGTTTCGGACATTTCTTCGAATTCGCTGACAGGTTATCTTTGAAGGGCGTCAGCGTTTCTTCGATTTGATTCAAATCGCTGACAAAACTCATATTTTTTCTGTCATTAACATCAATAAAAAGACTTCCTCTTAAGCCAAGTGCGTTAGAGGGTGAGTCAGAAATAGAAAAAGGTCCGGGCGGACCTTTTTCCCGCCGAACCGACCAAAGCGGCGCTCTGCGACGCTGAGACCGAACCCTTGCAAATAGAGGCTTTAGCACTTGTTTTCCATTCTAGTCCCACTTAGGTCCCACTTTCATCAAAAAAACGTTTAATCTATTGTTTAGGTTGTTACATATTTTATTGAAATCATATTACCCTCAAAACTTCAAATCAATTTTTATACCGCTACAATTAAATCTTCCGTTATGCTCAATTTTTCTTACCATCATTTTTGAGCCCCTGACTCCGTCCCCAATGGCTCATCGTCCCCCAGGGTTCAAAAATGAGTAAGGAAAAATTTCCTTACTCATTTTTACTCTCAATTATTCATTTTGTACACCCAAAATACTTGCAAGGTAATGCGGTCCGCACCAGGGAATCGAAGGATCGAGTTTTTTTGCGTCTTCGCTGCTTATCTCGAATCTGAAATCAACTCCTTCATAAGTACAGGTAAATACAAGTACTACACCCTCATTTTCACTCAGTGTTCGTATAATCGAATTCGGAAGTGCGGTTCCTTCATTAAACTCAATTCTTTGTTCACCTTCCAATTCGCCGTTTCGAAGCATTTTTGCCAAGTTGGCAATTGTATCACATATTTCACCAATCTCCTGCTTGTAATGAACAATTGCTTTTTCTTTTTCAGCCAACTCTTCACTCTTATTTTCTTCCTCATCGGAATTGTTCTTCTTTCCATCATCGGAATTTTGCTTCTCTTCCTCATCGGAATTTTTCTCTTCTTCCCCGTTGGAAATCTGCTTTTCTTCCTCGGCGGCCTTCTTGGCCGCTTCTTCCTCTGCTGCTTTCTTTTCAGCCTCTTCTATCGCAGCCTTCTTATCAGTATCTACATATCCACACACACCGCAGGTAAATCTTGCATCACCCTCTGTACCGTATACATGAGCTTCACCTGTAATATCTTCAATTACATTAAGTGTTGCATCAAGCCTTTCGTTACATGCAGAACTTCCGCATTCCCAATATTCAATCTGTCCCTTTGTAACACAGTTTCCCTGAATTGCCTCATGATAGGTTCCCCAACTGTGTTTGTGCTCTGGAACAACTACTGAAGCATTGGAGCTCTCGAAATAATAATCATCTCCTTTATATCTGACAAAAACTTCTCCTGCCTTAAGTCCTGTTATCTCAGTTCCGGTTACATCATTCCAGCTTTTTCCGTCATCTACGGAATATTCCATCTCTGATGTCACACCTGTAATCTTACCGTCTGAACCGTTTATTGAACCTGTCGCAACAGCCTTTAAGCCTGTGGGCTGATTCTTTGTCTCTTTATCGATAGTGAATTCAAGCTCTGCCGTGAAGCTTTCACCGGCATATTCCAATGTGGCCTTTGCTGTATAGGTGCCCGGCTTTTCGGGAGCCGCATCAAGAAGATTGCCTTCAGAATAGAAAACTATCTGAGGTGCATCCGTACCAAATAACGCTTTAAACTTCTCCCTCTCGCCTTCTCCATAATCAACTGTATCATAATCGCAAAGTGTTAGCGTAAGATACTTTTCCTTGATATGACGTTCACAACCATCATTCATGCAATATATAACGCCAATCACATTATCGTTTGCGAAACATTTATACCTAATATCATAGCTGACGTATGCAACTGCTTCACCGACCGATGCCTTAACATAATAGGTACCTGCCTCCACAGGCTTTGTCTCCGAATATTCGCCATTCTGTTCAGCTGCATAACCGATACATATATCGGGACAGCCTGCAGCTATCCACTCTTCACTATAGCTTACCGTTGCACCTTTTGGACCGGCACCAAGTGTTTCGTCTTCAACATTTAGTGTCGCAGTAATCTTCTTATCGCAATACAGGCATTCGGCTGCAAATTTACCATCTTCATAGCTGTACGTTGTACCGGCCTTGTGTCCCTGCTCCTTCTGAGCTATCTCTATATTGGAGTAGATTGGAGTAGTAGCCTCGCAGCCTCCATACCCACGGTAGACAGTTTCAGTAACCGGATCACCGTCTGTCCTGGGATATAGATCCTGATTGCTGAAATTTTGGTACCAAGTACGGGTGCTACCTCCCGAATTGAGCAGATATGCTACCTCGCCGCTCTCAAACGCTTCCTTGGTCACCTGAGTTCCTCTGGTCAGTGGCTTACCGTTGAGCTCGTATTCGTCAACATAAGTTGAATAGCTATTGTATACCTTAACGTAGTCCGACTTACCTGAAGTAATTGGTAAATTCTCTCCATAGTTAATGCAACCTGAGATAATTGTTTCTGATGTGTCCATGCAGTCGCCGATAATACCGCTCCCACCCATAACTTGGCCTGTGTTGACACAGTTCGTGATTGAAAGCTCCATCACCTGGGTACCCGAACCAGACGAATAGTCCACATATTTTCCGCCTACTAATCCACCTACGTATTCTTTATCATTTCTCGTTATATTAACGTCAGCTTTGTTGATACAGTTGTCTATTTTGACAGCATCACCATTTTGCCATATAACGCCTGCCACTAGTGCTCCTGTAAATTTAGCACACCCATTTACTCTGCCATCTGTTATGACATTCTTGATCTCCGCCTCTGCACTTACACTTCCAAAGAGTGCCGCAAATGTCCCCGTATTGCCTGAGTTGTTTTCAAAAGTCACAGTTTTTCCATTTCCATCGAAGCTTCCTATGAAGAAGTTGCGGTTTTCAAACTCTGTCACATATTTGTATTCTTC
>JAZQQI010000018.1:0-54465 GCA_045628965.1 Lachnospiraceae bacterium | reverse complement strand
TGGCTAGCGCGCCAGATTGTGGCTCTGGAGGCCAAGGGTTCGAGTCCCTTTACCCACCTTATACTGGGCTATCGCCAAGCGGTAAGGCACAGGACTTTGACTCCTGCATTCGCTGGTTCGAATCCAGCTAGTCCAGCTTTTTTAAAAAATACGGGCCATTAGCTCAGGCGGTAGAGCACTTGACTTTTAATCAAGTTGTCCGGGGTTCGAGTCCCCGATGGCTCATCAAGATCGTATCTGGGGTTTGCAGATGCGATCTTTTTGTTTGGGTTAATATTAGTTTTATGGAGAGAAATATGAGCGAAGAAAACGTAGTTATAGCAGAAAATAAAATGGGTACAATGCCGGTCCTCAAACTTATTTTGAACATGTCGCTTCCCATGATGGCATCTATGCTTATCCAGGCACTTTACAATATAGTCGATTCGTTTTTTGTCGCAAAACTCGACGGTAATGCAATGACGGCATTGGGACTTTGTTTTCCCATTCAGATGCTTATAATGGCTTTTGGTAACGGTATGGCTATCGGTGTAAATGCACTTGTTTCAAAGTCGTTGGGCGAAAAGAAATTCGACAGAGCAGACAAGATTGCCATGAACGGCGTATTCCTTGCACTTGTTAATGCGGTAGTTTTCTGTGTTGCCGGATTTACACTTGTTAAACCGTATTTCTCGATTATCAATACCGACTCCGCTGCAATCAAGCAGTACGGAATCGATTATCTTACGATAAACTGCGCATGCGCTTTTGCACTTTTCATGCAGATTATTTTTGAAAGACTTCTTCAGTCTACAGGAAAGACAATTTTTTCTATGATTACTCAGGGAGTCGGAGCAATTGTGAATATCATTCTTGATCCGATAATGATTTTCGGACTTTGCGGATGCCCGGCAATGGGAGTAAAAGGTGCTGCAATCGCCACAGTTATAGGTCAGCTTACGGCTGCTGTATTGGGCGTTATCTTTAATATCTGCTTTAATAAGGAACTAAATTTAAAAATTAAAAATATCCTTCCCGATTTCAAATTGATTAAGAATATTTACGCAATCGGTATTCCCTCGATTATTATGATGTCGATAGGCTCGGTTATGAATGCCGGAATTAATGCTATTCTTCTTTCGTTTTCAGATGCCGCTTGCGAAGTTTTTACGGCATATTATAAGTTACAAAGTTTCTTCTTTATGCCGGTGTTCGGACTTAACGGAAGCGTAGTTCCGATTATCGGATACAATTTTGGCGCCGGATATAAGAAAAGACTTTTGAAAGCGGTAAGAATCGGCATTATATTTGCTGAGGTTTTGATGTGTGCAGGAACAATCGTATTTGAAACAATGCCTGCAACATTGATAAAAATATTTGATCCGAATATCGTGGACATCGGTGTACCCGCACTTCGAATAATTGCGATTCATTTCCCTGTTGCGGCTGTATGTATTATTCTCGGAACGGTATTTCAGGCTTTGGGACACGGTGTATATTCGACGTGGGTTTCCGTAGCAAGACAGCTTGTTGTACTTTTGCCGGCGGTTTATCTTCTTTCCCTTACGGGAAATTTGGATATGGTTTGGTTTGCGTTTCCGATTGCGGAGGTAACTTCGCTTACGATGACTTTGATTTTTTACAGAATAGTTTATAAAAAGACTATAAAGCACATCGGCGAAAATAAAGAAGCAGCGATTGACAATGAATAGTCCAAAAGCTACAATAATAAAAGTTTGAAAATGCGGATATGGCGGAACTGGCAGACGCGCCAGATTTAGGTTCTGGTGGGAGACCGTGCAGGTTCGATTCCTGTTATCCGCATCAAAATGGCATCCAATCGGATGCCATTTTTTGATGCGGATTCGACCAAACCTGTGGACTATGTCCACAGGTTCGGTCTCCGCTGCCGCTTTGGTCGGTGCCAAACTTGTGCGAAATATACAAAAATAATCTATTGAGTGTCAATAATAATGCAAAATACACAATTTTACAACGTGTGTAAAATACCTATTGAAAAGTGGAAAGTTTTATAATAAAATGTGCATGTGTTGTAATAAAACAAGAAAAAAGGAGAATGCTTTATGAAAAGGTTTGGTTGGAAATTGCCGTTTTCTTTGCTGGCTGCAGGAATTTGTTTGGCTTTTGTAGGTGCTAAGAGCTTGATTATAGGATTTTTGCCTACGGTGGATTTGGATGATCCTTCCGTCGATTGGGGAAAACTGAAAGCAAATCAGCATGTAGAAATCGAATACATGTACACTGACGGATATTTTTATTATGTTGAAGAAGATAATAAAGATGTAGCAAGAAGATATGCAGTAATTGATATACAGAATATTGATGATATGGTTTATCTCCAACATTACATGGGTATCAATATAAATAATACAAATGATTTTGCTCGTTATGACAAAGCTGCCGAAGAAACGTATTCATGGATGTGCGGTACCGGTTATGATCCGACCAAAACATATGTTGCTTATGACGGTTATTTGAGAAAAATGACTAAGGATGAAAAGGAAGCAATGAGAAGCTGGATAGCTGAACTTGGATGGTCTTCGGAAGAAATTGAGGATACGTTGGTTCCTTATGTTATTATGGAAAACGAATCTCAATTTTCAAATATTCTTATGCTTGCCGGTGGATTGCTTCTTCTTGCGATAAGTGTAGTAATGATAATATTTAATGTAAAGAAAGATTAATTTTACATTTTAAAATAATGTAATATTCGGAAGGAAATCGTATTATTCGGTTTCCTTCTTTTATTTTTCGCCTAAATTTACAACAATACAGTTTTCACTTTCTTTGATGTATCCGTCTGAAGGGTATGACGGCATACCGCTATTTGATTCGTAGGCTTCTCCCATGTAATCACTGACGTTTGGCCTGTTGAAGTCGGTTCCCAAAAATGAACAGAAACCTAAGATTCTGTTTGTTGAAAAGAAATATTTGGGTTCTACTTCGCTGTCGAGAAAATAGACTGATGTAAGCATATAGAGTTTGTTTTCTTCATTATATGAGTAGGAGGTTTCGTACAAGCCGGAACTTGGAATACCTATAAAGATAACCGGTTTTGAATTTTCGGCGGAAGCAAGACAATTAAATTCGGATAAATCAGAAATGATTTCTTTTGTTATCGTAAGGTCTGAATTGACAATGTCTTTTGCGGATAAAACGAGCTTTTCGGTTTTATAACTGTTAAGCCCGAAAACGATAACGGAAATAAGACATATTAATGATAAAGAAACAGCTTTGAATACGTTTGTATTTTGCATATCAGAAGTGTTTTCGCCAAAGGATTCTTTTAGTGAGTCGTTTTTGAAGGTATTTTCGTTATCGGTTTTTTTATTGAATTTTATATATTTGAAAAATACGCTTATAAAGAAAAACCAGAGAAATCCGGTTGCAAACGGAAGCGCAAGTTGCGTTCTTGCTTCTGCCTCAAAACCTTGGATGATTGCCATGATAAAAGGAGAAGCGCAAAGTCCCGTGAAGCCTAACAAGGCCCAGACAGCTTTGAATTTTTCTTTGATAAAAAGTATGACAACAGCGATGAAAGCAAGGAAAATACATATTAAGAAAGAAAGTGTGTAGACATATTTTTCACCGAAAAGAACGACTCTTATATAATGAACGACAAAGTGGTAGCAGGTGGATATCGGATATTGTCCCCACATCACTTTGCTTCCGATATAAGAACCTTTTTCGCAGAATATAAGCGTTATCAACTTGTAAAGTCCGAGTGACAGAATAAATTGGAGGGTACATGAAATTGCCCCGAATTTGATTTTTTCTTTGTCAAAATTAAAAAGCATAACCAAAAACATTCCAAAATAAAATGTTACCGCCACGTTCATCATGCTTTGATAGGTTCCGAAGGAAAGCGCGGGAAGTATAACGGAAATTATTGCAAGAGGATATTTTTTTGTACAAATAAAATCGGTCAGCGAAATATTGGAGAGAACCAAAAGAAGCAGAGCAAAAGCAACTTCGAAACACTGAAACCTGAAGTAATATTGTTCCGTAAATGTCGGAAAAACAAGGCATAAAAGCGCGGCAAAAGCTGCGGGAACGGTTGATGTGTTTTCCTTTTTTATTATATTCACGAAAAAACCGAAAAGAGCGACAAAAAGGGCAGCCATCGTAAAGGAAAAAAGGACACCTTCGAGAATTGGTCTGTATTTGCCGAAGGAAGCAATGTATTTTAAAAGAATCAGATTAAATCTTCCGAGTTCCGACCAGTTGTAAAAACCGTTGCCCTGATACATATATTCAAGATCGGCACAGTACCCGTTAGAAAAAGCGAGAGGGGCGTAAGCGAGAATGGATATCACGGAGCCTATGAGACAAAGAAGTGCGCTTTGCTTGAAAGATTTCTTCTTTGTTGATTTCTTGATGTAATGGAATACAGAACTTTTGTAGTAGTCTGTATCGCGGGAATTACTCATTCTTTCCTCTTTCTTTCAGCCAATCGGGATATGCGGCAATTGACGAAAACTATTATTCGTTGATTTAAAGCAACAAATCCATTATAACATATTAAATAAGCAAAAGGATTTTAATATTTACAACATATCTCGCGAATTTAATAAATATGCTGTAATTCAGGTGCCTGACCGCGAGCCGATTACATCAGTTTCGCGGAAATACCGCTTCCGTGTTGTAATCTTCGTCCCCGCGAGGTTATTAAATACAACATATCTCGCGAATTTAATAAAATTGATGTAATTCAGATGCCTGACCGCGTGCCGATTACATCAGTTTCGCGGAAATACCGCTTCCGTGTTGTAATTTTCATCCCCGCGAGGTTATTAAATTGAAGAGATTGGATGCAAACGCCCAAGATATCATGCAAAATGCAACACAAAGAAGTGTAAATCGTAAAGATTGAGCGGTCAAAAAACCCACTAAAGAAAAATTCGAAGTTTATATCCAAAATCGGAAAAGTTTGTTTACAAAATAACGAAATTAATCTATAATTTTTCTATTAGTGGCTTGATGTAAAACCATCAGTTTTATTTATCATGCAAAAATTTTAAGGAGGCAATACAAATGGCTAGAGAAAAACAGTCAATGGATGGTAATACCGCTGCCGCTCATGTAGCGTATGCGTTTACTGAAGTAGCAGGTATTTATCCCATCACACCTTCATCACCTATGGCCGATTCTATCGATCAGTGGTCAGCTGAAGGAAGAAAGAACATCTTCGGCAACACTGTTACAGTTTCCGAGATGCAGTCAGAAGCCGGAGCAGCAGGTACAGTTCATGGTTCACTTGCAGCCGGTGCAATCACAACAACATTTACAGCATCACAGGGTCTTTTACTTATGATTCCCAATATGTACAAGATCGCTGCAGAGCAGTTACCTTGCGTATTTGACGTATCAGCTCGTTGCGTTGCTACACAGTCACTTAACATTTTCGGTGACCACAGTGACGTTTATGCATGCCGTCAGACAGGTTTTGCTATGCTTGCTGAATCAGATCCTCAGGAAGTTATGGATCTTTCACCCGTTGCTCACCTTGCAGCAATCGAAGGAAAAGTTCCTTTCCTTAACTTCTTCGATGGTTTCCGTACATCACATGAAATCCAGAAGATTGAAAAGTGGGATTACGAAGATCTTAAAGAAATGTGCAACATGGAAGCAGTTGAAGAATTCCGTGCACATGCTCTTAACCCTGAGCATCCCGCTATGAGAGGTTCTCATGAGAACGATGACGTATTCTTCCAGCATCGTGAAGCTTGTAACTCAGTATATGATGCACTTCCCGCAGTAGTTGAGAAGTACATGAAGAAAGTAAACGAGAAGCTCGGAACAAACTACGATTTGTTCAACTACTACGGCGCTGCAGATGCAGAAAGAGTAATCATTGCTATGGGTTCTGTATGTGACGTTGCAGAAGAAGTTATCGATTACCTTACAGCTAAGGGCGAAAAAGTAGGTTTGATTAAAGTTCGTCTTTACAGACCTTGGGTATCATCAGCACTTCTTAAAGTTCTTCCCAAGACAGCTAAGAAGGTTGCAGTTCTTGACAGAACAAAAGAGCCCGGTTCCCTCGGTGAGCCTTTATACCTTGACGTTGCTACAACATTCCGTGAAGCAGGTCTTAATGACATCACATTAATCGGCGGTCGTTACGGCTTAGGTTCAAAGGATACATGTCCTTCTTCAATTTTTGCTATTTATACAGAACTTGCTAAGGATGCTCCTAAGGCAAGATTTACAATCGGTATCGTGGATGACGTTACAAACCTTTCACTTCCCGAAGTTAAACCCGCACCCATCACATCGGCTGCAGGTACTGTTGAGTGTAAGTTCTGGGGTCTCGGCGGTGACGGTACTGTAGGTGCTAACAAGAACTCTACAAAGATTATCGGTGACCACACAGACAAGTTCATTCAGGCATACTTCCAGTATGACTCAAAGAAGACAGGTGGTATCACAATTTCTCACTTGAGATTCGGCGACAAGCCCATCAAGAGCCCGTACTACATCAACCAGGCTGACTTCGTTGCCTGCCATAACCCTTCTTATGTTGTTAAGGGATACAAGATGGTTCAGGACGTTAAGCCCGGCGGTATCTACATGATCAACTGCCAGTGGTCAGACGAAGAACTCAACGAGCATATGCCTGCTGAAGCTAAGCAGTACATTGCAAAGAACAACATTCAGCTTTACACAATCAACGCTATCGATAAGGCTATCGAAATCGGAATGGGCAAGAGAACAAATACAATTCTTCAGTCTGCATTCTTCAAACTTGCAAACGTTATGCCTATCGAAGAAGCTGTTGACTACATGAAGCAGGCTGCTAAGAAGTCTTACTCAAAGAAGGGTGACGCAGTTGTTGAAATGAACTACAAGGCAATTGATGCCGGTGTAGACGCAATTCACAAAGTTGAAGTTCCCGCTGATTGGGCTACAGCAGTTGATGCTCCCAAGGCTAACAACAGAACAGGTCGTCCCGCTACGGTTAAGATGGTTAACGAACTCCTCGATCCTATCGGTTTGATGGATGGTTATTCACTTCCTGTATCTGCATTTAAGGATATTGCAGACGGTCAGTTCGAAACAGGTGCTTCAGCATACGAGAAGCGTGGTACAGCCGTTATGGTTCCCGAGTGGAATCCCGAAGCTTGTGCACAGTGTAACTCTTGTGCTTTCGTATGTTCACATGCAACAATTCGTCCTTTCATCTTAAATGCAGACGAAGTTGCAAAGGCTCCTTCAAATATCAAGCTTGCAGATTCAAAGCATGCTAACGATGCAACAATGAAGTACACAATGAGCGTATCTCCTCTCGATTGTATGGGATGCGGCGAGTGTATCACAGTTTGTCCCGCAGCAGAAAAAGGTGCTCTTAAGATGGTACCTCAGGAAGCTGCAGCAGCAGAGCAGCCCGTATTCGATTACCTCGTTGAGAACGTTGGTAAGAAGGAACTTAAGCCCGCTCTTGCAAACGGCGTAACAGCTATCAACTCACAGTACAATCAGCCTCTCCTTGAGTTCTCAGGATCATGTGCAGGTTGTGCAGAGACATCATATGCAAGACTTATCACACAGCTCTTCGGTGAGCATATGTACATTTCAAATGCTACAGGATGTTCATCAATTTGGGGTGGTCCTGCAGCTACATCACCTTACACGGTTAACAAGGATTCAAAGAAGGGTCCTGCTTGGTCTAACTCACTCTTCGAAGACAACGCTGAGCACGGCTTCGGTATGTACTTAGGACAGAAGGTTCTTCGTAACCAGGCTATCGCTAAGATCGAAGAAATGATGGCTTCAGACAAAGCATCTGCAGAGTTCAAGGCAGCAGCTGAGAAATATCTCGAGACAAAGGATTGCACAAAGTGCAACTCAGAGTACACAGACGCTTTGGTTAAGGAACTCGAAAAGGCAGCAGGCGCAGGATGCGACAAGGCTAAAGAAGTTCTTGCAAAGAAGGATTACCTCGCTAAGAAGTCAGTATGGATCTTCGGTGGTGACGGTTGGGCTTACGATATCGGTTACGGCGGACTTGATCATGTACTTGCATCAGGCGAGAATGTAAACGTTATGGTATTCGATACAGAAATGTATTCAAATACAGGTGGACAGGCTTCTAAGGCTTCCAACATCGGTGAAGTTTGCCAGTTCGCTGCAGCAGGTAAGGAAATCGGCAAGAAGTCACTTGCTGAAATCGCTATGCAGTACGGCTACGTATATGTAGCTCAGATTGCACTCGGTGCTAACCCTGCACAGGCTGTTAAGGTTCTTGCAGAAGCAGAAGCTTACAACGGACCTTCACTCATCATCGGCTACGCTCCTTGCGAACTCCACGGTATCGCTAAGGGCGGTATGAACCACTGCCAGGATGAAATGAAGAAAGCTGTTAAGGCTGGTTACTGGAACCTCTTCTCATTCAACCCTGCACTCAAGGCTGAAGGAAAGAATCCGTTCACACTTACATCTAAGGAAGGTGACGGAACATACCAGGAATTCCTTAACAATGAGTCAAGATATACTCGTCTTGTTAAGCCTTTCCCTGAAAGAGCAGAGAAACTCTTTGCTGAATCAGAGAAGGTTGCAAATGAGAGATATCAGCACTTAATGAGACTTGTTGAATTATACAAATAATTTGATATAGTTTGAGGGTCGAAAGATTACTTTCGGCCCTCTTTTTTTATGGGAAATTATAATGCTGAAAAGATGGTTTTATTAAAGAAAAAAGGTGTCATCTCAATTTAAACAAATGACACCTTTTTCATAGGAGATTATTTACTTATTCATCAAATGAAACATATGATGCCGTGTTTAAGCTGCAATAAGATACAAAATCCATTTCTTTAAACTCATCAATAAGCAAATTCAATTCTTCGTATGTTTTGTCGTCTCTAAACTCAATCTGATAATCCTTTGAAAACTCTATGTATCCTACGATATCAAATCCGTATTCATCGCAAAGAGAAGATACGTCTTCGTATTTTGAATCAAGATTTCCGGAAATAAGAATTTGATTTTTGACGTACGATATTCCGTCATCGGCGATTTCTATATCTTCGGCTGAAGGTTCTTTGTATGATATTTCAGCTAAAGCGACGGTTGTCTCGTCTTCAATACCAAGCATTTTTCTGTTGGCTTCGATGAGTGCTTCTTCATCAGAGAGTGAATAGGCTTTTGAGCCGTAATGCAAAATATCGTATTCATCAAAACTGTATACGTAATCGATTCCTTCATTCGAAGTAAAGACGATATCGAGAACGGAATCGGAGGTATCAAAATCGAAATCTTCTTCGTCAACCATTTTGGCATACATGGTATGGAAAGCATCGAGATATTCTTCAATTACAGATTCTTCTTCGGAGGAATATTCTGTGATTTGACCGTCCTCGTTTACGCGGAGAGTAATTCCTGTAAAAGTCGGTTCCAAAAAATCACGCATACAATCATTAAAAAGTCCGTAAGAATAAATCAGGTATCTTCCGGAGTAATCAATGTATATGGGAAGTCTTACTCCGGGATCGCCGTCTATGTAGATTGAGCCGTTACTGTAATCCCCGGTAAGTCGTGAAGTACGAAATATTTCAATGAATTCATATTTTTGATTGGGGTCATTACTTCGCAAGAAAGCAGAGTCAATGTATTCGCTGTCTATGTCGTCGTGGGAAACGGGTACATTTGTATAAACTTCTTGCCCGTCTTTGTATTCTTTTTCAATCCTGCCATAGGAGACTGAATAATTGTATTTTGAAGCAATTTTGTCTATTCGTGAGGCCATTTCTTCACTTGTTCCGTCTATTGAAAGGTTGCATTTTGCCGTATAAGCATTATCCCAGGCATTGTGGGACTCGTCAGCCGGCTGATTTAAGCCTTTTATAATCACACCGAATGAAGGTGCCAATTCGGAAGTGATGTCAACGACTTCGCGTTCTTTCGGAGTATAGACAGGCTCCGGATTGTCAGTCTCAATTGGATTGGTGTTTGAGTTGCAAGATGTTAAAATTACTGATAAAAGCGATATTGTTAATAATGCGAAAGGTTTTTTAAAAGTCATATAAATAATCTCCTAAAGGTGTTTTGTGCTCCTTGGAACGACTTAGGTCAGCCGTCTGTATTATTCTTCACTTTAGTATATACGAATAAACTAATGAAATATATTGAATAATTTTAAATTTTATTAAAGAAGATAGAAAACGCAGTGATTAATTGTAAAATTGTCGAAGTTTTGATAGAATATGTTGTAATTTTGTATGCGTAAAGCATTAATGCCACGGGGTTTTCGTTCTGGCATTGGCTGCATTTGCATGGAGAATTTATTATGATTTATACGGAATGTATTTTGATGGAAATATTCCGCTTATTTTTTCGCTGGTAAGCGTCATAGCTCCGTTTTTACTTTTGGTTTTCATGTTTGCGATGCTTACCAAAGAACCAAAATATAAATGGCAAAAACAGTAAATGAAAAGACATATACCGATTTGAGGCAAGCTTCCTCTTAAATGGGAGAGCCCTTGAAAAGGTATATGTCTTTTTTTATTTGTTTTGTTATTAAGTCTTCGGATAAAAACGAGGTCTTTTTTTTAGTTTTCGGCCTGCGCGGCTGCTTCGGCCTCGGCTGCTGCGGCTGCCGCGGCTTCTTCCTCTGCGCGAATTCGTTCTTCTTCGGCTTCTTTTTCATTTTGAGCGGTATTAGTCGCAATTACATTTTGTGAGCGGGTGTTCTCGGCAGCAATTTCTTCGGCTGTAAGAAGACCGGCGTCTTTGTAAAGACTGAAATAGAAGTTATATTTTATGATATTGATGCTTGCAAGGTACTTGGAGTCGTTAGAACTCATAAAGTTATTGATATAAGCATCCATAGCTTCTTCGCAGTAATGTGAAGTATCGATTTTCCATACGGTGTCCTTTGTGGCGGTATCGTATTCGACAGTGTCATTTAAGAAACTTTTATTGTACAAAAACGCTGTATGCGGGCTGTCCGAAAATACATCGGTACCCATCAAAAGTCTCGAGTCAAAAGGAATATTGAAAAGATTGAGTATTGTCGGAACGATATCCACGTTACAGCAGTAATTATCGTTGATTATCGGTTCTTCGATGGCAGCGTTGTAAATGATGCAGTTTGAGTGATACTGTTCAAGACCGCTTATTTCTTTTCCTGCGATACTGTTGCGACCGTCTTCCGAGAGGTAGTAAGGATAGTGGTCGCCGGTAAGAACGATTACCGTATTGTCAAGTTTTCCGGCTTCATCAAGTCTTTCGAGAAGGTAGGCCATTGCTTTTTCAAGCTCGAGATTACATGCGTAATAGTTCAAGGCTTCGGAATGGAGCGTGTCCGCCCTTTCTCCGAGAAGTTCTTTGACTTCATTTCTGTTTTTGTTTGCCATGTAGTTGGCACTGTTGTAGGGACCGTGACCGCTGAATGTCATATAGTATGCGTGGAAGGTGTCGTTTTCAATGTAGTCGTCGATTGACTGTTCCATCATTTCCAAATCGCTTGAAGGCCATGTGGACGTAAATTTCATATCGCCCATGAATTTAAGGTTGTCGTAACCGAGGTTCGGCCAGGAAAGATATCTTCTGTAATATGTTCCGTAGTAGTTGTGATATGCGTATGTCGGGACATCGATGGTTTTGAACATATCGCCGAGACCGTAAGGCATGTATTTGCTTGCGGACTGAGGAAAACTTCCGACATCGGTTCCTGCCATTGCGTATCTTGATACATCGGGCCAGAGGGAGGTTGCATAAGCAAATTCTCCGTTGGTTGTTGTATTGAGGAAGGAATTATAGTAATTCGAAAGTACAATTCCGTTATGAGACATTTTATAAAGCGTAGGAGTTACGGTTTCGTCACATGCATATTCCCAAAAGCCTTCGGCACAGATGTAAATGAGATTATAGCCTTCAAAAAGACCGGTATACTCATTCTTATATGTAGGCTCCGATTGAGCCATAAAAGAGTAAAGATTCTGAAGATTCTTGTCAGTTGTGTTATTTGCTAGGGCTTCAAAATCAAATCTTTCGTCAATCCATGGATCGTATACGATTTCTTCTTCAATAACTTCCGGCTCTTCTTCGGGTTCGTTTTCTTCGGAAGGCTCGGACTCTGTAATTTCCGGCTCGTCAGGTATAAGTACAAGATCGTTTGAAGATATTACAGTCAAATCTGCGTTTGCTTTGGAAGAGCCGATTCCCAAGTAATATGCTCCGGATTCAACGAGAAAAGTGGTCATTGAACCAAGAGATGCCGCTGAAGTATCGGTATCTGCGGAACCGTCGGAAAATACGTAGTAAGCTGAGTCGTGACCTGTTCCGAAAGCCTTTAATCCCAGTATGCCGAGAAACCAAAATCCTACAGCCAAACCGAGAACAAGAATATGTAAAAGGATGGGGTATCCTTTGAATTTAAGTTTTTTGACGAGTGAAAGAAAAATCGAAATTAATGTCGGTGCAAGGAAAATTGTAATGAGCACAAGCGAAGCGATAAGTATTTCTTCCATGGCCCAAAAAAAGTTGCCTACAGCGGTTCCGCCCATACCCATCATAGCTACGGAAAAAAGAGAACCGAAGATTTTGTAGTAGACCAACTGTACGCAATAATATGCATCGATTATCAATAGCAATATAGGAAGCGTAATTTTGTTTCCGATATTTTTGAAAAAGCCTGTGAAAGCCGTAAAAAACATTGCTTCTGCAGGTACGAAAAGCAGAAAGTAAAGATTCATTGATTTGACGGCACCCGAAATCTGATAGCGTAAAAAGAGTTCCGAAAGCGAAATGGTTGCCGCATATATTAAAAAGTAAATTCCCAGTGCTTTTAAACCGGATAGAAACGAATTGTTTGATTTATCTTTTGTCTTTGACATGTTTATTATTCCCGATTCTTCATATTAAGGCCAAAGTAGCCTTTTTTATCCCTAAAAAACGCAAATAGGATACAACAATATGTGAAATAAGTCAAGAAATATAAATATAATGAACTTCCTTTGGAAATCAGAAATAAGAATTATTAAATAAAGTAATAAATTAACGGCCGGAATCAATTCATGTTGTATGAGTTGGTTTCGGCTGTTTTTTTATTTGCACCTATTTATTTCAATGATTTTACCTGTACTTTTTATTGGACATATGGTTGATGTATACTTAATGCGTGCCAAGGAAAAATGAAATAAAACATCAACGGAGGTTAACGATATGTCTATTAAATTAAAGGTTTTGTTTGCGGTGGTTCTTTTTATGGTAATAATCAGTTCGGTTTCTCTTGTTGCAAAAGCCGGTGACAAGAAATCCGAAGAATACCAGCAGATGTTGGCAGAACATGAAACAATGTACGTGAGAAATGTTAAAAACTATTTGTCAGAGAACGGTTTCAAAAATGCGGGTATAAATCTTACGAAAACCGTGGAAGATACCGAAGTTTCATATAAAGTTATCATTAATCACCATTCTTTCATGTATTCGAAAGAAGAAAAAATGGATATGATGGAAGATATGTTTTCCGATTCTGATTTGTTTTATCTTGACGGTCCGGTAATAGTTGAATTTTCTTTTTAAAAATAGTGACATTTTTTACGGAGGCATGCTATAATGTGTTCGTTTCGATAAATTTTTAGGAGGAAATATCAAATGTATTCTTTGGACGACATCAAAAAGATTGACCCCGAAGTAGCTCAGGCAATTGTTGACGAAGAACTTCGTCAGAACAGCCACATCGAGCTTATTGCTTCGGAAAACTGGGTATCAAAGGGAGTTATGTCAGCTATGGGCAGCGTACTTACCAACAAGTATGCAGAAGGCTATCCCGGAAAGAGATATTACGGCGGATGTGGGTGCGTTGACGTAGTTGAGACACTTGCAATCGAGAGAGCAAAGAAACTTTTCGGATGCGATTACGTTAATGTTCAGCCTCATTCGGGCGCACAGGCAAACATGGCTGTTCAGTTCGCAGTGCTTAATCCCGGGGATACCATCATGGGTATGAATCTTGACCACGGCGGACACCTTACACACGGTTCACCCGTCAATATGTCCGGAAAATACTTTAAAGTAGTACCTTACGGCGTAAACGACGAAGGTTTTATAGATTACGACAAGATGGAAGAACTTGCACTCGAATGCAAGCCTAAGATGATTATCTCAGGTGCTTCGGCATATGCAAGAACAATTGATTTCAAGAGAATTCGCGAAATCTGCGATAAGGTTGATGCATGCATGATGGTTGATATTGCACACATTGCAGGTCTTGTTGCCACAGGACTTCATCCTTCACCCTTCCCTTATGCAGACGTTGTTACAACAACAACACACAAGACACTCCGCGGACCTCGTGGCGGTATGATTATGGCAAACCAGGCTGCAGTTGACAAATATAACTTCAATAAGGCGATTTTCCCCGGAATCCAGGGCGGCCCTCTTATGCATGTTATCGCAGCAAAGGCAGTTTGTTTCCAAGAAGCTTTACAGCCTGAATTCAAGGAATATGCTCAGAACATTATTGACAATGCACAGGCTCTTTGCAAAGGTCTTCTTTCAAGAGGCGTTAACATTGTATCCGGAGGTACGGACAATCATTTGATGCTTGTTGACCTTCGCGGTGAGAAATTCACAGGCAAGGAAGTTGAGAAGATGCTTGACGAGGCTCATATCACGGCTAACAAGAACACGGTTCCCAACGATCCTCAGAAGCCTTTTGTAACAAGCGGTGTTCGTCTCGGTACACCGGCAGTTACATCGAGAGGAATGAACACAGAGGATATGGACAAGATTGCAGATGCCATTGCAGCTATCGTTAAGGGTGGCGAGGAGAAGATTCCTTACGCAAGAGCAATTGTAGACGAACTTACAAAGAAATATCCGTTGATTTAAGAAAATGAGGTCAAAGACTTTTAGACCGGATTAATAATAGTTTTATTAATAAAAAAAGAAGATATCATTGAAGTATGAGGTGACACCTCGATTTGATATCTTCTTTTTTATTTATTATGATTTTCCTTTTTTGTCGTCGTCGTCTTCTTTTACGGAAGGCTTAAGTTCCCAAACAATACCCCAAGCAATACCCGCAACAACAATAATGCTACCGACAACGGCTACGATTATATCTACCATATTTCCTCCAAGAATTTTTATATGCTTTTGATTGCAACACAAAAACAAAGGTCGCTATAAGTGACCGAATGATGTTATGTGCTGATGAAATTATAATGGTTAAAAGGAAATAAGGCTTTTATGACCGTCAGATTTATGAATATAGATGATAACGGACAATTTTTGCTTAACGTTTTTATTTATGAAATCGATTTGAAAACTAAGGAAAGACAGAATTTGAAGGATTAATGCAAAACTCGCAATAATATGAAATGCAGATACAGCGGGTGTTGTGTTTTCGCAACTTTTCTTTCCGATATAGTAAAAATGGTTAATGTGTGTTTCTTTATTTCCGATATTTGTAAATAAAACAGGAGAAAGTGGAGAATTGTTTAATCGTAACGAACAGGTCGTTTCGGATAAAGCTGAATAATTTGTGTTAGAAGATGCATTAAAACGGCATAATAAACCGAAAAAAAAGACAAAAAGAACAAGAATACAGTTAATTGTTGCTCTGATGTTTTTTTCTTTTGAATTTAGCATCATTTTGTACCGCTCCTTTTTGCTCAAAAAATACTATAACATATTTCGTTTACACTATTCAATAAC
This sequence comes from Lachnospiraceae bacterium, assembly GCA_045628965.1. GTDB lineage: Bacteria > Bacillota > Clostridia > Lachnospirales > Lachnospiraceae > UBA3766. Next base: position 38,802 of record JAZQQI010000018.1, on the reverse strand, counting down.
CATGGTTTACAAAAGTTTTCATCAATAAGAAGGAACACGGATAATTGTCTAAACTCAATTGACCGAAACGTAATCAGGTTGTAAAATGATGAAAAATAAATGTATAAAATGTTACGAAAAAATCAAGAAATGATTTGTTTTCGGGAATCGGTTAAATGATTAACTATGAAAAATAAACTGTTCAAAAATTTAATTATTGCCGGATTTATTGCGTTGCTGACGTTGGCCGGTTGCAAAAAAAAGGTAGTGCTTACCAGCGGCTTTGCGGAAGGGGAGATTTTTAAAATTAATTCCGAGATTTGCACCGAGGCCGAGATGAAAATATATCTCGCAAATATGGCAAATACTTACGAGAGCACGTTCGGAGAGGAAATCTGGACAACGAGCACAAAAGATTCAACAATCGAGGAAGCTTTCAAGGATACGGTTCTTGCAAAGGTATCGAGGATAAAGGTTATGAACCTTATGGCAGAAGAGGAAAAGATAACTCTTTCTTCCGATGAGAAAAAGAGCCTGAAAAAAGCCGCTAAGGCGTATATGAAGACTCTTTCCAAAGAGGAAACCGAAATTCTCGGAGCCAATGAGGATTTGATATATGAAATGTATTCCGAGTATGCGCTCGCAGAAAAGGTCTATAATTCCATCGTCGGTGAAGTGACTATGGAAATCAGCGATGACGATGCGAGAAGCATTACGGTTGAAGAACTATTTATCAAGACGTATCACGAAGATTCGAACGGAACGATAACCGATTATTCGATTGCCAACAGAAAAGAGGCATGGCAGAGAGCGGATGAATTGAGAGAGCAGGCGGTGTCCGGCGCCGATTTCGAAGAACTTTGCGCAATGTATAATGAAGAAGACGAAACGACGTTTACAATCCGAAGAGGTGAGCGTGGCGACAAATATGATGAAGTTGCATTTAACCTTTCAGAAGGTGAAATAAGTCAGGTAATCGAAACCGACAAAGGCTACTATATCGTAAAATGTCTCTGCGCGTATGAAAGAAAAGAAACGGAAGCAAACAAGCGGGCTATTATTGAAAATGAAAAAGCAAAGGCATTCGATGAAAAATATGATGCGTTTTTGGCAACTTTGGTCGGAAATTTGAATGAGAAAGAATGGAATAAGTTGACGATTATTCATGACGAAACCGTGAAAACGGATGACTTTTTTGACATTTACACCGACATAATGATTGAAGGTAAATAATTATTAGCACTCAAATTAATTGAGTGCTAATTTTTTATTGACTTTTGTTTATTGGGGTTTTATAATTCTAATTGTGTTTAAAACAGCGGCGTTCTATTTGAAAAATTAACACTGATTTTCAAATGAAAGAACTTCGCGAATATTATATAAAGAGGTGATTTTTATGGCAAAAAAAGGTTCATTATCAATTAATTCGGAGAATATTTTCCCGATTATTAAGAAGTGGTTGTATTCGGACCACGACATTTTTATGAGAGAGCTTATTTCAAACGGATGCGACGCCATTACCAAACTTAAAAAGCTTGACATGATGGGAGAATATACGCTTCCCGACGGATTTAAGGAAAGAATTGACGTAATAGTCAATCCAGAGAAGAGAACACTTACATTTATCGATAACGGTCTCGGTATGACAGCCGATGAAGTTGAAGAATACATTAACCAGATTGCTTTTTCGGGTGCTACCGACTTCCTTGAAAAATATAAAGACAAAGCTAACGACGATCAAATTATCGGTCATTTCGGACTTGGATTTTATTCGGCATTTATGGTATCCGACAAGGTTACAATCGACACTCTTTCTTACCAGAACGGTGCCAAGGCTGTTCATTGGGAGTGCGACGGCGGTACTGAATTTACAATGGAAGACGGCGACAAGACGGATGTCGGAACAAAGATTACTTTGTACTTGATGGAAGATTGCGTAGAGTTTTGCAATGAATACAGAGCAAAAGAAATCATTAAAAAGTACTGCTCGTTTATGCCTACGGAAATTTTCATATCAAAAGAGAATACAAAGGAAACACAGACAATAAAGGTAAGCGAAAAACTTGATTCGGATGTGGTAATCGAAGAACTTGAAAAGAAAGAGGACGAAGACGAGGCTAAGGTTAAGGTTCAGAAACGTCCCGAACTTTTGAACGACCCCAATCCTTTGTGGATGAGAAATCCCGCAGAGTGCGAAAAGGAAGATTACCTTGCATTTTACAGAAAAGTTTTCAACGATTACAAGGAGCCTTTGTTCTGGATTCATTTGAATATGGATTATCCTTTCAACTTAAAGGGTATTCTTTACTTCCCTAAGATTAACATGGAATACGATGCAATCGAGGGAACAATTAAACTTTACAACAACCAGGTATTTATCGCAGACAATATTAAGGAAGTTATTCCCGAGTTCCTTCTTCTTTTGAAGGGTGTAATCGATTGTCCCGATTTGCCTTTGAATGTATCGCGTTCGGCTCTTCAGAATGACGGATTTGTTAACAAAATCAGCGACTACATTACAAAGAAGGTTGCGGACAAACTTTCCGGAATGTGTAAGACCGACAAGGAAAATTATGAGAAGTACTGGGATGACATTTCTCCCTTCATTAAGTACGGTTGCTTAAAGGATGACAAGTTCTGCGAGAAGATGAACGATTACATTCTCTTTAAGAACCTTGACGATAAGTACATGACTCTTCCCGAGTGCTTGGAGACAAAGCCCATCGATACGGAGGAAGCTGTTGATGAAGACGGCAACACCGTAGAGGCTGAAGTTGTTTCGGAAGGAACGGACCCTGAAGCAGAAAAGGAAGACGAAAAGAAAGAAAAAATCATTTACTTCGTTACGGATCTTACTGAGCAAAGCCAGTATGTTTCAATGTTTAAGAAAGCAAAGATGGATGCGGTTATTCTTACCGACAATATTGACGGTCCTTTCGTAAATCAGCTTGAAATGAAAAATGAAGGTGTAATATTTAAGAGAATCGACGAAGATTTGTCTGATGCTTTGAAGTCAAAGACTTCCGCAAAGGCTCAGGAAGAACTTAAGGCTGATGAAGAGGAACTTTCCAAACTCTTTAAGAAGATTGTAAAGAAAGACAACATCGGAATCAAACTTGAAAAATTAAAGAACAAAGACATTTCCGCAATGATGACAATGTCCGGTGAGACAAGAAAAATGCAGGAAATGATGCGTATGTACGCAAGCGGAATGGGCATCGACGAATTCTCAAAGGAAGGACTTACATTAGTGCTTAATGCAAACAATCAGCTTGTTAAATTCCTTCTTGAGAATAAGGAAGGCGAGAATGTAAATCTCATCTGCGAACAGCTTTTTGATCTTGCACTTATTCAGCACGGACCCCTTTCTCCGGACGAAATGACAAAATTTGTGCAAAGATCGAATAAAATTATGATGATTCTTGCCAAATAATGTGGTTTAATATAAGTGTCCCTTTTGATGAAGGGGCACTTATTTATTTTTTATAACGGAGGCTGTATGAAAAAAGTATTGTCTATGACCGTGAGCGGTCTTTTGATTCTCTCAATGAGTGCTTGCTCAATAATTCCCGCAAATATAGGCGGAGCAAACGATAATGAACAGGGTTTGGAAAACATAAATGTTTATGATCCCTCCAGAGAAGTAAAACCTGACGCAAATTCGGAAGACGAAACAATTGATGATATAACTGATATTCCCGATGATGAGCCCGTAATCGAGGACCCTTTGACGAATACCGATGACGAAAGAAGTTATGAGGTTTTGTATGAAAGAGGTCAGACTTGGTTAAGCGCATGGAGCGAGGAAACATATGAAAGAATGACCGAAGTCGGATATGATTATTTGGAAATCTCGGACAATTATCCCGAACTTAAGGAATTCTTTGAAATAAAGAAGGAATCGGACGGAAAAATCTACGAAGAAAACGAAAGAATGTATGAGGATGACTGGAAGACCAATTTGCAGGGCACCGGAATGGAATTTTTGGATGTGCTTTCGTTAAATGTTACGAGAGCCGACAGTCAATTCTTTTCTGTTACAGAATGCAGAACCGAAGGCTACGGGGACTTCGTTGACATGTATTATACTGTGTATAATCTTAATTCCGAGACGGGTGAACTTTTGAACTTCGATTCGTTTCTTTATGAATCGGACAATCTTTACGAATACATGGCTGAATATCTTTTGAAATATTATGGAGATTTCGATCTTTATTTTGATGATGTAAACGATATTGTCGAGTATTTTAAAGCATATTTTGCAGACGGTTCCATTAATGATTCGATAGCTGTAATGCCGGACGGAGTTGTGTTTGTATTTAATCAGTATGATTTGTCGGGCGGATATTCGGAGTATATAACAATACCTTTGTATTATAGTGATTATCCCGAGTTTTTCGTGGAAAACTGTTTCAAATCATATAACAAAGAGTATCTTATGAAGCTTGCTCCGGGTATGGCATGGTATGAAGATACGGACGGTGACGGAGAAAGAGATAAAAATACAATCGAATTTGTCACGGAGTATTCCGAGATCGAAGACATGTATTGCTATTCGGAAATTATTATAAGCAATGATGGTTTGGTAACTTCTTGTGAAATATGGTCTGAGGAAATACCTGACCTCTATGTTGCCAAAAGAAACGGAAATCTGTACCTTTATGTCGAATCGACATCTTGGGGAGTCGGCAAAGAATTGGAAGTAAAAGTATTGGATACAGAGTCCTTCTGGCTTAAGAATGTCGAAACGTATTACGGATACATTAAGTCCTTTGGCTCGTTTGATAATATAGTATACAGACCTTTGCTCGGTATATTCAGTACATATCTTGCCGAGGGCGATTATTATATCGATGATGACGGAAGAATGGTTAAAAAATCCGAATTTCTTACAATTCTTGATATGGAAGATTATCCTTTACAGACCGTGAAAGATTTGTACGGATACAAGGTTGACGGCAAACTTAATGTTTCCGATGAGGTTATGGACATAAAGGAAGGAACAACGCTTTATTTCAAATATACCGACGGAGACAACAAGGTAATATTCGAAACCGATGACGGAAACTTGGTTCTTCTCGAAAGAGACAATTACGAAACGCAGGTTTGCGGATACAATGAATACGAAGCATTTGATATACTTTGGTATTACGGATAAAAAAATGGGCGTGTGAAACTTCAAATTTCACACGCTTTTTATATTGGAAACATTAAGGAAAGATTCTGTTTGGAGCAGGAAAGACCGATTACTCGAAGTAAAACCATATGAGCGGTCTTGTGAAAGTGAAAAAATTGTAGTACAATATCTTCGTGTGCGGTTTTGATGAACCGCGGTAAGAATGTATTGGGTTAAATAAATGTTAATACATAAGGAGAATGCAAAATGGCACAGGTAGGAATTGTAATGGGTTCCGATTCGGATATGCCCATCATGAGCAAAGCGGCTGAAATGCTTGACAAGTTCGGCATTTCATATGATATGACAATCATATCGGCACATAGGGAACCGGATGTTTTCTTTGAATATGCAAAGACAGCGGAAGAGAAAGGCTATAAAGTCATTATCGCGGGAGCCGGAATGGCAGCTCATTTACCCGGAATGTGCGCTGCAATCTTCCCCATGCCTGTAATCGGAATTCCGATGCACACAACAAGCCTTGGCGGAAAAGATTCTCTTTATTCCATAGTGCAGATGCCCTCGGGTATTCCCGTTGCAACCGTTGCAATCAACGGAGGAGCAAACGCAGGTATTCTTGCGGCTAAGATACTTGCAACTTCGGATCCGGAGCTTTTGCAGAAAATCAAAGATTATGCCGTATCCTTAAAGGAAGGCGTTCAGGCCAAGGATGCGAGACTTCAAGAAGTCGGATACAAAAATTACTAAAAGGAGAAATATAATGGATTACAAATCATCAGGCGTTGATATTGAAGCAGGATATAAGTCGGTTGAACTTATGAAAGAGTACGTAAAAGGTACGATGAGACCTGAAGTACTTGGCGGAATCGGCGGTTTTTCGGGAGCTTTTTCTCTCGCTAATGTCAAAAACATGGAAGACCCCATTCTTCTTTCGGGAACAGACGGTTGCGGAACCAAGGTAAAACTTGCGTTTCTTCTTGATAAGCATGATACAATCGGTATCGATGCGGTTGCAATGTGCGTAAACGACGTTGTATGTGCCGGCGGCGAGCCTTTGTTTTTCCTTGATTATATAGCATGCGGAAAGAATTATCCCGAGAAGATTGCAACAATCGTTAAAGGTGTTGCCGAAGGTTGCAAGCAGTCGGAATGTGCACTCGTAGGCGGTGAGACAGCAGAACATCCCGGACTTATGCCCGAGGATGAGTACGATCTTGCAGGTTTTGCCGTTGGCGTTGTAGACAGAAAAGATCTTATTACCGGCGCAGCCTTAAAAGACGGAGATGTTCTTATCGGAATGGCTTCAAGCGGTGTTCATTCAAATGGTTTTTCACTTGTAAGAAAAGTGTTCAGAATGACTTCAGACAATTTGAACCGCTACAGAGACGAACTCGGAACGACTCTCGGCGAGGCGCTTATTGCACCCACAAAGATTTACGTAAAAGCATTAAAGAGCATAAAGAACGCAGGCGTTAAAGTTAAGGCATGCAGTCATATTACAGGCGGCGGATTTTATGAGAACATTCCCAGAATGCTTCCCGAAGGAATCAATGCGGAAGTTAAACTTGATTCATATCCCGTTCCCGCTATTTTTAAACTTATTCAGAAAGAAGGCAATATTGCCGACGAGATGATGTATAACACTTTCAATATGGGTCTCGGTATGATTATTGCGGTAGATCCCGCTGATGTTGACAAGGCAATGGAAGCAATAAAGGCAGCAGGCGAGACGCCTTACATTGTAGGTAAGTGCAATAAGGGCGAAAAAGGAGTTACCTTATGTTAAAAATCGTTGTTTGCGTATCCGGAGGCGGAACCAATCTTCAGGCTATTATCGATTCGATTGAAAACGGAAGCCTCGAGAATACAAAGATTGTAAAGGTTATATCAAACAATGCAAACGCTTATGCGCTTGAAAGAGCAAAAAAAGCGGGGATAGAGGCTGAATGTGTATCTCCGAAGAACTTTGAAAACAGAGATTTGTTTAATGAGGCTTTTCTTAAGTCTTTGAATGAAGCGGATGCGGATCTAATAGTTCTTGCCGGATTTTTGGTTGTGATTCCGAAGATTGTAATAGAAGCTTACAGAGGAAGAATAATCAACATCCATCCGTCACTCATTCCTTCGTTTTGCGGAACAGGCTATTATGGATTGAAAGTCCATGAAGCGGCTCTTCAAAGAGGCGTAAAGGTGACGGGCGCAACTGTTCATTATGTTGATGAGGGAACGGATACAGGTCCCATCATTATGCAGAAAGCTGTTGAAGTTATGGAGGGCGATACGCCTGAGATTCTTCAAAGAAGAGTTATGGAGCAGGCTGAATGGGTTATTCTGCCCGCAAGTATCGGATTGATTGCAAAAGGAGTAAAGTAATGAAAGTTTTGGTAGTCGGAGGCGGCGGAAGAGAACACGCCATCGTTACAGCAGTGGCCAAAAGCCCGAGAGTTGATAAGATATATTGTGTTCCCGGAAATGCGGGAATAGCCAAACTTGCCGAATGCGCACCTATCGGTGTTATGGAATTCGACAAGATAGTAATGTTTGCTCTTGAAAAACAGGTTGACTTATGTATTGTCGGACCGGACGATCCTTTGGTAGCAGGACTTACGGATGTTTTGGAAACAGCAGGGATTAAGACTTTCGGACCCGAGAAAAAGGCGGCAATTCTTGAAGGAAGCAAGGCTTTCAGCAAGGATTTGATGAAAAAGTACAATATTCCCACGGCAAAATATGAGAATTTCGACAATTCAAAGGATGCCATCGCATTTTTATCCGAGTGTGATTTTCCCATAGTTTTGAAAGCAGACGGACTTGCTCTCGGAAAAGGAGTATTAATCTGTAAGGATTACGACGAAGCGGTAGCGGGTGTTCATGAAATCATGGATGACAAGAAGTTTGGAACAGCCGGAAACAGAATGGTTATCGAAGAGTTCATGACGGGACGCGAGGTTAGTGTTTTGTCATTTACAGACGGAAAGACAATTAAGATTATGACTTCCGCACAGGATCACAAACGTGCCAAGGATAATGATGAAGGTCTTAACACCGGCGGTATGGGAACTTTTTCACCTTCTCCTTTTTACACAAAGGAAGTTGACGAGTTCTGCAAGAAATACATTTATCAGGCAACGGTAGATGCAATGCGAGCTGAAGGCAGAGAGTTCAAGGGAGTTATATTCTTCGGGCTTATGATTACAAAAGACGGTCCCAAGGTCCTTGAATACAATGCAAGATTCGGCGATCCCGAAGCACAGGTTGTAATTACAAGAATGAAAAATGATATTGTAGATGTTTGCGAAGCCTGCGTTGACGGCAAACTTGACAATATTGAACTTGAATTTGAGGACAATGCGGCAGTATGCGTAGTTCTCGCAAGCGACGGATATCCCGTTTCTTATGAAAAGGGTAAAGAAATCAGAGGACTTGAGAATTTTGACGGAAAAGACGATTATTTCTGCTTCCATGCCGGAAGTAAAGAGGCGGAAGGAAAGATTGTCACAAACGGAGGAAGAGTGCTTGGAATTACGGCTCTCGGCTCTGACTTAAAGGAAGCCAGAAAGAAAGCATATGAAGCAACAAAGTGGGTTGATTTCGATAACAAATACATGAGAAATGATATCGGAAAGGCCATAGACGAGGCTTAATATCGAACAGAAACGGTTATTGATGATAAGACATACAAAAAGCAATATTTACATTTTGAATGTCGAATTGATAATGGAGGTCAATTAAATGAATATGTTTGCAAATAAGAAAAAACTGATATGTGAGGCGATTGCATCGTTTACAATATTTATGTTTTGCTTATGTTTATTCTCAACAACGGCAAAAGCAGACACACCGGGTACGGTAAACGACAACAATGTCAATGTACGTGCGGGTGCCGGAACGGAAAGCAATTCGCTCGGAAAAGTTAATTCGGGAGATAAGGTAACAATTATCGAAGAAACAAACGGATGGTATAAAATTACTACAGAAGGCGGACTTTCGGGATACATTAAGGCGGATTTTGTTACAAAGTCAGCAGATGGCGGTACAACAACTACAACAACAACTACAACAACGCCGGCTAATGTAACCGCGATGGATGCTAAAGCAGCATACATTTCAAAAGATACCGTTAATATTCGTTCTCAGGCATCGGCAAATTCCGATTTGGTTGCAAAGGCACAGCTCAATTCAGAAGTTACCGTAACAGGTGAAACAACGGCGGCAGACGGTTATAAATGGTATCAGATATCCTTCACGGCAGACGGAGCCACAAAGAAGGGATTTATTAGAAGTGATTTGATTACTTTTACAAAACCTACGCAGGCTCCTGCAGAAACAAATATCGATTCAAACAATCCCGAACCGGATGTAACAAAAGAACCTGAACCTGAAGTTACGCAAGAACCTGAACCTGAAGTTACGCAAGAACCGGAAAAAGAAATCGTTAAGGCATATGAAGTTAAACTTCTCGATCCTATTGAAGAACCGGCAAACATGCCCGAAGGCTACAACGAAACAACAATTAATCCCGGAAACGGCGAAGACGTCAGAGTATGGAATAACGGTGATTTTTATATTGTATACGGTATGAACGAAGCAGAGCAGACGGGTTGGTACGTTCTTGACAGAAAGACAAACAATTTCGTATCTTATGACGGCTTGTTTGTACAGCCTTCAAAAAAAGCATCGTCCGACGGTTCGACAATCTTCGGAATTCAGATGAAATGGATTCTTGTAGGATGCGTGGTTTTGATAATACTGCTTCTTGGTGCAGTATTCTTCCTTGCTCTCAAACTTTCGAGAGGAGTTGAAGATGACGATGATTATGAATATGATGACTATGAAGAAGATGACGATGATTATGAGGAAGATATTCCGGTTTCATCGATAGAGGAAGAGCCTTCAAGAAAAGCTAGAAGTGCAAAGCCGCAAAAGGCAGGCAAGAAGAGTGCGAAGGACAAATTCCTTGATTATTTCACGACGACTGTCGATGACGATGAAGAGGAATATTATGATGATGTAGATGAAGATGATGAGGATGAAGATATTGATTTTATAGATATTTAATATCTTCGCCAAAACGGATTGACATAAACTATAAAACCCCTGTTATCGGTAACAGGGGTTTTCGATTAGGGGATAAACAGTATGAATTACAGCAATCAATCAAAGACAGTATTGAAATATGCGAATCAGGTAGGAAAGAGTCTTGGTGCTTCTTCCATGGATTCGCAGCATCTTTTGTATGGTCTTGCCAAATGCAAGGATTCTGTTTCGGGCTCAATTCTTTTGAATCACGGCGTAACTGCAAATGATATAAAAAAAACTTTTGAAACCAGAATGGAATCAATTCCCAAGATTGCAACGAGGGGCAAACTTCCGATGACACCGCAGGTTGAACTTTTGATAAACGATGCGGAAGAATTGGCGGAAGACATGAACCAGAAGGAAGTGGGCACGGAACATCTTTTGTATGCGATAGTGATGGATGAGAAAAGTCTGGCTTTCAATCTTTTGGGATATCTTTTGAAAGACGGAAAAAAGGGAATCGAACAAATTGCAAGGGAACTTGAAGTTCTTTTGGATTTGAATGATGAAGGCGATGGCCCGGAAGAATTTGTGCGAAGTGAAGAAATTTCGACTGCCGACAATACCCAAAAGTTCAATTTGGAAGATTATACTAAGAATTTAAATGAAACGGCACAAAATTCGGATGCGATTATCGGAAGGGAAGAGGAAACTGAAAGACTTATTCAGGTACTTTCCAGAAGAACCAAGAATAATCCGTGCCTTATCGGTCAGCCGGGAGTCGGCAAAACCGCAATAGTTGAGGGACTTGCACAAAGAATTTCTAACGGAAGGGTGCCGTATGCGCTTTCTAATAAAAAAATTCTTATACTCGATATGTCTTCGATAGTGGCGGGAACTCAGTACAGAGGTGAATTTGAAAAACGAATGAAGGCTATTATCGAAGAAGTTTCAAAGGATAAAACCATCATTCTTTTTATGGATGAGATACATACGCTTATCGGTGCGGGAAGCGCCAAGGGCACTTTGGATGCGGCCAATATTTTAAAACCTGCTCTTTCGAGAGGAGAAATTCAAATTATCGGTGCAACGACAGAGGAAGAATTCAGAAAATATTTTGAAAAAGATGCAGCGCTTGAACGAAGATTTCAACCAATAAGCGTGAAGGAACCGACGGTGCCCGAGACAATAGAAATTCTTAAGGGGATTGCTCAAGGTTACGAGGATTTTCATAATGTTTCTTTTACGGAGGAAGCGATTGAAGCTTGTGCGGTTCTTTCCGAAAGATATATTACGGACAGAAGACTTCCTGACAAGGCAATAGATGTTATGGATGAAGCAGCCACTATGAGATCGCTTGAAGGAAGCAGTCCCGACGGCAAAATAGGAGATTTAAAAAAGCGTATAGCAGGACTTGACGATAAACTTCGCGAGGCTGTATTGAACGAAAATTTTGAAGAAGCGTTGGAGATAAGAAGGTCTGAAGATGTTCTTTTTGAAGAAATAAAGAAGGTTGAAAATCAGTCGAAAAGTAAAAATGTTTCGCATAAAAAAGAAGTGAATATTCACACCGTTGAAAAGGTTGTGTCAAGATGGAGTAAGGTTCCGGTATCGGAGTTTTCGCAAAAAGAATCACAGAGACTGTTAAACCTTGAGAAGAATCTCCACAAGAGGATTATAGGTCAAAATGAAGCGGTAGAAGCTGTAAGCAAGGCTATAAGAAGAGGTCGTGTCGGCCTTTCGGATCCGAAGAGACCTATAGGAAGTTTTGTGTTTTTAGGACCTACAGGTGTCGGCAAAACCGAACTCTCAAAGGCTTTGGCAGAGTGCGTGTTCGGCTCTGAGGATTCTCTTATAAGAATTGATATGTCGGAGTATATGGAGCAACATTCGGTATCGAAGATTCTCGGCTCACCTCCCGGATATGTCGGCTTTGAAGAAGGCGGACAACTTTCGGAAAGAGTCAGAAAAAATCCGTATTCGGTTATCCTTTTTGATGAAGTGGAAAAAGCTCATCCCGATGTATTCAATGTCCTTTTGCAAATTCTTGATGACGGTCAGGTAACCGATTCTCAGGGCAGAAAAGTGAATTTTAAGAATACTGTTATCATAATGACTTCAAACGTAGGCGCCAAGAGAATTACCGAACCCAAAAATCTCGGGTTTGTTTCTAACGAGAGCGAAAAACAAAACTATGACAAGATGAAGAGCAATGTCATGGAAGAGGTAAAGCAACTTTTTAAACCGGAGTTTATTAACAGAATAGATGATTTTATCGTGTTCAAAAAACTCGATGAAAAGAATCTAACGGATATAACGAAACTTCTTCTTTCGAATCTGGCGGGACGCGCCAAAACGCAGATGGGAATCGAGATTTCTTTTGCGGATTCGCTGACTCAATTTATCGTAAAGAAGTATTCCGACCCGCTAATGGGCGCGAGACCTCTGAAAAGAGGAATTACCCAAAATGTTGAGGATGCTTTGTCGGAAGAAATACTTTCCGGCCGCCTGTCGTCGGGAGATAAGGTAAAAGTTTCGTACAAAGGCGAAAAGGTAACATTTACCAAATAATTGTGGCGAAAACTGCGAATTTGGGGTATAATTGATAAAAATGATTTTATAAAAACGGGGGTAATTTAAAAATGGAAATTATCAGCACTTTGGAAAACGGCAAACTTTCTTTTGGAGATTATACTCTTCCCGAAAAACAGAAGAAAGAAGATTTTCCTCATTGCGGAGACCTCTATAAGATTAAAACTTTCAATACCATGACAAAACTTGAAAAGAACGGATTGTTCCTTTTTGAGTCGGTACCCGGAACTAATGTTACGGATTTTGAGGAGAATGATGAAGGAATGAGTTTTGCGGTAGAATGCGATAAAGATGCACAGATTACCGTAGGTCTTTCGGAAAATACTGAGTACGATATTTTGATTGATCAAAAATCAATAGGCAAAATCAAATCAAACGGCTCGGGAAAAGTCAGCTTCAGCGTTGAACTTCAAACAGGCGAAAAGAAAGAAGTCAAGATTGTAAAATAGAGGTTATATGACAAAAGATAAAACCAAGACGGTGTTTTTCTGTACCGAATGCGGATATGAGTCTCCCAAGTGGATGGGTCAGTGTCCCGGATGTAAAGCTTGGAATTCCTTTAGCGAGGAACAGATAAAGAAAACAGTCAAAAACACCGCGGTATCTTCTGTGAGAGCGGGCATTGAGAGCGGCGCCATTATGCCGATTTCGAAAGTCGAACTCAAAAAGGAAGATAAAATCAAAACAAATATTGATGAACTTGACAGAGTCCTGGGCGGTGGTATCGTTTGGGGCTCTTTGACTCTACTCGGAGGAGATCCCGGAATAGGAAAGTCCACGCTTCTTTTGCAGGTGTGCAAATCCTTGGGAGATGCAGGGAGGGAAATTCTCTATATTTCGGGCGAAGAGTCAATGCGACAGATTAAACTTCGCGCCGACAGAATCGGTGAATTCAAGGAGAATGTCAAACTGTATTGCGAAACGTGTCTTGACGACATTCGTGAGGTAATCGAAACGAGAAAACCGGAAATTGTGGTAATCGATTCGATTCAGACCATGTATTTGGAAGAAGTTTCAGGTGCACCCGGAAGCGTTTCGCAGGTTAGGGAAGCAACCGGTGTTTTAATGCGTTTGGCAAAGGTTTTGGGCGTTTGCATTTTTATCGTCGGACATGTTACGAAAGACGGTAATGTGGCGGGACCCAAGATTCTCGAGCATATGGTTGACACGGTTCTTTATTTTGAAGGCGACCGACATGCATCCTACAGAATCCTTCGCGGAGTCAAAAACAGATTCGGTTCCACTAATGAAATCGGAGTGTTTGAGATGCGCGAGGAAGGTCTTGCGGAAGTTTTGAATCCATCGGAGTTTATGCTTTCGGGAAGGCCGAAAGATTCAAGCGGTTCGGTCGTATCCTGCTCCATGGAGGGGACAAGGCCTCTGTTTATTGAGATTCAGGCGCTTGTTACTCAGACAAGTTTTGGTATCCCGCGTCGTCAGTCTACGGGAGTTGATTACAACAGAGTCAATCTTTTGATGGCGGTTCTTGAAAAGAGAATAGGTTTTCCTTTTGCAAACTGCGATGCTTACGTCAATGTTGCGGGGGGAATCAAGGTTAATGAGCCGTCGGTGGATCTCGGACTTGTAATCGCAATCGTATCAAGTTATAAAAACATACCCGTTCCGGAGAACCTTGCGGCATTCGGAGAAGTTGGACTTTCCGGTGAGGTTCGTTCCGTATCACAGGCCGATGCAAGAGTAAAAGAAGCAAAGAAACTCGGATTTACGAAATGTATTCTTCCTGCTTCCTGCAAAAAGACTGTTAAAAATGTCGACGGAATGGAATTGATTTTTATAGAGAATGTTAAAGAAATTAAATTTTAAGATGTTTTTGACCGTAAGATTCATACGGGTAATAAATGAAACAAAGGCATTATGAATCAGTGCCTTTTATATGGAGGATAATATATGGAATATAAATACAAAACACAGGGGGTATGCGCGCAGCAAATCACCTTTGACATAAATGATGATGTAATTACGAATGTTCAGTTTTACGGAGGCTGCAACGGCAATCTTAAGGCCATCGGAAAACTTGTGGACGGAATGAAGGTCTCGGAGATTGAGGACAAACTTCTCGGAAACACATGCGGCTTCAAATCAACGTCCTGCGCAGACCAGCTTGCAAAGGCTGTAAGAGCTGCGTACGAGGGCAAATAAAGGGGCCGATGAGTTAACAGACAAGTGATGAGGCGACGACTAAGCAGAATTTTAGTCGCGCTAAAGATTGGGGATTTAGTCCGAAAGGATAAATATACAATAGGGGGTTACAATATGAATAATGTGAAGATTACGGTTGGAGATGTTACAAAAGAGTATCAGTACGGTACAACTTTTGAGGTTATTGCAAGGGAGTTTCAAAAAGATTATAAATACAAAATTGCAATAGCCGTTTTTAACAATAAGTTATGCGAGCTTTTTAAGTGTCCGGATAAGGACGGTGTTTTATCTTTTGAAGATATGTCCGGCGGTACCGGGCATCGTTCATACAAAAGAACGGCAACGATTATGTTTATGAAAGCCTGCAACGATGTTTTCGGCGGTGAAAATCTCGGCAAAATCAAACTTGAATTTTCGGTAAATACCGGATACTTTTTCTCAGTTAAAGGTGATATCGTAACAGAAGAAAACGCTAAGAAAATCGAAGCGAGAATGCGCGAACTTTCAGACGGAAACAAGCCGATTATCAAATATTCCAGATCGCTTGAAGAGGCAAAAGAAATATTTGCGATGCAGGGTATGAGCGATAAACTTAAACTTTGCAAATTTAGACACAGCTCGGTTATTAATCTTTATGATTTGGAAGGCTATTACGATTACTACTACGGATATATGCTTCCGAATTGCGGATATGTTGATAAATTCGAAGTTTTGACATATAAGGGCGGATTTATTCTTAATCTTCCCAGAAAAAAGAATCCGGAAGTATTGGAGGAGTTTGTTCCGCTTAACAAGGTATTCGATACCATGATTGAGGCCACGGAGTGGGGCGATATGCTCGGAATCGATTCTGTAGGCGACTTGAATGAATGTATTTGTTCGGGCGATATCGATGATATGGTTCTTGTTCAGGAAGCTTTGCAGGAGCGAAAAATCGGCGAGATTGCTAAAGACATTGCATCGAGAAAAGGAGTTAAGTTTGTAATGATTGCCGGACCTTCATCGTCCGGAAAGACAAGTTTTTCACACAGACTTTCCGTTCAACTTCGAACACTCGGACTTAAACCGCATCCCATTGCGGTTGATGATTATTTCGTGAACAGAGCGGATACACCGAGAGATGAGAACGGCAATTATAATTTTGAATGCCTTGAGGCAATCGATGTCAATCTTTTCAATGACGACATGAATAAGCTTCTTGCAGGAGAGAGAGTCGAGATACCTACGTTTAACTTTAAAATCGGAGCGAGAGAGTACAAAGGCAATTATAAGAAACTTGGTCCCGATGATGTTTTGGTCATCGAAGGAATTCATGCTTTGAACGATAAGATGAGCGAAACGCTTCCCGTAGAAAGTAAGTATAAGATTTATATTTCCGCACTCACTGTTCTTAATATTGATGAACATAACTGCATTCCCACAACGGATGCAAGACTCATAAGAAGAATGGTAAGAGATTACAGAACAAGAGGCGCTTCGGCAAAGAGAACAATCGAAATGTGGCCTTCTGTACGTCGCGGTGAGGAAGAAAACATCTTCCCTTATCAGGAAACTGCGGATGCAATGTTCAACTCGGCACAGATATATGAGCTTTCCGCATTAAAGGCAATCGCAGAGCCGATCCTTTACAGTGTTACACCTGAGGATCCGGAGTACTTCGAAGCAAAGAGACTTCTTAAGTTCCTTGAGTACTTCCTTTGCATGGATACTTCCAGAATTCCCAACAACTCGATTGTACGAGAGTTTGTCGGCGGTTCGATATTTAATGTATAACAATTAAAGAATAACTAAAAAAGCTGTCGTTTCCTATACGGAAATGACAGCTTTTTATGATTTCACGATAATAATACCGAAGTCCATACGACCAGCAATGCGTCGTATATTCCGTGAGTAAGAATAAGGGATAGAGTGGTACAATTCTTTACTTTTCGCATCAGGCAAAACAGAACTCCAAGGAAAGCCGTGAATAAAACCTGAAAAATGTTGCCACTCAGAATATGAAAGAAACCAAAAAGAATTGAAGAAAAAATAATTGCACAAATTTCGGAAATTGATTCGGAGCATTTTTCGTCTTTATTAAACGTAAAGATTTCTTTAAAGCGTTTGAAAATAAAGCCTCTGAAGATGATTTCTTCCGTAAGACCGACGCCAAGAATCATGTAAAAAAATTCAAAGGTAAACTGCCACCATTCAAAGTACATGTATCCGGAACTAAACCAATTGCCCAATCCGATAAGATGCGGGAAAAGGGTGAATATCAATGACATTGCCACGCCGAAGAAAATGCCCCAAAAGATTTGAAGAGGAATTTTCTTTGATGAAAACCCGTAATCTTTAGGGTTGTCTTTTGCAAAAAGTGAAAGAATCAATGGCGCAAACGCCAGAGGAATATAGGTTATAATTAATAAAGGCATACGTATAAGAAGCGGACAGGATGTAATTGCCGCAAGCAGTAACCTAAGGATAATTAAGGATAACATTACTCCCGCGTAACCGATTATTAAATAAAGAATGTTTGATTTTTTGTTCATAAAATAGGTCTCTCCTTAATAAAGCGCCAAAAAATCCGAAAGGACCGGTTTGTTTTTTGCGAAAACGAAAGGACTTCATGCAGAAGTTTTAGGCATAAACGAAACAGGACCGGAGTAAAAAACCAATCCTGTTTCGATTTTTTATTATTCTTCTTCGGTGTATTCGAGAATATCACCGGGCTGGCAATTCAAGGCATCGCAGATAGCTTCGAGTGTTGAGAAGCGGATGGCGCTTATTTTGCCGTTTTTCATTTTTGAAAGATTTACGTTTGATACACCGACTTTGTCGGCCAAATCGTTAAGAGACATTTTTCTGTCGGCCATGACGCGGTCGAGTCTTAATATAATTTTTCCCATATGCATGACCTCCTTATAATGTTTCGTCAGACTGTGTCTGAAGTACGCGTCCGTAATCCATAATCGTGTAGATTGCCCATGTGAGGAAACATGACAAGAGACCGAATCCCAAACCGAGTGTGATGAGAACGATTACCGAAATGATTATAAAGGAGATAAGAATTCTTCTTACAACCTTGTCCGAGAAAGGCGATTCTTCTTTTGACATAAGCTTAAATACCGAGTAGAAAAGAAAGCACGGAATTGTTGTTGCTGCACATGTGAAGAAAATAATCAAAAGATATAATCCGAAAGCAAAACTTATAGATGCATTTTCGAGCTCTTTATCAAGAGCGGGAATGGATGAATCGATATTTGATACAAGAGACATATCACTTTCTGTTACAGTGATGAAACCGCTTGATACAGAGAATGTAAGGTGGCCTTCATTTACGGCTGTTTGAAGATCGTCATCATATTTTCCGCCAGAAGTTAAGAAGAATATGCTTGTTCCCAATGAAAGGACTGTGGCAATTATTCCGATAATTGTTATAATGAGTGATATTACTTTTACTATTTTGCAGCTTTTTTTAACTTTTGCTAATTTGAGTTCCTGTTCGTTCATAATTGAACCTCCTTGTGTTTTGTTCTGAATGAATTGTTTTAAATGTTTTTATTGATTGTGACATTTGGGTTACTTAATTGTTTGCGCGCTTGGAAGCGAGTGCACCGTTCGCTTCCGATGAACCCATATTACAACGGTATTTTATATTTGTCAACAACTTTTTAATGATAAACGATAAAAAATATTCGAAATGCGTAAAAATATTAACGATAAAAGAACTAAAAACACTGCAATTACGGTATTTTGGAGAAAAACAGTTTGCAAAAAAATTTTTTCATAAAAGAAAATTTGTAAAAAAATTACTTATAAATGAAAGGTATTAAGATGAAAAGAAGAATTTGGTATATTATTGCCACTATGATAATTGTGATTACGGAAGTGCTGATTGCGCTTTATGTTCACGATAATTTTGTAAGACCTTATTTAGGAGACGTTTTGGTAGTTGCGGCAGTATATTCGTTTGTGAGAATACTTATACCCGATAAAATCAAACTGCTTCCTTTGTATGTGTTTTTGTTTGCGGCAATGGTGGAAATACTTCAGATGTTTGATTACGTTGAACTGTTGGGGCTTGGGAACATAAAGTTTTTCAGAATTCTTATGGGATCGGTATTTGATATTAAAGATGTTTTGTGCTATGGGGCAGGTTGTATACTTTTGGGAGTGTACGAGATTGTTTTATATTTGATAAAGAAAAAGAAAGATGCCGAATAATCGGTAAACAGTGAATAACAAATATGAATTGTTGATTTATGGCGTCAGTACGGATATAATGAACAATTGAGCGGAGCAGACGATCGCGGCTCCTTTACGGAGGTGAGGAAAGTCCGGGCTTCATAGGGCAGGATGCCGGATAACGTCCGGTGGAGGTGACTCCCAGGCCAGTGCAACAGAAAATAACCGCCGCGTAAGCGGTAAGGGTGAAAAGGCGGTGCAAGAGACCACCGCTGTCTCAGTAATGGGACAGGCTGTGTAAACCCCATCCGAAGCAAGACCAGACAGAACCGTTCAGTCGGCCCGACCAGGTTCAGGTAGGTCGCTTGAGACTTATGGCAACATAAGTTCTAGATAGATGATCGTCCACGACATAACCCGGCTTACAGTTCCGCTCGCACAATGAATTCAGGGAAGCATAAGCTTCCTTTTCTTTTGCACCAAAATCTACATAATTATAAAAATAACAATCATTGTACAATTTAAAATCAAGGTGTATAATATTTATTCGTGAATTTATCATTTGAAAATAATAGAAATATGTAAATAAGACATTTATTTTTATGTCAGATTACTAAGGAGAAATTTATGGAAAAGAAAATCATGCTTGGAAACGAGGCAATCGCCAGAGGAGCATATGAGGCAGGAGTTAAGGTATCTGCCGCTTATCCCGGAACTCCCAGTACCGAGATCAGTGAGAATATCGTAAAGTATCCTGAAATATATGCTGAGTGGTCGCCTAATGAAAAGGTAGCTATGGAAGTGGCTATCGGAGCTTCCATGAGCGGTGTAAGATCGCTTGTGTCAATGAAAATGGTAGGTGTTAACGTAGCATCAGATCCTCTCTACACTGTATCCTATATCGGAGTTAACGGCGGACTTGTTCTTGTTGCCGCTGACGATCCCGGTCTTTATTCATCACAGAATGAGCAGGATTCAAGATGCGTAGCACGTGTAGCACAGGTTCCCGTTTTGGAGCCTTCGGATTCATCGGAAGCAAAAGAGTTTACCAAACTTGCATTTGACCTTTCTGAAAAATATGATTGTCCCATTATGGTAAGAACAACGACACGTCTTGCTCACAGCCAGGGTGTTGTTGAACTTAATGACAGAGTTGAAGTTGAAGACAAGCCTTATGAAAGAAACGTTCCAAAGAACGTTATGATGCCCGCTATGGCAAAGGGACGTCATCTTGTTGTTGAGAAGAGACTTAAGGATATGGCAGAAGATGCCTGCACACTTCCTATCAATAAGGTTTGGATGAATGATACAAAAATCGGTGTCATCACATCCGGTATTCCTTATCAGTATGTAAAAGAAGCTTTGCCCAATGCTTCGGTATTGAAACTCGGACTTGTACATCCTCTTCCCAAGAAACTTATCGAAGATTTCGCAAAGAAGGTTGATACACTTTATATTGTTGAAGAACTTGAGCCTCTTATCGAGGAGCAGGTTAAGTCATGGGGAATTGCTTGCCACGGTAAGGATATTCTTACAATTCAGGGTGAGTATTCCGCAAATATGTTAAGAAAGGCAATTCTCGGTATGGAAGTTAATACGGAAGAACCCGCAAAGGTTCCCGCACGTCCTCCCATTCTTTGCCCCGGATGTCCTCACAGAAGCACATTCTCTATTCTTAACGAGTTAAAGATTCACGCCGCAGGAGATATCGGTTGCTACACACTCGGCGCTGTTGCACCTCTTAACGTTATCGATACCACAGTCTGCATGGGCGCTTCGATTTCCACACTTCACGGTATGGAAAAGGCCAAAGGAAAAGATTATGTGAAGAACTGGGTTGCCGTTATCGGTGATTCGACATTCCTTCATACCGGAATTAATTCTCTTCTTAACATGGTATACAACAAAGCAACGGGAACAGTTATCATCGTAGATAACTCAACTACGGGTATGACAGGACATCAGGATCATGCCGCTACGGGAAAGACGCTTAAGGGCGAAGCTACATATGCCGTAGACCTTGTAGATTTGTGTCATGCTCTCGGCGTAGAGTACGTAACCGTTGTTAATGCTTTTGATACAGAGAAACTTAAAGCCGTTATCAAAGAAGAAACTCAGAGAGAGGCAGTTTCGGTTATTATTTCACAGGCACCCTGTGCACTTCTTAAATCAAATGTTTCACATAAGAAATGTGTTGCCGTAAGCGATAAGTGCAAGAAGTGTGGAGCTTGCCTAAGACCCGGATGCCCCGCTATTACAAAAAATGCTGACGGTACAATAAAGATTGACGATACGATGTGCAACGGATGCGGACTTTGCTCACAAAAGTGTAAATTCGGCGCTATCGAAACGGTGGAGGTTTAATCATGGAAACTAAAAGTATAATGATTGTAGGTGTAGGCGGTCAGGGAACTTTGCTTACCAGCAGAATTTTAGGCGGCGTAATTACCGAAGCGGGATATGATGTTAAACTTTCCGAGGTTCACGGTATGGCGCAGCGAGGCGGTTCGGTGGTTACTTTTGTAAGATACGGTGAAAAAGTATACGAACCCATCGTAGAAGAAGGATGTGCGGATGTGCTCATCGCATTTGAAAGACTTGAAGCATTAAGATATGCTCATTTCCTCAAAAAGGACGGCGTTCTTATTGTCAACGATCAGAGAATCGACCCCATGACGGTTGTTACCGGGGCAGCAGAATATCCCGAAAACATCATCGAAAATCTTTCAAAGAAAGTAAAAGTAATTTCTCTTGATGCTATGGCAGAAGCAAAGAAACTCGGTAATTCAAGAGTATTCAATACGATAATAGTCGGAGTTGCGGCAAAGCATATGGACTTCGACAAAGAAGAATGGATTAAAGTTATTGAGAAGACGGTTCCCGCAAAGACCGTTGACATCAATAAGGCAGCATTCGAAGCAGGATTTGTCTTTTAGCCCGACGCCTCGGCGTCAAGCGTATCTTTTTAAGATGCGCCAAGCGTAACTAATAAAGTCGGGTTAAGTCCGGCGTGAGCCGGCGAAAGAGGTAAATTATGATTTGGAATGAAGCAAGAGAGTGCATGAGTCGTGATGAGATGATGACCATGCAAAGCAAACGTTTGGTAAAACAGGTTAACAATGTGTATCACAATGTAGAGTTCTACAGAAAGAAAATGCAGAATCTCGGCATTGAGCCCGGAGACATCAAGGGCATTGAGGATATTAACAAACTTCCTTATACGACAAAGACCGATCTTAGGGACAATTATCCTTTCGGACTTTTGGCTGTTCCTCAGTCACAGATTGTACGTGTTCATGCATCAAGCGGAACGACGGGTAAGGCCACGGTTGTTGCCTATACAAGAAAAGATATTGAAATGTGGCAGGAGTGTGTTGCCAGAGATTTGGTAATGTGCGGAGTAAGCCATAACGACAAGATTCAGATTGCTTACGGTTACGGTTTGTTCACAGGCGGTCTCGGAGTTCATTACGGAGCCGAGAATCTCGGCTGCACAACGATTCCCATGTCGACAGGCAATACAAAACGACTTGTTACAATGATGGAAGATTTCCAGTCTACGGCTATTGCGTGTACGCCTTCGTATCTTCTTCACATAGCCGAAGTTATTGATGAAATGGGCGTTCTTGATAAGCTTGCACTCAAAACCGCAATTTGCGGCGCAGAGCCTTGGACAGAGAACATGAGACTTCAGATAGAAGAGAAACTTCGTATTAAATGCCATGATATTTATGGTTTGTCGGAAGTATGCGGACCCGGTGTGGCTTGCGATTGCGATTTCCATAACGGCCTTCATATTCAGGAAGATTATTTCTATCCTGAAATTATATCGGCCGATACATTGGAACCCATTGCTGACGGCGAAGTCGGAGAACTTGTATTCACAACCCTTACAAAGGAAGGAATGCCGCTTCTTCGTTACAGAACAAAAGATTTGACAAGCATTGACAGAACACCTTGCGAATGCGGACGTACAACTCCGAGAATTTCAAGATTCAAGGGACGTTCGGATGATATGCTTATCATTCGAGGAGTAAACGTATTCCCTTCACAGGTTGAAGCAGCGCTTCTTGAAATGGGCGGAACGACTCCTCATTATCTTATGATTGTCGATAGAGTAAACAATCTTGATACTCTCGAAGTTCAGGTAGAGGTTGAGGAAAGATTCTTCTCTGATGAAGTTAAGGAACTTGAGAAACTTTCCAAGAAGATAGCATCTGTTCTTCAGGGCGCACTTCAAATTGCCGTAAAGGTTAAACTCGTTGAACCCAAAACCTTGGAACGTTCCGAGGGCAAATCGGTTCATGTTATAGATAATCGTAAATTGGTATAAACACTTTTAGGGGGGCTTTTTATGTTTATGAAGCAGTTGTCTGTTTTTATAGAAAACAGAGAAGGAAGACTTGAAAAAGTAACGGAAACTCTTGCAAACAATGATATAAATATCGTGTGCATTTCGCTTGCGGATACAAGTGAGTACGGAATGCTTCGAATGATAGTATCCGATCCGGATAAGGGCAAAGCATTACTTAAGGAAAGCGGTTTTTCCGCAATGGTTACCGAAGTTGTAGCTGTTAAATTACCTCATCATTTCGGATCGCTCCATCTTCTTACAAAGGAAATGAGCAAGAGAAATCTTAATATCGAGTATATGTATGCGCTTACAAGCGGCAAAGACAATGCTTCGATAATCATCAAATCTTCGGATAACAGATCCACAATCGAAGCCGTAAATGCGGTGGGAATGGAACTTGTAAACCCTGAAGAAGCATATGCGTTATAAAAAATGAACAAGAGCCATGTTAGAAAAACATGGTTCTTATTTATATCAAAGGAGTAATTATGATAGAAGAAGTAGCATCGGTGGGAAAAGGAGTTGTTAATACAGGGAAAGAAGTCAAAAGATTTTCTTCGGAAATAAATGGCTTGAAGGAAGAGTCTTTGGATGATAAGTCGGCAGAAAAGGCTTTAGTATCCCATGTGGTTGAAATCGGCGGAAATGCTATGCAAAAAGCTAAAACTATAACTCAAGATAAAAAGGAAAATAAACGAATGTCATTAAAGGATAGGGCAAAGGCCGGTAGGGAATATGCAGCCAATAAAGAGAAAAAAATAGAAAAAACGGTAAACAGAAACTTGAAAAGAGATGATTTGTCTCTTTGATTGTAAATAATAAAATAAGTAATGAAATAGGGCTTTGAAAATTAATTAGCATTTGATATAATGTGGAATTGTTTAAAAATAAAAATTACAAGTGAGAGGAATTCGGGAACAGATGAAAAAGATATTGAAAAAAACTATTATTACACTTGCAGCTCTTTTGGTGTTGGCTGGATGCGGAAAATACGAAGCATCTAAAAACGAAGAAACGAATGACACAAAAACGGAAATAGTAACAGAAGAGGTAAGTCCTTCGGAACCGGAGGCGCAGATAGAGGAACCGGAAAGCCCGTTTAAGTATTTAACCAAAGTTAAAAAAGGAGATATAGTGAAATTTGGTGATTATGAGGGCAATACTGAATGGCTTGTTCTTGAAAAAGATGAGGAGAATCAAAAAGTATTATTGATTACGAAAGATGTCTTGTTTGAAGGAAAATATAATGAAGAAAAAGAAAAAGTAACGTGGGAAACATGTTCGTTAAGAAATTGGTTGAATACGGAATTTTATAATAATGCGTTTAATGATGAGGAAAGAGCGCTTATCATTTATTCTAAATTGTTAAACGAAGATCATCCGAGCGGGCATGTTGATGGTGGAAATGATACCGAGGATTACGTCTTTTTGCTTTCGTATTATGAAGCAAAGGATTATTTTACAGGAGAATTACATGCTGATGCTACCTACCCGGACGGACATAGAACAAGATGGTGGCTTCGTACCATAGCTGAGTATTCCTATGGAACTTTATTGGTTAATGAAGAAGGATATATTATGAAAGGAGGCGGCGATGTTAACTCTGAGGGCAAGGGGATTCGTCCCGCTGTATGGGTTGATATTTCTGAATTATAGTAGAATAAAAGTAGTGTTTCAAAAACTCGAAAAGGATTGGTGAAAATTGGTTGTTTTCGAGTTTTTAGTGACCTCTTTTGCAATATGCAGAAGAGGTTATTTATTTGGACAAAATTTCCAAAACTCTTCTAAAAAAGCACTTTTGAAAAAAATGATGTTTTTATGTGAGAAGCACGTTATAATAAATTTACAAATTATTTGGCAATTTGCATATATGCACTAAGAAGGATGACAGGCATGAGACTTGAAGGCAAATTAAATCCCGAGCAGCTTGATGCGGTGATGCATACGGACGGCCCCGTATTGATTTTGGCAGGTGCAGGTTCGGGAAAGACAAGAGTAATTACATACAGAATAGCCCACATGATAGATGAAGGTATTTCACCTTTTAATATTTTGGCGATTACTTTTACTAATAAAGCGGCGGAAGAGATGCGTAATCGTGTGGATGAGATTGTGGGATTCGGTGCGGATTCGGTTTGGGTGGCAACGTTTCACTCAACATGCGCAAGAATATTAAGAAGACATATTGATGTACTCGGTTATGATACCAATTTTACGATTTACGATACGGATGATACAAAGAAGATTGTAACGGAGATTTTAAAAAAGCATAACCTCAATCCCAAGGACTGCCCGCCTAAAGCGATTCTTTCCGAAATCAGCTCATGCAAAAATGAAATGGTTACTGTCGAAGAATATGAATCTATGGCAAAAGAAACATTTGAGAAAAATGTTGCCATGGTTTACAGAGAGTATCAAAAGACTCTTTTTGACAATAATGCTTTGGACTTTGATGACTTGTTGCTTCTTACGGTAGAGTTGTTCAGAAAGAATTCGGATATACTTGAGAATTATCGCAATCGATTCAGATATATTCTTGTGGATGAGTATCAGGACACGAATACCGTCCAGTTTTCGTTTATTAAGCTTCTTGCAGACAAGTATAAGAATCTTTGCGTTGTTGGTGACGATGACCAATCGATTTATCGATTCAGAGGCGCAAATATCAGAAACATCCTTGATTTTGAGAAGAATTATCCGGATGCATATGTGGTGAAACTTGAGCAGAATTACAGATCCACCGAGAATATTCTTAATTCAGCCAATGCGGTTATTGCCAATAATCGAGGCAGGAAGGAAAAGACTCTTTGGTCTCAAAACGGTGCCGGAAGCAAGGTTCATTTCAGAAGATTTGATAATTCAAAAGAAGAGGCACAGTTTGTTGCCGATGACATATATACGAAGATAAGACGAAGAGACTGTTTAAAAAAGGATTGTGCAATTCTTTACAGAACAAATCAACAGTCTCGTGAAATTGAAGAAGCGATGTTACGTGAGAATCTTCCTTACAAGATTGTTGGAGGCGTTAATTTCTATGCGAGAAGAGAGATTAAGGATATTCTTGCGTATCTTAAAACAATTGCCAACGGAAACGATAACCTCAATGTGGAAAGAATCGTCAATGTTCCCAAAAGAGGAATAGGCGAGACATCCATGTCAAAGGTAAGAATCTACGCAGAGAATAATGAGATATCTCTATTTGAAGCACTTCTTCACGCAGACAGGGTTCCGAATCTTGGAAAAGCGGCATCCAAAATGCAGGATTTTGCCACAGACATAGTAGTATTTAGAGAGAGAATTACTGAAGGCGAATTTGACGATATTCCCGAGATAATAGGGGAGCTTTTGGAAAAGATTGATTATACGTCATATATTAAAGAGATAGAAGATGACGAAGAAGCAAAGGACAGACTTGCCAATATAGACGAACTTATTTCGAAGGCGGCATATTTTGAGGAAAAATATGCGAACGACAATCCCGATGCCGAAAAAGGACCATCTCTTCAAGAATTTTTGAATGATGTTTCGCTTGTTGCTGATATTGATGAAGTTGACAGCGATGCAGACCGAGTTCTTATGATGACAATGCATGCGGCCAAAGGCTTGGAATTCAGTCAAGTTTATATTGTCGGAATGGAGGACGGATTGTTCCCCGGAGACAGGGCAATCATGAGCGCTTCTTCGGAGGATATGGAAGAAGAAAGAAGACTCGCTTATGTAGGTATTACCAGAGCCAAAGAAGACTTGACGCTGACAGCTTCTTCCAGTCGAATGGTTCGCGGAATGTGGACAAACTATCCCATAAGCCGTTTTGTAAGAGAGATTCCGCACGAACTTCTTGATTCTTCGGTAAGGTTAACAAGAGAGAGTGTGTCAATTGATGATATGCCTGTAAGCAATTTGAAGCCGAACAGGCTTTATGCGGGATATCTTTCAAAGCCCTCATCATCGATAGAACCGTCAAACAAACCTTATGCATCTACCAATCTTGTGTCGAAACCGAAGGCAGTTGCGAAAGTAAATGTTGTCGGAAAGGAAGTGTTGTATTCTGATGATAAGACTTTGACGAAGCCGGCAGCATCTTCGAAATATGATTTTTCTAAAGGAAGCAACAATTCTTCCAATTACTCTTCATATGGATTCGATGTAAAACAGTATAAAGGTTCGGAAGAGTACAATCATAAACAGGAACTTGGAAAGAAAGGTTTGGACTTTGCAGGAATCAAGACAGGCAGTGAAATTCGGGCAAACAATGATTTCAAAGAAGGAGATAAAGTAAATCATATCAAATTCGGTGACGGTATAATAAAGAACATAGATAATTCAGGCACCAACACATATATCACAATCGAATTTGAACAATACGGACAGAGAATATTGGACTCCAGATTTGCAAAATTAAATAAATTGTAAATGCTAAGTTTGAAAAATGTACAATTTGGTATATCTTTTTTGAAAAATAAGTGTTATAATCACAATATATAGGTTTTATTTTACTAATAGGGGAGGCGATTATTTTGAAAATTTTTAAAATGGTAAAGAAAATCAAAGATTTCGACGATTTACTCGAATTGACAAAATTGGACGAAATATTTAATAAGAAAAAGAGAGAACAGGAAGAAGCTGAAGCTGCTAAGAGACGTAGCATTATCATTACGATTCTAGCTATTGTAGGTGCAGTTGCTGCAGTTGCAGGTATAGCTTATCTTGTATATCGTTACCTTACTCCCGATTATCTCGAAGATTTTGATGATGACTTCGATGATGATTTCGATGATGATTTCTTCGATGATGAAGAGACAATCGAAGTTAAAGAGGAGAAGGAAGAGAAATAAGACTTTTCTTACATCAGTGTTTGCTATATAAATACTGACAGCCGTGCGTTTACTTAAGCGTGCGGCTGTTTTTATGTTATATATTTACTATAAGTGTTGATTTTCTCTTATGTTAGGTGATATAGTTATAAAGTGTGTGATTGCATCTTGTCTAGGCATTTTTACAGTCACAGGGCGGGAGTCATGATGATATGTTAAGAAATATCGATTTATCTCTTTATACAGACGGAAGAAAATATGATTCGAACGACATGGTGCGAATTGCTTGTGACGATTGCAAGGGATGCAGCAAATGTTGTCATGATATGGGAAACTCAATTGTTCTCGACCCTTGGGATGTTAAGAAATTATGCTCCGGCTTGAATACCGATTTCGAAGGTCTTTTGAATGAATCGATTGAACTTAATCTCGTTGACGGTTTGATTCTTCCGAATATCAGAATGCAGGAAGCGACGAATGCCTGCATATTCTTAAATTCCGAAGGAAGATGCACGATACATGATATTCGTCCGGGATATTGCAGATTGTTTCCGCTCGGAAGACTTTATGAGAACGGATCGTTCACATACATCAATCAAATACATGAATGCGACTACAAGGACAAGTCAAAGATAAAAATCAAAAAGTGGCTTGATGTTCCGAATCTTTCGGATTATGAGGAGTTTGTTCAATGCTGGCATGATTATCTGAATGAAAAAAGAGAGGAAATATCGAAGAATCCCGACAATGCAAAGATTATATGCATGGAAGTTCTTGAACAGTATAAATAAAATCAAAAGCAATCAAATGAGGAATGAAAATGACAGATACAATGCTAAATATTACTAAGAAAATGAAGACTGACAGCTATAAGATGGCAGCTCTCGATATCGATACAAGAAATAACATTCTTTTAAAGATTAAGGATGCACTTTTTGCAAATAAAAATGAGATTTTCGAAGCAAACGAAAAGGATCTTGAGTATGCACAAAACGCAGGAATTACAGCTTCGATTGTAAAGAGACTTCGTTTTAACGAAGATAAACTTAATGATGTTACAAAGGGAATTGAACAACTTGTTTCATTGCCTGATCCCGTAAATCGCGTCATTTTTAAAAGACAGCTTGACGAAGGCTTGATTTTGCAGAGAATCAGTTGTCCTATCGGAGTTATAGGAATCATTTTTGAGTCTCGTCCCGATGCTTTGGTTCAAATTTCAGCATTGTGCATAAAGAGCGGTAACTGCGCAGTTTTAAAGGGCGGAAAAGAAACTGCCAATACAAATAAGGTACTTTTTAACATTATCTATAATACCGCTGTTCAAAACGGGGCGCCCAAAGGAGCTCTTTTCCAGGCGGAATCACACGATGAGATTGATGAACTTCTTGCATGCAACAAATCTGTGGATCTTTTGATTCCCAGAGGCTCCAATAAGTTTGTTTCTTATATCATGAACAACACTAAAATTCCGGTAATGGGACACGCAGACGGAATCTGCCATACATATATTGATAAGGATGCCGATTTTGATATGGCATGCAAAGTCCTTGTTGATGCAAAAACACAGTATTCGGCAGTTTGCAATGCTACGGAGACACTTCTTTTTGACAGAAGCTTAAGCAAGGATAAATTTATTGCGATTACAAATCTTCTTAAGGAAAGTAACGTCAAAATCAGAGGAAACAAAGAAGTATCCGAGATAATAGAATGTGAAATCATGGGAGATGATGAGTATAATACGGAGTATGACGATTTGATTATTTCCGTCAAAATGGTAGACGGTGTAGATGAAGCAATCAGCCATATCAATACCTTCGGTTCTCATCATACGGACTGCATTATAACAACAAATGCGGAGACTGCAGAAAAGTTTATGAATCTTGTTGATTCGGCGGGAGCGTACTTGAACTGCTCAACACGTTTTGCCGACGGCTTCAGATACGGATTCGGAGCTGAAGTCGGAATCAGCACGGGAAAGATTCATGCCAGAGGACCCGTAGGACTTGAAGGCCTTACGACATACAAATACAAGTTGTATGGCGAAGGTCACATAGTAGGAGATTATGCTTCGGGTACAAAGCAATTTAATTTCATGGATTTGTAGAATCAATAATATATAAAGAGGATACAGGTAAAAGTGGAAAGGGAGGAATTATATGAACGAAAACACGGAAAAAACTACGCAACAATCGAAAGCCGGCGAGGAACAACTGGCGGGAATTATGTCACAGATTAATTCGGCACCGAAGGATCTCAGAAATGAGTCTATGGATGACACAACCGTAGAAGACAACTTGAAAAAGAATATTGCTAAAGCCGGCCTCGAAATGGGAAAGACTGCATTGCAGGAGAAGATTGAAAAGGCTAAGGCATGGAAAGCCGAAAAGGGCGAGAATTCAGTCGGTCATGCCAAAGAAAAAACTTCAAACAAAAATAAGGATTATTCTTTATAAAATAATACTTAGCGCAAAAGGAGGAAAAAATGGAAGAAGAAAAGAAGGAAGTTTCTGAGACTTTAGAAGAACAAACAACTATTCAGGAGTCAGAAACCACAGAAGAAAATGTTGAAAAAGAAGAAGTAAAAGCTGAAGAAACATCGGTTGAAATCGAAGAAACAAAAACAGAAGACGCGACGGTAGCTGAAGAAACAAAAATTGAAGACGCAACGGTAGTTGAAGAAACAGCAAAAAAGGAAAGCAATAAAGAGACAACGAAAACTGAAACTTTGAAAAAAGAGAAAAAAAGCGGCAAAAAAGTTGGAGTAATTATCGGAATTATTGCTGCAGTTTTAGCGGTTATCGTACTTGTCATATTAATAGTTGTTCTTGTTGTTGTTCTTGTTTTGAACAGAAAGACAAAAGTTGACGTAAATGATTTTATTATTTTTGAAGAGAACGGATATGACGGATTCGGTACCATTTCGTGTGAATTTGATTATGATGCGTTTGCAGAGAAATATCCTAAAATCAAGTATAGAGAAAAAGAAGTAAGAGCACTGGCTAAAGAGGAACTTAGCGAGTATACGGCTTCGTTAAATGTGTCTGACGAAGAACTCGATAGGTTTATTGACGAAATGATTACTGAAGCACAGTACGAAGAAGCTCCGGGTGCAGTCTTACTCGGAATGTTCCTGGAAGACGGTAATCTTTCACAAACTGAAGATTTGTCAAACTTTGACAGTGTTAATTATTCATTTTTGTTTACCGCAGAGGAAATGGAAAAGGCTTTCAAAATCAAATTGGTAAATTACGGTGATATTGAGCATATCATGAGTGATTTGAAAGCAGTTAAAAGATTTGATGCTTTTGAGGGAGTTGAAGTATCGTATAGCGGTATAGCACCGAACGGTGACTTATCGGTAAATGAAACTTATTTTGATAATTATTCTGTTACATTTGATAAGTATTCAGGTCTTTCTAACGGTGATGTCGTTACGGCTTCGCTTTTGGGAATCGGTGACGAAAGGAATTATGTTGAAAGAACAGGTTCACTTCCGTTGGAAATGACAAAGACATATGTTGTAGAAGGCCTTCCTTCATATGTCAATACATTTGCGGAAATAACCGATGATTGTTTTGCAAGTATGGATAATCAGGCAAGAGCACGTTTAGAGTCACACTATACAACCTATGACCATGAAATTGCGAACATGGAGTGTATCGGTACATATTTCCTCAAGGACAAAGATGCAACTTCGTCGTATCGCAATAATATGATTTATCTTGTTTATAAAATCAGATTTAAGATGACTATTCAGGATTCAAAGAAGAATGAACAAATCAGATATGCAGATGTTTATAACTACGTAATGTTTGAAAATCTGGTAGCAGAAACAGACGGTTCGGTTATCACGGATTTGAACGATTCGGATATGGAAACGTGGAACGGTTACAGAGCAGAAACAGATGTTGTAACAAGTTCGTTCTTCGGAATGAAAAATTATTACTCTGAAAGCTTCTCTGGATTTGAAACGCTTGATGAACTTTACAGCGATATCATTACAACAAATATAGACGAGTACAATCATGAAGATAATGTAACGGATATTGAATTCGATGAAACTTCTGAAGAAGAAACGGAAGAAGTAGCGTAGAATAGCGGAAAACAAATAAATCATGATGTAAAGAAACATATAAAAACCTCCCGTAACAGGGAGGTTTTTTATGTGCGACTTTTATTGTAACGTGCGTATAATATCGAATGGTATGAATATATATATATATATAAGAGATGTAGCAAAACTCGATTTATTGAGTTCTGCAGGCTTTAGATTCACGCATCAATCATATATGAAGTTTATTGTACATATCTTCCAGTTGCCGTCTTCTTTAACATAATAAGCTCTTGCAAGAAGAGGAATGTCTGTAGGATATACACCGTACTTTAATGTGTGCTGAACATGCTCAATTTCGATACAGAAGGCATTTTCGGAATACGGAATGAACTCACGTATCGTATCGTCCGTACCTGTTGTAGAATGGTTAGGAAACCACTCAAACTGAGATTCGTTGTTTTTGATAGCGCTTACCCAAGGATGGTTCTTTGTGAATATTGCGTCCAACGCGTATGCACCAAGTTCACGACTCATTACTCTTGCGTATGTATCTATGGAAGATTTTGCGAAATCAAGCATTTCGTTTTCGATTTCCTCGGGGACTTTGTAATCTGCCGCGTAAATTCCGGTAGTTGTGTCCAAAGTCGGCTCAAATTCCATACCGAAAGAGTTAATTACCGAAACCGACGGCTTTTCGTACAAATCATCTACCATGTAATATTTAATGAGAGGAATGTGCTCCAAATCTTTAAAATTCGCATCCTCATCATCGGTATCAATTCTAAAAATATATTCAGGACCGACTTTAACACCGTTTACGTATGCAGTACATGTATCCGGTATTTTGACAAGTGCACAATAAGAAGGGTCCGTATAGAATTCAAAATTTGACAGTTCGTATATGGGAAGATCGTGTGCACGTTTCTCGGAAGCCTGAGACAATGATACGCTGCCGACAATGTATCCGTCCGCGGTTATATTGTATTTAGGGCTCCTGTCGGTTGAATCGTTTGCTTCGTAATAATCGATTTCTTTTCCGTCTAACAGATAAGATACGTAATTTTTAAGGTTTTCATCTGATTCGAATTCGGAAATGACAGGCTTTTCGGAAATGTCGGCTACGATTGTGTCGATGTCAAAAGAATCAAAAGCGGTCATGAAATCATCCATTGTATGGTACGGCAACGATTCGTTATAAACTTTTTCGTAATCATCGAGAAAGTAATAAAACTTATACAAAAACACACCCATGATTGCTGAAAGTACGATGAGGTATGTAAAAAGACAAATCGTAAAAGCTTTTCTTCCTTTTTTAGCCTGTTTCTTTTGATTTTTTTGATTTTTAACCTTTTTGCTTTTGGAATCCGTTTTATCCGGCTTGCTTTCGGCCCGGGCTTCGACGGAAACATCGGAAGCAGAAGATTTGACTGACTCTTCAAGTGATTTAAAGGCATCAAGAGAAGCTTCTTTTTTCTGCTCGATATCTTTTTCAAGTGTTTTAAAAGGAACATCGTTTGCCCATTCTTTATCCGGAGCGACGGATTTGTTTTCGTTTTCCATCAGTCTCTCCTTTCTACGACAAAAGCGGTGGGCATTTCTCTGTATCCGAAGGTACAGCTTGCCACTACATCTTCACCGTTATAGTACATTGAGGAAGACATTCCTCCATCGAGGTTTGCGGCATTTACGGCTCCGAAATCTTCCATAACGGTGATTAAATCGCCCATGGTTGCTCCGAGGGAGGCAGGTTGACGACCCTCGATAACGAGAAGAAGTACTGCGCCGTCTTCTCTTTGTCCGATTGCCGAACGAGGATTAAGACCGCTTCCGGAACCTGAATAATTTGCAGATTTGCCGTTTACTATAAGAGTAGGTCCGAAGGATACGGCATCTCTTATTCCGATTGATTCGGCATAACCTGCAGTCATTCTTCCGACAACGAGAACGTCATCTTCGGTAAAACCGTATATTTCATATGAAGAACCGCGGTCGCCGAAACGGAGCGTACCTTCTGAAAATACAACTCCTTCAGGCATTCCGCCGTTGCCGAGTCCTATTTCATCATCGTATTTTCCGGCATTGATGCCTGCAACACAGTCATATTTTTCTACGAACTGCTGAACGGTTAGACCCGGTATGTTGTAATCATAGTAATCAAGTGTTGCGACCTTTACTCTGGAAGGATCGTAAACAATCATCATTTTACCTTTATACGTGT
Organism: Lachnospiraceae bacterium; assembly: GCA_045628965.1. Classification (GTDB taxonomy): domain Bacteria; phylum Bacillota; class Clostridia; order Lachnospirales; family Lachnospiraceae; genus UBA3766. Next base: position 4,308 of record JAZQQI010000018.1, on the reverse strand, counting down.
CACCGTGCACGTCAAAGATATCAATACCGTCGCCGTCAGGGTCGATTTCCATGGTATCATCTGTTGCCAAATCCTCCGGTAAGGCAATTGGAGTTTGGGAATCGTTAAGAATAGTGACTAAGGCGGTATCGGTAATTTCGTCAAATTCCGTTGTTTTGTTTTTGGCTAAGATTTCGTCGATTTCTTCGGAAGACAGATAAATGTCAGCCAGAACACCTCCGACGCTCGATTCTTTTGCGGAAGCTACGAAGAGATCGCGTATTCTTGGGGAAGGGCCTTTGTTTACCATATACAGGAAAATATAGGCTCCAACCAACACAAGAAGAAGTGTCGATCCTAACCAAATAAAGAATCGACCGATGAATCGACCGATTTTTCCGGATGTCTTAGAGACGTTTTTTTCATTTCGATTGTGGATTATCTTTTTATTCATAATATATATTAATATCATAATTAATTATAATAAACAAGTAACTAATCGGTACTTTTATGATATAATATAAATAATTATTGAGAAATGCTGTCATTATAATAGGGAGGTGCTTATGGTAGGTTTGTTTGGATTAAATATGTTTAATCAGAATAATAATGTCGGAAGAGAACTGTGGGCAATGACATTGCGTCAGGGTGGCGGAAATCCCGAAATGAAAGTGAATCCGATATACGTCAAAGAAGATGATTCGCTCAAAGATGATTCTGAAGTCAAAAGCGAAAAAGATTCGGAAGAATAATTAAAATATAAAAGGCAGAGAGTGAGAAATATGGATTTAATCAGTTGTAATATGCTTGGCAACTTCTTTTTGGGAATTATGCCGAAGAAAAAAACAAATTTGTTTGATATTTTGTTTGGTTGGGTATCCGACCTGTTAGGTTTTGTATTTTCGATGAGTTCTGGAATTTTGTTGCTCATCCTTTTTTTAGGCATCGCTTTTGTAGTATTTGCTATATGTGTTTTAATGTATCTTTTACCTGCGATTGCTTTGTATAAAATGGCCAAAACTGCCGGTTACAAGTACCCGTGGCTTTCTTTTATACCCTTTGCAAATACAGTTTTGGAATTTATTCTTCCTGTAAGAGAATTTAAATTGTTTTTTGTAGATACAAAAGACAGACTTATGACCGGAATTGTCTTTATTGTAATTTGTTATTTCGGCTCTGCGTTAGTGGGCGTCATAGCTGCGATTCCGATAATCGGTTGGTTAATTGGAATTTTGGCTTCGTTAGCAATTGTAATTATCGTATTTGCAATGGATTGGAGAAAAAATTATGATTTGTTTATGACCTACGCGGGACCTCAGTTTTCGATTGTATGGTCAATTGTATGTACCGCTGTACCTTTCGCTTTCCCGATTGTCATTTTGTTTATTATGAATAATGAACCCGATTACGGAGTAGGAAATTATTATAAAGCCGGAATAACGGAAGAAGTATAACGTTTACAAAAAAAGAAAAATTATCGATCAAAAGCAAAACTCGAAAAGTGGGTTTTGCTTTTGTTACGAAAGGAAATAAATATGAAAAAAGGCGACAAAATTACAGGCAGAGTGGTTAAATACGATTTCCCGAATGTCGGTACGGTAGCGGTTGACACAGAAGAAGGTCAGGCATTTGTCAAAATAAAAAATGCGATTATCGGCCAAGAGGTGGAAGGCACAATCAATAAGAAAAAGAGCGGACTTTTGGAAGCAAGACTTGAAAAGATTGTAAAAAGAGCGGATTGTGAAATCGAATCTCCCTGCCCGCATTTCGGTGATTGCGGCGGATGTCTTTACCAAAGTTTCCCATATGAAAAGCAGCTTGAAATAAAAGAAGGTCAGGTACTTAAACTTTTATCGAATGCTTTAGGCGATAAAGAGGAAGACATAAAAAAAGCTTATGAAGGAATAATAGGCAGTCCGAATGCGGAAGGCTACCGCAACAAAATGGAATTTTCCTTCGGCGACGAATATAAGGACGGACCGCTGGCTCTCGGAATGCATAAAAGAGGCAGTACGTATGATGTTGTCACGACCGCAGATTGTCAGATAGTAGATGAGGATTTCAGAAACATTTTGTCGGTAACATACGAGTATTTTAAGGGACTCGGAATCCCTTATTATCATAAGATGAGGCATGAAGGCGTGCTTCGTCATCTTTGTGTACGAAAAGGCGGCAAATCGGGCGAAATACTTGTATTTCTTGTAACTTCTTCCCAATGGCAAAATAAATATTCGAAAGATGAGTGGAATGACATTCTTACAACTTGGAAAGACAAGCTGTTGAATATAAATCTGAAGGGCAGTTTTGCCGGAATACTGAATGTCAACAACGATTCTCTCGCGGATACGGTTGAGGACCAGGGAAGTTTGATTCTTTACGGAAAAGATTATTTTGAAGAGGAACTTTTGGGATTAAAGTTTAAGATTTCTCCTTTTTCGTTTTTCCAAAATAACAGTTTAGGAGCAGAAATACTTTATTCGAAAGTAAGAGACTACCTTCTTGAGGGTGTAAGCGGTAAACCGGTGGTTTACGATTTGTATACCGGAACCGGCACCATAGCGCAGCTTGTGGCACCTGCCGCAGAGAAGGTAATCGGTGTGGAAATAGTTGAAGAAGCCGTGGAAGCGGCGAAAATCAGTGCAAAAGAAAATAATCTTGATAATTGCGAATTCATTGCCGGCGATGTTTTAAAATGTCTTGACGGAATAGAAACTTTGCCGGACTACATAATTCTCGATCCGCCCCGTGACGGAATCAATCCAAAAGCGCTTGAGAAAATTCTTAATTACGGCGTTGAACACATTGTATATGTTTCGTGCAAACCGACGTCACTCGCCAGGGATATCGAGGGCTTTTACAATAAGGGATATGCACTGAAAAAAATGTGTATGGTTGATATGTTTCCGGCGACTGCGCATGTGGAAACCGTTTGCTTGCTATCGCGTAAAGCTCCAGTTTAAGCGGGTTTGCGGGTTGCTAGTGAAAATATGTACCTGTGTTTTTGTGAAATATAAATGTGTATAGAGAAAATTTAAACTCAGAGGGGTAAGAAACTATTCGCGGACGTTTAGGTTGATTAAGATACCAAGACGTGCGCGAATTGTATTATGGAAAGGAATGAGAATATGAGCTTGAGAACGATAATGATATTTCCAGAATTTGATAATATTGATGTCATTAACGAAATCAGAGGGAACTATGATCCTTTAGCAGAATTGGTACGACCACATATAACCATTGTTTTTCCTTTTGAAATGGATATTACAAATGATGAATTATCTGTGATTCTTGAGAATAGACTTAGTGACATTGAAGCATTTGAACTTGAACTGAAGGGTTTTAGCAAATGTGAGGATAGATTTGGTAATTATCTTTTTCTGAATGTAGTTAATGGAATAGAGATTATAACGCATTTACATGATTTGCTTTACAGTGATGAATTCAGTACATTTGATTTAGGGATGACATATGTGCCGCACATGACAGTTGGTAAATTAAAAACGGTAGATGAATTAAATAAAGCGTACGATGCGGTTAAAGACAATAAGACTTTATTTAAAAGTATTGTAACTAAAATATCCGTAGAGATGATTGGAGAAAATGATGAATCAATTATTGTGATTGAGAAGAAGTTGCGCTAATATAAAACCCTTTGCATTTACACATTGTGTATTGCAAACATTTGTGATATTATATACACATAGTGTAAATAGAGGAGGAGACGAACTATGGATGAATTAACCGAATGTCAAATTGAAATAAAAAAACTACGTGAATCTACAGGCATGAATCGTAAGGAATTTTGTGAGTGCTTTGATATCCCTTACAGGACAGTTACAGAATGGGAAAGAGGAACTCGTAATGCACCAGATTATGTCCTTCGACTTTTAGCATATTATATTCGAACGGAAAATATGGTAAAAGAAAAGGAGGAGAAGTATGGCGAAGAATAGAATTATTACAGTACAAGATATCCCTTATCACAGTGTCAGAAGCGGATATTGATGATTATATTTGCATTACAGATATGGCTGCTGCTAGATCAGACAGTTCTAGAGCAGCTGATGTGATTAAAAATTGGTTAAGAAATAGAAATACGTTAGAATTTTTGGGAACATGGGAGCAAATATACAACTCAGATTTTAAAGTGGTCGAATTCGACCACTTTAAAGCAGAAGCCGGACTGCATACATTTGTTCTTAGTGCAAGTGAATGGATTGAAAAAACGAATGCCATTGGTCTTTTTGTAAAAAAAGGTCGCTATGGTGGAACTTATGCACATAAGGATATAGCCTTTGAATTTGCATCAGCAATAAGTCCTGTTTTTAA
>JAZQQI010000017.1:0-8993 GCA_045628965.1 Lachnospiraceae bacterium | reverse complement strand
GCAGTTATTATATTATCAGAAGATAAACATCATTTGTATGAGTTTGGTAATGATTCAAGAGATGAAGATAATTATGTTTTTGATAAATATTGTGTATGAAAAAGACACTGAAATCTAACGCATTTATTACACACATTAACGTGTAAAAGTCATGGACGCAATTTATGCCTCTCAATAGCACGTATTACCGGAATCATATCGTGCTAAAACAAGGAACAGGTAAACTCTGAAACTTGAAACTTAGAGATGAACCGCTAGATTCGGATTTTCTGTGTGAGGTGTATAATGGAAAAAAAGATAATATCAAACAAGTTATATATTGACAGGTGGATTTATTCAGAGCCTGAACTGGATCCTGATAGTAATGGTAATATTGTTATTATCAGTAGAGTTAGTGTTGGTCCATGTGAGTCTTTTGACTGGGGAATTACTTCTGATATGAAATGCTTTGTGAAATATACATGGAGCGAAGATGATTGGTTTGAAGATTCTAGTAATACTATGATTATTGAAAAACATGAACTTGTTGAAAAAGTACAGGAAATGAAAGCTATAGTACAGGGAACGAGTATTGAATACTGGAATAATATTTATGATGAATTCATAAGCCGACTGGATTAAATTGGGAGCTATGTGTGAGCATCAAATTGAAAATTTATAGGGGTATACTCATGATTTGAGTATACCCCTATTTCAAACAGTTTCTTTATTGTAAATCATGCTCTTTTTTGTTTCGATTAATCGAATTACCTGAGCTGCGATGCATAACATTATCTTGCTTTTCACGAAGTTTTTCTCGAAGGCTTTCCTTTTTCTCTGTTCTTTGACTTTCAGTTATCGTCTTATTATCTGAAACCAGTTCCGGAATAAAATCCTTTATGATGTATCTGGTATAAGACATCAAATCCAATTCTTCTTTCAAAGAATTAGTTTTATTAACTATGTCGGTCAATTTGCATTGAAGCCTCTCCTGCTCTGATTTCAAGGCTTTGGGATTGTAGTCTTCGTCATGAAGATTAATCCGTAAATACTTGTTACAAGTTTCCCATTCGGACAATTCCGAAGCATGTTCAGCAATATATTTCTTCTTTCCGAAGCCGGGAGTATGAGCTTTCTTATATACTTCATCCAACTCTTTCTTGCGTTCAGCATGAGAAATAATACCTTCAATTTTTGATATTTGTCGTGATATTGACTTCTTTTGATTCCGTAATTCATTCAAGTCATTTTTCTTTGTATCAAGAAACTTATCCAAATCAGAAATTGTAGAAATATTATTGTAATTCAATCTGGCAAAGATAGATGCCTCTTTTTGCAAATCTTTCAGAGCAGCTCCGTTTGGATATTGCCAAGTTTCACGCTCTTTCATTCTATTTTCAAATTCCATTTGGCATAAATCAAATACACGAAGGTTATCGGGACTGAAGTCGAGCTGACGACTCTGTTCTTTCAACTCAGATAATTGGCTACTTATTTTCTTTATCATATTTGAAATCTGACGTATCAAACGATTGATTTCTTGAATAAGCCGATTATAGGAGCCAAGGTATGTTTCTTCGCCTCTCGCTTCCATAGCACACACCGCTTGTCCTAAATGAACTGTGGGATATTCTTCTTTACCTTGTTTTTCAAAAGAGTCCATACTCACTCGTTCTTGCCTTCCAGCGTTTTCCAAATAGTTGTTTTGAATTTTTCCCCAATCGGTTCTCCACTTTTCAGCGTTATCCCGATTATCCCAGTTTGTAACAGAAATTTTTCTTGTTTTTTGCTTTCCGCTTTTTCCGATAATTGGCGCACCGTTTTCAAAGAAAAGATATTCTTTTCGACATTTTGGCAGCCATTTTCCGTTCTCGTCCATCGCTCTCATTGGCATTAAAATATGTGCATGTATATTATCCGGATTTCCGGGCGGACGATGAATTGCAAAATCAACAATCATTCCTTGCGAAACAAATTCTTTTTCACAGTATTCTTTTACGAGTTTAATATTTTCTTCATCCGACAGTTCTTTTGGAAGTGCTATTATAATCTTCCGAGCAATTTGAGAATTATAATTAGGTTCTGCATTTTCAACCGAATTCCATAATTCCTGCCGGTCTAAATATTCACGCGGAGCATTCTCCGGTAACAGTATTGATTTGGCAACTACTTCTTCATGCTTGTATGTGTAATTCTTTGTATGTTGATCATATTCACAAAATAAACTTTCTCCGGAGTTGTATGCAGCGGATGCAACAGATGAACCGCCTTTTCCTCTGGAACAAATTGATATTCTAAAGTGTGGACATGGCATATCGTAAGTCCTTTCATTTTTGGGGTAGCCGGAACGGCGAAGGGTTTCCCTTTTGCAACTTCAGTTGCCTGCCTCACCGGCAAGGTGTCTTCGAAGAACGCAATCACACCTATTCGGGTGTATAATTGCGCACTTCTTCGAAGTGTTCTTTTCCTGCGCCCGAGAGTCTTTCTTTTTCTTCAACTATTTCGCGCACAATCGGTATTGAAAAAATGGATTCTAACAAATCCCTGATTTCTTTATCTGAAAATATTTCCGGCTTCAAATACACCTCCAAATCTGCTCCATGAACACATAGCCTGTGCGTTCGTTCGCGTCGAATTTCTTCGCTTAATTTTTTCTTCATGATTCGCTCCCTTTGCTTCGCATATTTCAATTTTTTTCGTTCTTTTTTCAATTTCGTTTCGAGAAATTCTCGTGTGACCTTTCTTGGCATATCATCCTCCGAATACAATTCTATCCAATTCTTCGAAATCATATTCACGGGTATAATTTCCATTTTTACCTTTTATTTGTGAAGTTGAGCAGATAGCATCTCTTCGTTCTATGATGTTGAATAGACAGGTACGGATATAACCTTGAGGATTTTTAATATTGCATTCAGATTTATCCGGAAGATTTTGAAGAAGAGTCTCAATATCGTCGTAATTTATTTGAATAATTCTGTTTTTAACCGTTTCCGTATCGACGGTTCTACCGGAAGAAAGGTGAATTTTAGCACCGGTATCGGCGCACAATGCCACCATTTGATTCATGATGTAATGAAGCAGCTTTTTATTACCTGCATGTATTCTTAATAACTTGTCAAAATTAATATTCTTTTCCAAAATGGTTCTAAACTGCTCGGATTCATCTTTGGCATTGGCAATCTCGTTGTTTCTTTCCTCATCCTCTTTTGCGACTGCAGTATTAATGTCTAACTGATGAAGAGGAGTGGAATTATTACTCTTATCAATTTTATTAATATATATATTATTAATATTATTTTTATTAGCTTCTGCTTCTAAGAAGTCCGGAGTTTTCATTTTGAGAAGTCCAGAGTTCATCTTTTCGGAAGTCTTGACTTCTGATTTTGAGAAGTCTGTGATTTTATCATGCTTTGAAGCCCCTTCAAGCGAATGAAGGAAGTCTTTTACATAGATTATGTCCGGTTTACCAAGTCCGATTCTTTTTCGTTCTATTAAATCCAAAGACACTAGTTCTTTAAGAATATTTATGCATTTGGTATGAGCGCATCCGATGGCTTCTGTCATTTCTTCCAGTGTGTAAATGATATACACGCGGTTTTCATTATCGAACCATCCGTTCTTTCGTGATAACGACATGCGATTAAGCATGAGACTGTATAATATTTTTGAATCCGAACTAAGTTTTTTATATTCCGGATCGGTAAAAAGGATTGTGGGAATTTGGATAAAATTGAAAGATTCCGCTTCAATTCCGTAATAATAATCAAATTTCATAGAAACACTCCTATAGTTGAAAATGGTTATCTGATACAAGGAATTTTCAGCGATGCGAGTAGAAATTCTTGACGCATAGAACATTTAAGAATAATATAAAAAAAGCTGAAAAATCCCTGAAAATAAACGATGTTTTATCGATTATTTTTTTGAAATCTTTCAACTGAACAATTAGTAAAACTACAAAAATTTGTAGTGGGTAATAACTGGGTAATTGCGGCTTAAGAACTGTCAAACTCCTTTATTTTACAGTGTTTTTTAAATTAAATTTTGTTCGATTCCCATCACCTGCTCTTTTATTTTGCCCGAAAACAATAGGTTTTTGGGCTGTTTTTTTATCATTAATTATTGGGCAATTTTGGGCAATCGAATCCAAATACGTTATTTAACGTGCAAACATCAAGCTTTTTAATAAAACTTGTTGACATATTTCGTCTCGAAACTTACAATGATAAAAAACTTTAGGGAGTAGTCAGCATCACCTGATGCGGTAAATCAACATCATGGTTGGAGTAAATCCGTAAATCCTGGTTTATCTTAAATGACGAGACTGAGGTGCTACAAATACTGTATGCGCTTCCGTTCCCTTACATTTGAACATACGCGGATACAGTAAAATGTATCCGCTCTTTTATTGCTCTGCGGATTGCGAAATCTTTTATTCAGAAAGGAGATTGAACATGAAACTTAAGGTAAACAATGTTCACAAGTTTTACGGAGAAAAGGAGTCGAGAATCGAAGTCTTAAAAGGCATCGACTGTGAAGTAAACAACGGAGAAATATGCGTGCTTTTGGGTCCGTCCGGCTCCGGCAAATCAACACTTCTTAACATTATCGGTGGTTTGGAGTCGGCAGACGAAGGTTGCGTCGACATCGGAACCTTCTGCACCGACAACATGAAAGAAAAGGATTTATCCGATTACAGAAGAAACAATCTCGGTTTCGTTTTCCAGTTCTATAATTTAATTCCCGATTTATCAATCAAGGAAAATATAGAGGTTGGCGCTTATCTTTCCAAAGAGCCCCTGGAACTGACCGAGCTTCTTGAAACTCTCGGTCTTTCCGACCACAAAGACAAATTTCCCAATCAACTTTCCGGCGGTCAACAACAGCGTTGCGCCATCGGAAGAGCCCTTGTAAAGAACCCTCCCATTTTACTTTTGGATGAACCGACGGGAGCTCTTGATTACAATACTTCCAAAGAAATTCTGAATCTGCTCGAAGAGATTAATGCCAAATATCAAAACACCATGCTTATAGTAACCCACAACCAGGCAATCGGTCGAATGGCAGACAGGATTCTTAAGCTTCGTGACGGTCGCATTGTTTCAAATGTCGTAAACGAGGACAAAGTTTCCGCCAAAGATCTTGAATGGTAAGGAGGCGTCTATGAGAAATCCTTTATCCAAACGAGTTCCACGAGAACTTAAGAAAAACCTGTTAAGATACCTTGGAATGATTCTCATTCTCGTTTGCACAATATGTGCGGGAACATCTTTCCAATCGGCATTAAACGGTGCCATGAAATATCTCTCGGATATTAAAGAAACAAATATTCAGGAAGACGGATTCTTTGAAACAAGCGAACAGATTTCGGAAGAAATCGTTAATTATTTCAAAGAGGACGGAATCCGTGTATACGATAACTTCTATGCCACAGACAATGAATTTGACGGTTCGGTGAAGCTTCTTCTTTTCGATGAAAGAACGGATATCGACCTTCCCACAGTCTTTGAAGGAAGCCTTCCGCAAAACCCGGACGAAATTGCTTTCGACCATGTTTTCGCAAGCACAAACGGCTTTGAGATCGGAGATACGGTTAACATTCTCGGAAAGAATTACAAGTTGGTTGGAACCGTATCGTTACCGGACTATACGGCCCTTTTTATGAATAATACGGACCTTGTCATGAACACCCACGGCTTCGGTGTCTCGGTTCTTAATTCCGAAGGCTTCGAAGAAATCGATGCCAAAGATAAAACTTACAGATACAGTTTCCGCTTCGATGAAAGATATCTTAAGACAAGTGTGAAAAATGATAAAGCTAAAGAAATGCAACAATATCTTTTCGGAAACGGTTATGTAATACACACCTTCCTTACGAACAGTCAGAACCAAAGCATATCTTTCCTTGAAATGGATATTAACACAGACGGTCCTTTCATTACGGTTTTCGTATATATTCTCGTGGGACTTATCGCTTTTATCTTTGCCGTTTTAACCAATAACACCATAGAGAAGGAATCCGTTATCATCGGAACGCTGCGGGCTTTGGGCTACAAAAAGAGTGAAATAATGTGGCACTATCTGCAACCTACTCTCATTGTGGCGGTCATCGGATCGGTTCTCGGAAATATCTTGGGATACACCGTACTCATAAAGCCTTTCCTTGACCTGTACTATACTTCGTACAGTATCGGACCTTTGGAAATCGAATTCAATCTCCCAATGTTTCTTCTTACCACCGTTTTGCCCGTTGCGATAATGGTTCTTATCAATTTGATTATGATGGGAAGAAAGTTGTCTCTTTCACCTCTTAAATTCCTTCGTCGCGAATTGACGAAGAAAAAGAGCAAGAAAAACATCAAACTTCCGAATTTAAGTTTCTTAAACAGATTCCGGCTTCGTATTATAATTCAGAATCTCGGAAGTTACATTATGCTTTTCATGGGAATTTTCTTGGCAAGTTTCCTTCTGATGTTCGGTATCGGTCTTAACCCCCTTATCGACCACTACACCGCCAAAGTGGGTGATGCTCTTCCGTTTTCTTACGAATACTTTCTGAAGGCTCCCGTTGAAGCCGCAAACTGCGAGAAAGTCTATGCCTACGAATTCGACACCTGGTTCTTTCTCGGGCAGAAAGACATAGCCGTAAGCGCTTTCGGAATCGATGACGACGGAATGTTCTTCAAGGACGCTTATGTTAAAGACGGCATCAAGATTTCTTCCGCGGCCGCTGGGAAACTTAATTTAAAAGAAGGCGACATTTTCAAGCTTAAAGACAGTAACACCGACAAAGAATACGAGTTCGAAGTAAAAGGAATTTATAAATACGATTCGGCTTTGGCGATTTTTATCGACAGGGAAACCCTTACGGAAATTCTGGAAATCGACAAGAATTCTTACAATTGCCTTCTCTCGGATGAGAAACTCGATATTGACTCAAACTATATTGCAAAGCAGGTTTCAAGAGACGATATCGTGGGAGCAATCGATCAAATGATGGATTCCTTCGACGGGGTTATCGTTATCATAAACGTTTTCTCCATTGTGGTTTATATCATAATGATTTACATACTGACGCGAGTCGTCATCGATAAAAACGCCCTGTCAATCTCATACATGAAGGTATTCGGCTACAGACCGGGGGAGATTCGAAAGCTCTATCTGACAACAACTACGATAGTAGTTTTTGCGTCGTTGGTACTTTGTATTCCCATTGAAATCGAGCTTTTCAAACTGACACTTGTGTTCCTGTCGGCTCTCATTGAGGGATATATGTCCTTTTATCTTCCGGTATATGTTTACATCGAAATTATCGCAATCGGAATTGTCGCCTATTTTGCAATCAATTCCGTCAACATACACAGTGTGAAGAAAATCCCCATGACCGACGCCCTTAAGAACAGGGAGTAATTTTCTCCTACTCGATTTGTAAAAATTTTGGGTAATACTGGGTAATGGAAGGGCGAAACAACTGAATACGAACGACCACGACCAGGTAGGAAAAAATAGCCCTATCTGGTCTTTTTATGGTATTTATATTTCTTGACAGCCTAATACTTATTAGGATATGCTATTTCCTAGTGAATATTTGGGAAAATGACATGTTGTGCGGAAGGGAGCTAGGAATGAGGATAACAAATACGAAGGAACGGCTTATATTAGCTGCTATAGAGCTATTTTCCACAAAAGGATATGAGGGAACTAGTGTGGAAGAAATTGCTAAAGCTGTAGGGATAAAGGCACCATCCATATATGATCATTTCAAGGGAAAAGAGGCTTTATTGTATGCCGTTAGGGATTATGCAGATATTGTGTATGATAAGGGTATGCAATTTAGTAGAGTACAGTCAGAAACTGTTTGTTCAAATGATGGCTTTAAGGAATTCACCATGCAATTAATTGAGTTTACTTTAAACAATGATATAGCTCGTAAAATGCGTCGTATGATGACTATTGAACAGTTTAGAAATGAATTCTTTATAGAGATGGCTACAAAACGAAATGTAACGGTTCTTAAAGACATATATGCAAATGTGTTTACCCGGTTAATGGACTTAGAAATTATGCAAAGGGGCAATCCGGATATATATGCACTTCAGTTTATTTCACCTGTCACACTAATGATTCAATTATGTGATAGAGAACCAAACAGAAAAGATGAAGCGTTGGAGATTGTTAGTGAACACATTGATGTATTTATACAGAAGTATTTTACAAAGGGGTGAGAAATATGGAATATTTCTATTTGATATGTCTTTTAGTTGCAATTGGTATGTTGATATGGTTAAAGATATTTGATGTTAGAAATAGTATTTCTCAATATTTCAGTTTAATCATAGTTATTATTTCAAGTTTTGGGTACTTTTTATTATCAATTTCAAGGACTCTTGAGGAGGCTTTATTTTCTCAGATAATAGGATATGTTGGAGGTATATTTTTCCCAGCTTTCTATTTCTTTTTGGTTTTGGAAATATGCCATTTAGAATTGTCAGAATTAATTAAAATCATACTTGTATTATGTCAGGTATGTATTTATGGCTTTGTTTGTACAATGGGAAGAGGAGAATTATTTTATAAAAGTGTGACCATGCATATACATAATGGTATGGTTGTATTAGATAAAGTTTATGGACCAATGCATATATTTGCTGTAGGTTCAATGTATTTATATTTCTTACTTTCATTTGCAGCTGTAATCTATACATTGACAAAAAGGAAGTCTGTAGAAAGAAAAAATGTTATAACTATGTTGGTATTAATGGCAATAGCTATAGGTTCATATTCCATGGAAAAAATAATTGGTATTCAGTATACGGTTATTCCAATTATGCTTGATGTTCTTATGCTTATAGCTTTTATTCCAATATATGTGTTGTGATATAAGTTAGTTGTAACACCTTGACCTAATAAGTTAAAATCTATTAGGAAAGAGGTATATTACAATGAGTCAACACTATGAACCAGAATTTAAGAAGAAGATTGTACGTCTTCACCTTGAGGAGGGACGTTCC
>JAZQQI010000016.1:0-10154 GCA_045628965.1 Lachnospiraceae bacterium | reverse complement strand
TTTGGACTAGTCTCTATGTTAGATTACTACACCGAAAGGTGTGTTACTTGTTAAGTTGATTGAACCGCCGTGTACGGAACCGTACGCACGGTGGTGTGAGAGGTCGGGAAAATTTATCAAATTTTCCCTCCTACTCGATTTATCAAACGTCAAAGGTTAACGAAAAAGCAAGAATATTTGTCAAGAAAATTACATATAGAGCAAATCACATTGACACTGTCAGCGTGATTTTTTATAATTTTCTTTGTGGTAAATCGGCAAAATGCCAAAAATGATTTTACTATAATACAATAACGGACAAAATTAAATGAAAGATTTTAAAAAGAATAAAAATTTAATCTGGGAACTTTCGAAAAACGATTTTAAAAAGCGTTATGCCGGCAGTTCTCTCGGAAGAGTTTGGGCGTTTGTTCAACCTCTTGTAACGGTAATACTTTATTATGTTGTGTTTGGACTTATATTCCCAGGCAGAGCGGATATGGCCGCAAGCGGACTTGAAGTGCCCTATGTTTTGTGGCTTACGGCGGGACTTGTGCCTTGGTTTTTCTTAAATGAGTCCATAACCACAGGTGCCAATGCGATGGTTGAGTACAATTACCTTGTAAAAAAGGTGGTTTTTAAGGTTGGCATCCTTCCTTTCATAAAGACGATTTCTGCGACATTCATTCACATTTTCTTTGCCGCAGTTCTTCTTGTTATGTATTTTTGCTACGGATTTAAGCCGAGTTTTCAGCTTATTCAGCTTGTTTACTATTCATTTTGCATGTTTATGCTGGTTCTTGCGATAACCTACACCACAAGTGCGGTTGTTGTGTTCTTTAAGGACCTTCTTCAGATTATCAATATTCTTTTGCAGGTGGGAATGTGGGGAACGCCAATACTTTGGAAACTTTCCGCGATTCCCGAAAAATATCATGTATTCTTTAAATACAATCCGATTTACTATGTTATAGAAGGCTACAGAACAACACTCTTCGAAGGAACCTGGGTTCATCAAAGAGGTTTGGAAACTCTTGTTTTCTGGGGAATTGTTGCACTTTTGTTCCTTATCGGAGCATATGTGTTTAAGAAGTTAAGACCTCTGTTTTCAGATGTTTTGTAAAATAAGCGGCGGAGATAAATATGGAAAAAGAAACGGCCATTGAAGTCAAAAATGTTACAAAAATATATAGTCTTTATAAGCGTCCTTCCGACAGACTTATCGATACTTTTCATCTGATGCCTTGGAGAAAGTATCCGAAAAATGAGGCATTAAAAGATGTGTCATTTACAGTAAATAAAGGCGAAACGGTGGGAATTATCGGAACCAACGGCTCCGGTAAATCGACGATTTTAAAGATTATTACAGGTGTATTGACACCCACTAAGGGAAAAGCCATCGTTAAAGGCAGAATATCCGCACTTTTGGAACTTGGAGCCGGATTCAATGCGGAATATACCGGTATAGAAAATGTATATTTAAACGGTACCATGATGGGCTTAACCAAAGAGGAAATAACGGCAAAACTTCCTGAGATTCTCGAGTTTGCGGATATCGGAGATTATGTTTATTCTCCCGTTAAGACATATTCATCGGGTATGTTTGTCCGTCTTGCTTTTGCAGTTGCCATTAATATCGACCCGGAGATTCTTATTGTTGATGAAGCGCTTTCCGTAGGCGATGTTTTCTTTCAGGCAAAGTGCTATAGAAAATTTGATGAATTTAAACGTGCGGGCAAAACGATTCTTTTTGTATCACATGATTTGTCCAGCATTTCTAAGTACTGCGACAGGGTAATCCTTTTAAATAAGGGTGATAAGCTCGGTGAGGGCAGTGCAAAAGATATGATTGACGAGTACAAACAGGTACTTGTGGGTCAGTACAAGGACGATTCGAAGACTTTGATGAACGAAAATCTCAATAACGATACACTTGAGTACGGTTCAAGAAAAGCACAGATTAACGACTGCAAAATTTACGATCACACCGGAAAGAACAGTAATGCCATCATAAAAGGAACGGAGTTTAAGATTAAAGTCGATTATTCCGTATTCGAGGATTTGGAAGCTCCGATTTTTGCATTCACATTTAAAAACGTTCAGGGAACGGAGATTACCGGAACAAATACGATGATAGAAAAGGCAATAACTGAAGGAATTAAGGGCGGAACAGATTTGACTATCGAGTTTACTCAGGAAATGAACCTTCAGGGCGGCGAGTATCTTTTGTCTCTGGGACTTACGGGTTTTGAAAAAGGTGAATTTACCGTTTATCACAGACTTTATGACTGTCTTAACGTGACGGTAGTATCAGATAAGGATTCGGTGGGTTATTACGATATGAACTCGAAGGTTGACATAACGTGGAAGAAGCCCGATGAAACAAAGAAATAAACGAATACTTGGTTAACATAACACGGTGAAACTATGGAAAATATCACAATCGGAAAAGTAAATATAGATTTGTCCGAATATCCCGGTGAGGATTTCTACTCGGAAGGCGAAATAGAAGACAGACTTCTTTTGGTAAGCGAAACGAGAGAACGTTCTGAATTCAGAAAGGTCACGGAAGAAAACGCTTCATGGCCCTACCTTTATCATTTTTCGCCTAACAGAGAGAATATCGTTTCCTGGCTACCCATTAAGAAGACGGACAAGGTTCTTGAAATCGGTGCCGGAATGGGCGCAATCACAAATGCGCTTTGCCAAAGCGCCGCATCCGTCGAGTCGGTAGATTTGTCTTTAAAGCGAAGCAAAGTCAATGCCAACCGTAACAAAGACATGGAAAATCTGACCATAAAGGTTGGGAATTTTACGGATATTGAGCCGAAGCTTTCCGACGATTACGATTGGATTATGCTTATCGGTGTATTTGAGTATGCCATTTCATATATTCATACGGAGCATCCTTTTGAAGATTTTTTAAGAATCATTAAGAAACATGTAAAAAAAGACGGCCGTATAGTAATCGCTATAGAAAACAGACTCGGACTTAAATATTTTGCAGGTTGTAAGGAAGATCATACAACAGGATTTTTTGACGGTGTTGAGAATTACAAAAATGGCGGACAGGTCAGAACGTTTTCGAGAAAAGGTTTGGAAAAAATTTTTGAAAAGGTTGACATAACTAATTATCATTTCTATTATCCTTATCCCGATTACAAACTTCCGAATGCCGTTTTTTCCGATAAACGACTTCCTAAAAAGGGCGAACTTAAAGATAATTTGAGAAACTTCGATCAGGACCGACTTCTTCTTTTTGATGAAACGAATGCTTTTGACGGAATGATTGAGGAAGGAATGTTCCCCGATTTTTCGAATTCCTATGAAGTGATTATCGGCGACGATGTTTCGGAGACCTATGCTAAGTACTCTACGGACCGAGACGACAAATTTGCGATTGTGACAAAGATTTGCGAAGAAAAAGAAAAGAAGTATGTCGTAAAAAGGGCGTATTCCGAAAAAGGATTAGAGCATATTGAAAATATTAACAAAGCTTACGATAAACTTACGGAAAGATTTGAACTTTCGGGGCTTAAGTTTAATAAAATAATTGATTTTAACAAAGATAAAGGAGAAATCGTTTTCGAATATGTTGAAGGCGTGACTCTTGAAAGTCTGATGGACGAATGCGTCAAGAAAAATGACAGAGACGGATTTGTTTCTTTGTTTGAAAAATTTAAAGAATTTGCATATTTTAACGAAGACAAAGATGTGGTTGACGATGATTTGATATTTTCGAATATTATGGTCAAAGACGGAGTATGGACGGCAATAGATTATGAATGGACACGTTTTGTAAAAGGGTCTTCGGCAGAAGTCGTTTACAGAGCGATTAACAATTACCTTTGCCCGAATAATTTCAGAAATGCGGTAAAGGATTGGATTGACACGGAAAATGATTTTGATGAAAATCTTTTCATTGAAAGAGTTTCGGGGGATAATGTTCCCATGTCGAATATAAGGCACAATATAGGAAAGGGAGTTTATGAACTTTCTTATCTTACGGAGCGTGTAGCCGGGCTTGATTTAAGAGTTCAGATTTACGAAGATTTCGGAAAGGGATTTTGCGAGGATAATTCGTATTTCCTTACGGAAATTAAGAAAAACGGTCCTTCTTTAAATCTTTTGATTCCTATAAAAAAAGGATTGAAAGCATTGAGAGTCGATCCCGGAAACAGACCGGCGAGGTTATACATCAATCAAATTCTTTTGAATGATAAAGATGTTACAAAGGAGTTGATTGGAATTACAAAAAACGGTTGTTTTGATTTAAGGTCGAGCATACAGAAAAATAATATGGTTATTTTTAAAAATTCCGATCCCCATATTAAGTTTAATATGAAGTCTGTAGATGCGCGAGAGGGAGATGTGCTTGTTATGGATTGCCGAGTTGAATATATTGTTTAGAATCGGTGATTTAGACGGCAAATTGTATATATGATTATCTTGAGTGTTTTGATATTAATAATTTATTTATATGCGATTCCTTATTGCTTGGGATTGTTTTTTGCGCGAGGTTTTTCGCCTGAATATAAAACATACGGCAGAGTTTATGTTTTGGGTTTTATGACGGAATTTGCCGTGACCGAAATACTGTTTTTATTCTTTTATTTCTTAAAAATGCATTTTACGCCTTTTGCAATCACTCTTGCGGTTACGCTTCTTTTGCTTTCGGCAGTGTCTTTGGTTTTAAATCGAAAGGAACTTAAGACTATACATTTTATCAAAACCGATTATTCGATAATTGTTCTTGCTTTGATTACATTGTTTTTGATTGTAATGAGAAATGTTCAGGGAATTAATGACGGTGACGATGCTTTTGTGCTCGGTGTTGCGTTGACGACAAAAACAACGGACTGTTTTTACCTGACCGATTACTATACCGGAAGACTGATGGCAGGTACGAATTATCTTCGCCATCTTCTTGCCGGAAATCCGATGTATATTGCATTCTTGTCAAAAATTTCTTTTGTTCATCCCACAATTCTTGCGCACAGGGTTTTAAGCAGTGTGTATATTGTCATGAAAAGCATTATTATTTACGATATTGCGGAGCTTTTATTTGATAAAGAAATGAAAAAGTACAGAAGTATTTTTGCTTCATTGGTTCTGTTTATTTCGGTTTGGGATTTTCACTCATACATGACTGATTCAACTTTCTTTCTTACAAGAACTTGGCAGGGAAAGGCTATGTTTTGCGGCCTGATAATTCCGCTCGTTCTTGAAATAATGCTTTTAATCGGAAAAGAAGAGGGCAAAAAAACAATTATGTTTGCCGGTCTTGCAGTGATGTGTGCTTCGGCGGTGTTTATGACTCCGGCTGCGATGTATTTGTATTCTGTTCTTGTTGCAGTGACGGGAATTTCGACGGGGGTTGCCGTAAGAAAGCCCAAGAGCATTGCGGCAACGTTTCTTTCGTTAACGCCGATGATTCTGTTTTTTGCAATCTATTGGCGTTTTTGCAGATAAAGAGGTGATTGTATGTCGGAATTATTAAACATTTCGCTTAATATATTAAAAGAATATTCCGGTAACTGTACGTTTATGCTTATGTATATAGCGTCTCTTTTGTATCTTTGGGTATTTGAAAAAGATAAGGTAAAAAAAGCAGTGCTTGTAACCTCAAGTGTTGTATTTGCAGTGCTTTTTGTGTTTCCTTTATTTTCGCATTTTTTTGTAGATTTAATGGATGAAGAGGATACTTATTATCGTTTTTTGTGGCTTTGGCCGACAGCGATAGTAAGTTCGTATGCTGCTTTTTGTGTACTGGATAGGATAAAAAAGAAAGTTTGGAAAATTATTCTTTTTGCCTTACTTATTGTCTGTATTTCTATCGGCGGTGTCTATATGTACGAAATGCCGACGCTTTTTAAAGCGGAAAATGCTTATGAAATACCGCAATGCGTAATTGACATGTGTGATGATATGATAATTGAAGGACGTGAAATCGAAGCGGTATTTCCGGATGAGATTCTTCAGTATCCGAGACTGTATTCAGCTTATGTCGTTATGCCTTACGGATTTGAGATGCTTCAATTTCAAAAAGAACATGAAGTTCATGAAATTATGAAACAGGTCGAAATAGACGTACCGGAACTTACCAGACATTGCGAAGGAAGAAGTATTCATTATATTGTACTTAACAAAAATAGAATTCTGTCGGCTGACCCCGCTGATTATAATTATGAATTCTTCGGCAGTTACGGGGATTATGACGTTTATAAAAGTACAACATTGTTTTTCGGACAATGGGAAGATTATGACGAATGGCTGGAAGAAAATAAAAAAAATGATTGACATGAAGCCATTTAGAGAGCAAAATTTCCTTCGTGCCATAAATTATCCTTTTGGCTTTGTAAATAATTAAGGGTATCAAAAAATAAAACCGATCTCGGGGGGCGAGATTGGAGATAAAATGGAAAAATTAAAACCGAAGCTTTTTTCGGTCATGAAGACGTACACCGTCAACCAGTTTTTTAAGGATGTTGTCAGCGGAATTATAGTTGCGATTATCGCGCTTCCGTTATCGATTGCGCTTGCAATCGCATCGGGCGCGACTCCCGAAATGGGTATTTATACCGCAATTTTCGGAGGATTCGTAATATCATTCCTAGGCGGAAGCAGAGTTCAGATTGCAGGTCCGACTGCGGCTTTTGCTACAATTGTAGCGGGAATCATTCTTGAAAAAGGGTATGACGGTCTTTTTTATGCCACGGTAATGGCCGGTATATTTCTTATTATCATGGGCTTTTGTCGCTTTGGAAGCCTTATTAAGTATATTCCGTATACGATTACTGCCGGATTTACTGCCGGCATCGCGGTTACGATTGCAGTAGGACAACTTAAAGATTTTTTTGGACTTACATATCCTGCGGGAGGAGCTCCCCTTATTGAAACACTTGATAAAATAAAGGCTGTAGTTATAAACTTTTCCACTTTTAATTATCAGGCGTTCATAATAGGAATCGTCAGTATTGCGGTAATTATTCTTTTTCAAAAGTTTGTTCCGCAGATTCCGGGCTCTTTAATCGCCGTTATTGTCAGTGTGTTTCTTGTTATGATTTTAAAAATGGATGTAAATACAATCGGAGATTTGTATGATATTCAAAAAGGAATACCGCCGATTTCTATTCCTGCTTTCAGTTTTCAAACAATAAAAAGTGTCGTGCCTGATGCTTTTACGATTGCAATCCTTGCAGCAATAGAATCGCTTCTTTCATGTGTTGTTGCAGACTCAATGGTGCATTCAAAACATCGTTCCAATATGGAACTTATCGCACAGGGCCTTGGAAATATTGCATCGGCAATGTTTGGCGGAATTCCCGCAACGGGCGCGATTGCAAGAACGGCTGCCAATATCAAAAACGGCGGAAGAACTCCCATAGCAGGAATGGTTCATTCGGTAGTACTTCTTCTTGTGCTTGTATTTTTAATGCCGTTGGCCAAATATATTCCCATGCCTACAATCGCAGCAATTCTTATTATGGTTGCTTATAATATGTCGGGATGGCGTGACATTAAAAACGTTATAAAGGCAGCGCCGAAAAGTGATATTTTAGTGCTTATTGTAACCTTTTCCCTCACGGTAGTATTTGACCTTGTGGTAGCAATTGAAGTCGGAATGATTCTTGCCTGCATTCTTTTTATGAAGAGAATGAGCGATGTTACGGATGTTTCCGGATGGAAGTATGCGGATGATAATGATTCCGAAACCGATGCAGACGCATTGGAGCTTCGCGAAGTACCGAAAAACACCCTTGTGTACGAGCTTTCGGGACCTCTTTTCTTTGGTGCTGCCGATAAGATAATGAAGATTACTCTTGATGATAATCACAATTGCGTTGTGCTTAGAATGCGTTCCGTTAATGCCATTGATGTTACGGCCATGAGAAATCTTGATAAGATATGTGAGAATTGCAAGAAGAAGAATATCACTCTTGTTATGTCACATGTTAATGAGCAACCAATGAATGTTATGAAAAAATATGGATTCTACGAAAAGCTCGGAGCAGAAAACTTCTGCGCGCATATTGATGATGCCTTAAGAAGAGCCAAGGAACTTGCTTAGGCAATGTCGCCGACAGTTACTGATTTTGAGAAAATATGAGTAGATCAGTAACTTCTTTGTTGGCTGAAAATTTGAAGGTTACTGAAAATGTAAAGATAAGTGGAAATCAGTAACTTCTGAATTGCTTGGAAGCAAGAAGGTTACTGAAAATGTAAAGGTAAGTGGAAATCAGTAACTTCTGTATTGCCTAGAGATAAAAAGGTTACTGGAATAGTGAAAGTATGTCAAAATCAGTAACTTTTCAATTCGCTCGCGGAAATAAGTGTGAATTACAGCAGGAAAGTGACAATCGCGAGATATGTTGTAAATAATAAGTTCGCGGGGGAGAGGATTACAGCACGAAAAAGTACTTCCGCGAAATATGCTGTAAATCGCTCGCGGAAACAAGGTTGAATTACAGCAGGAAAGCGACAATCGCGAGATATGTTGTAAAAGTCAAAATAAAACGAGGTTACAGAAACGTAACCTCGTTTTAAGTTGAATGTAATATTTGGTGATTCCAAACTGATTTTAGAAAATCTTGTCTTTTGCGGCAATTTCTATGGTTTCACCGGGCTTTATGGTAAAGGTCTTTCCGTTTTCGGTAGCCCAGATTGTGTGAAGTGTAGGGTTGTAAACCTTAAGGCCGTTTCCTGAGAATTCAAGACTTCTTGTGGCAAGAATGTAGTTGCAAATTTCAATGTTTGTAGCGTACCAAACGTCATCATTATTGCTCATCATTTCGCAGAATTTTTCGATTCGAGACCAATCACCGCTTCTTCCGAACTCGAAACTGTGTCCCCAAACATACATGATGGGAAGTTCGATGAAAGAGGGTACTTCGAGGAAACTTTTGCCCAAATCGAAGAGATTCTCTGCTTCCTGGTGACAAGTGGGCTGCCAGTTAAGAAAATCCATCGGCGGGAAGAAAAAATTGGAATTGTCAACGCCTCTGGCGTATTTAATTCCGAGAGAATGAAGCAAATCCTGAGCTTTCTGATTGTGCCATCCGAAAGCGTATGCGCAACCTTGAACAAATTCACCGGTAATTTCCTCAAGAGCTCGTCTGTCATCAAGAAATTCATTAATAATCATTGCGTCGGGAAGGCCGAAAAGAAATTTGTGGTCTTTGCCGTGTACTGCAACTTCGTGTCCTTTATATAATTCTTTTACTTCTTCTTTTTTGATAAATTCCGTTTCATCGTCGCTGTAACCGAGCGTTCCGGAATTCAGATTGAAGGTACCCTTCATTCCGTATTTGTTGAATATTTCAACAAGCTTTCTGTCGAAACTTTGATTGTCGTCAAAACTGAATGTCAGGGTACGTGTTTTGCCCTCGGGATAAATGAAATTCATTAATGTAACCTCCGTAATAGAATTGATATAATTATTATAACTCAAATTCAAAAAAACTGTGGTAAATTTGGTGTTTTCTTGTTTATTTTTGCAAAAAAATGCGATAGAATCAATTTGTGTATAAGATGTAATCAATGAATTGAAGCGTATTATCGATTTATAATTCACAAAAAAACATTTTTATGAATGAAAAAGCAAGAAATTACAGGAGGAAAAATATGAAAAAGTGTTTTAGAAGACTTCTGAAGGGCATTCTGGCAATGGGCTGTTGTCTTATATTATTGTTTATGATGAGCAACGATGTCATGGCGATGGAACCTTTCATTTCATCAAGTTGTCAAAAAAATGGAACTTCTTTTGAGGTTTTGTTTAATATAGGTGATTATCTGGATGCTTTAAAATGTGATGGCGATGTCAATACGTTATTTGAATATACCGGTGAGGCAATTACTCCTTATTCTTTGACATGGCATGATTACCGTAATTTAGTTGAAGATGGAAGCGAACCTGCGATTACTCCCAAGTATATGAAGGAGGATAATGAGGTTTCCGAAATTAAAGAAGTGGGAAATTATGTATTGTTGTTTTATTACGGAGATAAACAACTGGATGATATTGCGTTTCCGGTCGTAGTAACATATGCCATTACTTATGATGCGAACGGCGGAAGCGGAAGCATGGATATGAAATATCTTGCTCAGGGAGAAACGGCTGTGGGTATTGATGAGTGTTCTTTTACAGCGCCCGAAGGCAAAGTGTTTGACGGATG
>JAZQQI010000015.1:0-22314 GCA_045628965.1 Lachnospiraceae bacterium | reverse complement strand
ATTTTTTTACTTTTTCTGTTGATATACCGGGTCGGCAGGATAGCCGCCTTTTAATTTCTGCATGCCGCGTTGAATGGCATCGCGTGAATTCTTCCAGTCGGCATCTTTGTTTTTGTAGTCGAATTTTTCGACCATCCAGTTGACGTCTTCCTGAAGACGTGACATATTGTCGTTCATTAACGGGAAGAGCATTGCAAAAAATTCTTCTTTTTGCTTATCGTTAAGCCTTGTTTCCGCAGCTTCGCATAAATCTCCGAAATGAGTGAGACAAAAGCCTTTTGAATTCTTGATTTTTTCTTTGAATTCATCATCTTTTTTGTACATTACAAAAAAGGTGTCGAGGTATCTTTCGTACATTTCATCGAACGAATTGCAGATGTAACATGAGCCTTCGCGTTCTTTTACCCATGCTGCTACGGAATTTTTCATGGGACCGTCGGCAGACTTGGAGAATTTGGAGATAAAAGATGTTTTGCCGGGTTTATACGAGTCCATGGCTTTTTGGAGTTTGCTTCTTGTGTCCATGTAATGAGTTTTTAATATCCAAGCATTTCCGAGGGTGTTGCCGTAATCAAACATTTTTTTGAAATGCATTCTGCAAAATCCGGCTTTGTCGGTTTTTTCACGCATGTCGGCTTCCATGTAGGAAGAGCCCGAACCGAGAACCAGGTCCATCAAATCCTGCTCGACGTCTCTTTCCACATAACAAAAAGGACATTCGTCCTGTGCATTTACGGCATCATTCATCGGTATCGTATATAATTTTTCTTTCATTGCAAAACCTCCGATATGTTCAAAAAAAAATCACACTTATAGATTATCATATTTACATTGCGTTGGATATATTATATTTGATTTTTCGCAAAACGGACAGTTTTTCAAAACTTGTCAAAGACAAAAATGAATGGTATAATGACTTGTTATTTGTAGGCAATAGCCTTTATGCAAGGAGATTTTGTTTTATGAAATATGTTGCTGTTTTGGGCTACGGTACCGTCGGCGGCGGTGTTGTGGAAGTAATCGAAAAGAATAAGAAAGAAGTTTCCGCGAATGCCGGGGACGAGGTGGGAGTCAAGTACATTCTCGATTTGAGAGATTTTCCCGGAGATCCTTATGAGAGTAAGGTTATTCATGATTTTGAAATCATTGCAAACGACCCCGAAGTCGATATTGTTGTAGAAACTATGGGCGGCACGGGTGCAGCATATAAATTTACAAAAGCTGCTCTTTTAAAGGGAAAGAGTGTATGTACATCCAATAAAGCTTTGGTTGCGGCATACGGTCCCGAACTCTTGAGACTTGCAAAAGAAAATAATTGTTCTTATCTGTTTGAAGCAAGCGTCGGAGGAGGAATTCCCATAATTCGTCCTATCAATACGGCACTTACGGCAGAACATATTGAAAGTATTACGGGTATTTTGAACGGTACTACCAACTTCAT
Organism: Lachnospiraceae bacterium; assembly: GCA_045628965.1. Classification (GTDB taxonomy): domain Bacteria; phylum Bacillota; class Clostridia; order Lachnospirales; family Lachnospiraceae; genus UBA3766. Next base: position 20,873 of record JAZQQI010000015.1, on the reverse strand, counting down.
GCTTACGAAGATGGATGAAGAAGGATGCGATTATGATGATGTATTGAAAGAAGCTCAGGCACTCGGTTATGCAGAAGCAAATCCCGAAGCGGATGTTTGCGGTCATGATGCCTGCAGAAAAATTGCCATTCTTACTTCTCTTTATATGGGTAAGACCGTTAACTACGAAGATATTAAAACAGAGGGCATTACGAAGATAACGACAAAAGAGTTTACATATGCCAAAAAACTCGGACGTTCCATCAAACTTCTCGGAATGAGCAGGGATATGAACGGAAAGTGCATGGCTCTTGTAGCTCCTTTTATGGTAGATTCAAAATGTCCTTTATATAGTGTAAGAGGTGTATTTAACGCAATTCTTGTTCACGGCAATATGCTTGGTGACGCAATGTTTTACGGACAGGGTGCAGGAAAACTTGCAACGGCCTCCGCTGTTGTAGCGGATGTAGTCGAATGCGCGGCGAATGTCGGCAAAAACATCGGTTGCAGATGGGAAGATGCAACATGTGAGATGGCTCCCGATTCAGACAAAGCGTTTGAGTATTTTGTCAGAGTGAAAAAGGAGGCCGCTTCGGAGTTCGAGAAAGCGTTCGAGACGACAGAAAGCGTAAGTCTTGGTGATTCTTCGGATGAAATCGGATTTGTAACCGTAAAAATGACGGAAGACAAATTCATGACTTCAATCGAGAAATTCGGTGATTCGATAATCAATTACGTGAGAATGTTTTAATTTATTTAAAAAAAGGCACGGACGTTTCGCCACAAAAAGACTTCCGATGCCCGAAATGGAGAAAAATTATGAAATATGTTGTTATGCTCGGTGACGGTATGGCTGATGAGCCGATAGATGAACTTGAAGGAAAGACACCTATTGCGGCAGCCAAAACTTCGCATATCGATTCTCTTGCAAGAGTATCGGAGATCGGTATGGTACACACTATTCCCAAGGGAATGAAACCGGGATCGGATACGGCAAATCTGTCGGTATTAGGATACGATCCCAAGGTTTACTATTCGGGACGATCTCCCCTTGAAGCATTAAGTATCGGTGTTTCGATGGAAGATACCGATGTTGCGATAAGATGCAACGTTGTAACACTTACGGAAAATGATGTTCCTTTTGAAGAACAGACGATTCTCGATCATTCTTCGGGGGAAATTTCAACAGAAGATGCGGCAATTCTTCTTGAGGCGGTAAAGGCAGAACTTCAAAATGAGACATATCAGTTCTATGTTGGCACAAGTTATCGTCATTGCCTCATATGGAAAGAAGGAAAGGTTGTTGAACTTACGCCTCCGCATGACGTTCTCGGACGTGTTATCAAAGAATTTTTGCCTGAGGAAGAAGCACTTCGCCATATGATGGAAGTGAGCTTCAAAGTTTTAAAGAACCATCCCATTAACATAGCAAGAAAAGAAGCAGGTCTTAATCCTGCAAACTGTTGCTGGTTCTGGGGCGCGGGAACGAAGCCGATGCTTGATGATTTTTACACCAAAACCGGCAAAAAAGGTGCTATGATTTCCGCAGTAGACCTTCTTAAAGGCATTGCTATCGGTGCAGGAATGGAAGTAATAGAGGTTGAGGGCGCAAACGGCGGACTGAACACGAATTACACAGGCAAGAAAGATGCCGCAGTCAAGGCGCTTCTTGAAGATGACAATGATTTTGTATACATTCATGTGGAAGCTCCGGATGAAATGGGTCATCAGGGAAGTTATGAGCGAAAAATCAAATCAATAGAGAATATAGATGCTTATATAGTCGGTCCTCTTGTTGAGGAACTCCAGGGAAGAGATGTTGATTTCAGACTTCTTGTTTTGCCTGACCATCCGACTCCGGTAAGACTTCGTACGCATACGGCCGATGCCGTTCCATATATGCTTTATGATTCTACATTGGAAGTTTCTGGATCTGCGGGATATTCGGAGAAAATCGCCAAAGAAACCGACAATTACTTTGATGAAGGCTATATGCTCATGAATCATTTTCTGGAAGAAGAATAAACTTTAAAAAAGAAATCCGATTTTGTCGGATTTCTTTTTTGAGTTTATTTAATGCCTTTATGCTTTTTTACGGCTTCTGACAGAATGTATTCGATTTGTCCGTTTATGGAACGAAAATCATCTTCTGCCCAAGAAGCGAGATCGTTATGAAGTGACGGAGACAGGCGAAGCAGAATCTGCTTTTTCTCTGTACTTTTTTCTGTGTTTTTATCATTACCGGCCATAATTATCGTACCTTTTTACAATTGTCGGAGTGTCAATGAATCGTCTGATTAATAAATCGAGCCGCTGTTTACAATAGGTTGAGCCTCTTTGTTTCCGCAAAGAACAACCATAAGGTTTGATACCATCTGAGCTTTTCTTTCGTCATCAAGAGTTACAACATTGTTTTCGCTAAGCTGGTCGATAGCCATTTCAACCATGCTTACGGCACCTTCAACGATTTTCTTTCTTGCTGCGATAACGGCAACTGCCTGCTGTCTCTGAAGCATGGCTGCGGCAATTTCTTCGGAATATGAAAGGTGAGTGATTCTTACTTCGAGAATTTCAAGACCTGCGCCTTCGACACGTGCCTGCAATTCATCTTTCATCTTGTCGGCGATTTCCTGAGAAGAACCGCGAAGAGTTTTTTCGTCTACACCGTCCTGATCGTCTACGTCATCGTAAGGGTAAAGTCTTGCGATGTTTCTGATGGTTGAGTCACACTGAATGGAAAGGTAATTGTTGTAGTTTTCTACAGCAAATACTGCTTTTGTGGGATCAACGACTTTCCAGATAACAACGGCGCCGATGATGATGGGATTACCCAAAATGTCATTAACTTTCTGCTTTTGGTTGTCGAGAGTACGAACCTTCATCGATACGGTTTTCGAACCGAGTGTAACTCTTTGACCGTTTGCGTTGGTTACGGTTTGGAGACCGGGGTTGAAAGCGGTTGAGAAAGGATTAACAAGAAAATATCCGGGTTTCTTGATTGTTCCGTGATATTTTCCGAAAAGCGTAAGTACCATTGCTTCGTTGGGCTTGACCATTTTGAGACCGCCGAACAATATGCAGGAGATTATAAAGAAAATAATCGATGCGAAAATTACAAGTAATCCAAGTCCGATAAATTCTGCGCTGCAAAGACCGATTCCCACAATAAATGCAATGATTTCAACGATTATTGCAATAATGTTTACGAATAGCATAAGAAGTCCCGGTGCGGGATGCAGTTCTTTTTCGGTAATGTTGCAATTAAATTTGTTAGTTTGATTGTTATCCATAATATATCCTCCTACGATAAAATGTGATATCAATTTGATATCATCATAATATATGTTTGATAAAAGATTGTCAATATTTATCTTGAAAAATACTAAAATAATCTGTTATTCGAATAAAAAGCATCCAAATTGCGGCATTGGAAAAGGAATCGGGTGATTTGTAAAAATATAAGAAAAACAGTAGATGACTAATCTGCCTTATGATGATAAAATAAAGCCTGTATGAGTTGAATTATGGAGGTTAATGTGCGGGATTTGAATGGAATGATGCTATATGATGACGATAATAACAGAGAATTCGGCAGAAAAAAGCCGAAACTTCCGAATGAATATGAAGAGTTGACGGAATATGACAGATATGTAAGAGTGGCTGACGTTACAAAAGCTTCCGGAATACCGAAATTGCAAAAAACATATACGATAATAGTGATTTGTGTAATGTCCGTAATTTTTATAGCTACGTTGATAGAAGTTTTTTTGGGAAAGAGTAAGACGGGAATGGCTTTTGGAATGTGTTGTGCTATGGAAATTAATGCTGCAATTGCGTTTTTACCGATATACTTTATGAAAAGATCAGCTCTCCCCGACTTATTGGATGTAAATAAAAGAAAAATAATCCTTAAAGATGATGTGCTTATATATTCAAATGTTACAACAGTTCGTCGTTATGGCGGATATAGATATTACGAGTTCTTAAGAAAAACCGGCGGGACGTATCATTATATGTATGAGTACACCATACCTTATGAGAACATAATCAAAATCAGCCATGATACAAAAAACTTCAAATACAGAATAGAGTGTTCGGAATATACGGCTCACAGTATAGGACTTAAGGGCGATGAAAAAAAATCGGGTTATATTGATATCATTGATTTGTTTGAAGATCCGAATCTTTTTCAAAAAATTGCGGTTAAGTCCGTGGATAATACGATAACCGGAGGAAGTATTGCAGAAGAGGAACTTCCTATAACAATGGATAAAAGTGTTTTGATTTTTGAATGTGTTGCTTCAGTGGTATTGCTGGCTTTTTCCTGCGTGGGATTGTTGGGATTGATTTTTGGTTGGTAATATAAGGAAATCAATTCATTCGGAATTATCAATCGGATTCGGAGGATACAATGAAAAAAACTTTTATCGTAAAGATTTTAATGGCGACGTTTACGGCGTTTTTTGCCGTTTTGGTGCTTTTATTTCCGATGACGGCGTCTGCCAAGACAAAAAAAGTTGATATAGATACATCCATAGAACAGGACAGAGATGCGGGAAGAGAACTTTATGATTCGAAATGCTATTATCATAATGTTCTTCCGCTTGATATAAGTATTTCGGATGGAAGCGGTGCTTCGCTTCTTCAGGACGAAAGATATTCGACGTCTCTTTCTTTGGCGGAAGGAACGGAAATTAAAGTAACTTCCGACAATGTTATGACAGGACTATATGTGATATGGGACAGTATTGTTCCCGAATGGACGTTAAAGATAGGAGAGGATTCTTATACTTACGGACAGTACGGCTATCTTCACGAATATATAGAACTTCCCAAAGAAACAACGGAACTTACCATTGTAATTCCGAATGGCACAAATTCTGTAGAACGCGGTATTTCGCAAATGAGAATAGCGGATATTATCGCTTTTGATTCAAAGGATTTGCCTGAGTGGGCTCAGGTGTGGGAGCCTGTTTGCGAGGAAGCGGATTTTCTTGTTTTTTCTACGCATGCCGACGACGAGCAACTCTTTTTCGGAGGAATTTTGCCGGTATATCAGGCTGAAAGAAATGTTAGGGTTCAATATGCCTTTTTTACCACTTATTGGAATATTTCGGATCAGCATATAAGAGAGCATGAAAAATTAAACGGACTTTGGCTTGCGGGTTGCAAATATTATCCGATTATGGGAACGTTCGACGACGGATGGGCAGATAATTACGAACAGGCGGCAGCAGCAATTAACGAAGAAGATGCCAAAAAGTATCTGACCGAGTGCATAAGAAGGACTCGTCCGCAGATTGTTGTGACTCAGGATATTGAAGGAGAATACGGTCACGGACAGCATATGTTCATGACGGGAAACGCCATAAAGGCAGTTGAACTTGCGGCAGACGAGACATACGATGCGGATTCGATTGCAAAGTACGGAACTTGGGATACGCCGAAGTTTTATGTTCATCTTTACGGCGAAAATCAGATGAAATTTGATATGCGTACACCGCTTGATTCATTCAATGGAAAGCGTGCAATTGATGTGGCAAGACAGGGATACCTTTGTCATCAGTCGCAACAGTGGTGTGATTTCAGCGTTAATGATTACGGCCCCTACGATGCCGCACTTTACGGCCTTTACAGAACGAAGGTCGGTGATGATGTGAATCACGACGATTTTATGGAAAATATCGTTTCTTATGACGAACAGGCAGAGCTAAAGAGGCTTGAAGAAGAACGTATAGCCGAAGAAGAAGCGAAGAAGGCTGCAAAAGAAGAGGAAAAAGCACGCCTCGAAGCGCAGAAAAAAGCTGCCGAAGAGGCGGAAAGAATTGAAAACGAAAAGAAAGGCTTGTCTTTTGAAGAAGTTTTTGTGCTTGCGGCTTTGGTTGCGGGAGTTTTGATGACGGCGGGATTTGTATTCTTTTATATACGGATTCAGAATGAAAAAAGAGCCAAAAGAAAGAGACGCAGAAGATAGGCAAAGTACGTAAAGATTAACGGTTCTGTGTTTTTGAAAAAACAAAAGATACGATTTGAAACGATTAATTATTATATAACAGAAGGTCTTAAGGTATGAAAAAAACAAGAAAAGCGATAGCACTGTGCGTGATTTTTGCGGCAGCTTTTTTGATGTTGCCCGAAAGAGTCAATGCCGAAGAAGCAACACCGATTTATACGGCGGAGGATTTATTCCTTTTAAAAGACAATCCGAGCGGAAATTACATACTTATGGATGATATACAAATGCAGGGCGTGGAGTGGACTCCCGTTGATTTTTCAGGTGTCTTTGACGGAAACGGACATGCAATTCTTAACCTGAGTGTAAATGAAACGTCCGAAGCGACAGAGCTTACGTTTGACGGAAACTATGTGGTTTATGATACTTACTTTGCAGGAATGTTCGGCTTGATAAAAGGAGCGGAAATCAAAAATCTGACATTGCTCGGAGAAAGAGTCGAGGTACAAAAAGATAAGCCGTGTTTTGCGGCACCGATTGCGGGTTATTCCGAGGGGTCAACTATCCAAAACTGCAATATTGAAGCATATGTAAGACTTGATGCAAATTCAAAGATGTTCGGTGTAGGCGGAATCGTCGGTTACGGAGGAAAAGGCTCGATTCTTGAAACAAGTACGGATGTAACGCTTGTCTGCATTGACCATGATAAGGAAAATCGCGACGAACAGTTTATGGGCGGAGCATACGGAGCAGGATATCTTGATGTCGACAATTGTCATATAGTAATAGACGGATATGATTCGGATCATGGCTATGTTCACAACGGCGGACTTGTGGGAATGTACATTCTTTATCCGTTAGGAACCGAATATGCGGGATTCATTAATAACACGCGCGTCGAGGGTATGATTACGTTTTTTGAAGACAATACCGACAGAAGGGCATATTGCAAGGATTTTATGGGCGAAGTTATGAACTGGACATACGAATATGTCGGAAATTCCTCGGATTTTACGCCCAATGAAACAAAAGATTATTCGACGGATTTGTTGCCTCATTATTGTACGGCGGATGATTTTACGCAAACAAAGACGGAAAGCTCCTGCGAAGAATTCGGCTATACGACTTATACATGCAACGAATGCAACAATTATTCGTACAAAGCGGATTATACGCTTAAATCCCATTCTGCGGATGACGGAGAAATAATAAAGGAAGCCGAGAAAAATAAAAACGGACTGAAAAAAGGTGTTTGCAAAAATTGCGGCAAAGAGTTTTATTTTGAGTACGAAGGAGTTTTTGAAGAAGAAATGCCAACGGTTATCATAACGAATGAGCCGCAGGAAGAAGAGCCCGAACCGACAAAAAAGAACAGTGATGAGGACGGCTTTCTGAAGATTGTGTTTGTTGCCGGAGGCATTATATCGCTGGCACTTGTCGGCGGAATCGTGTATGAATTTGCCAAAATCGGTAAAAAGAAAAAGCGTTGATTAACGGTTAATTACCGAAAAAATAAAAGTTAAAGAGGTGTATAAAATGAGTATCGAAGAAACAACGACGGTAAAAAATAATGCAGGAGAAAGTGTAACGAAACAAAATGTGTCGGTTAAAAAGAAAAAAGGCAATGCAGTTGCTTCGCTGGTTATGGGAATATGCTCGCTTGTATTTTGCGCAATAGGCGGAATATTCGGAATCATAGGTTTGATATTGGGAATTATCGGTGTAAAAAAGAAACAGCCTAAGGGCCTTGCCGTTACAGGCATTGTTTTCAGTTCGATAGGAATAGTATTGGGCTTGATTGCACTGATAGGAAGTATTGTTGTCTCTATACTGTTCGGAGGTTCGATAATCGGATTGATTAAATTCGCCAAATCTCCTGCGGGACAGGGAATAGGAACTATAATTTCGAGTGTTGATTTTGATGATATTGATCCGGACAATCCGGAAGAGTCGATTGAACGTCAGCTTGTTGCGGCAACGGCGCAGGTTATAGTAGATTCGCTGAATGATAAATTGACGAGCGAAGAAGGTATTACGATAACGGACTCGGACGGAAATGTGTATACGATTCAGGGCGACTCAATTGAAGAAGCAACAATTGTTGACGAAACAACAGGCGAAAAGATAGAAATCGGCGAGTATGTCGAGGCATTTCAAAACGGAAAAGATGAGTTTATGTCATCTCTTGAAGATGAGTACGGAATTACGGAGGATGACATGACTTTAGTTATGTCAGAAATTGTGGAGCAGGCGGGAGTAGATTTGGACCCCGAATCAATGGCAATGCTTTTGGAAATGATTGAATATCAATAAGTTAAGAATAAAAGGCGCTTCCTTTGGATTATAAAGGAAGCGTTTTTTTTTAATTAATCGTTTTAGTATCCGAGATTCTCCGCGATGAGAATTACTTTGATTCTGTCAGGCAAAGAACTTCTTCTGGTAATTACGATGTTTGAACATATGGAGTCGTCGCCAAAGCAGTCGCCGCATTTTCCGGTGAGGCTGCAGGGAGTATTTCTTTTGAGACGCAGTGTGTTGGCGGGACAAGCAACATTTCTGATTCTTCCGATTGCCGCGGGAACATCTTTCGTAAGTTTATTCATTCCCACAAGAACGTATACTTCCTTCGGCCCGTGAAGGAGGCATGAGAGACGGTTTGAAGCGCCGTCTATGTTAACAAGTTCGCCGTTTTCCGTAATCGCGTTTGTGCTCATTAAAAATGCATCGGCCATAACTGTCTTTCCGAAGATTTCACGTCTTTCTTCCGGCGTCTTTGCAGTTGCTCTGTCGATGAGAGTGTATTCTTTATTTTGAATTGCATCCATAAGTCCGCATTCTTTAATCGTTTCGCTTCCGCCCCAGCCGATGGAGGCGTTTTTGGGAAGAAGAGATAAAACTAAGTCGCAGGCTTCCTTGGAAGAAGCGCAAAAATAACCGTCAATATTTCTTTTTTTTAGCTCTTTGATGATAGAATTGGCTGTAAGTTCAAAACCCTGTTGTTGTATAGTCATATAAATGTCTCCTTGGTTTGCATAACTCCTAATTTTTAAGCTGACAACGCATTTTTTACCGTACTTTGATAGCGTAAAATAGATAAAAAACGCGACCTCGCGTGTCGGATACATTGTATCACAAAATATATTCAAGTAAAACAATTCATATAAGAAATACGTCTAATCGGATTGAACTGAAAAAATAACCGAAAACAAGGCTTCTTTTTTGTTGATTTTGGGTCTGCATTTTTGTACAATTTTAGTTATGGAAAAAACGAAATCAAAAAAAAAGGATAATCTTGTTAATTATTTATGCGGAGTGGCACTTGTTGTTGCCCTGTTTTTGCCGTACATAATTAACGGTCAAAATTCCGTGATAACTTATCACGACCAGCTTGACGGCGAAATATTGACATATATTTTCAATGCGAAATATCTTTTTACGGGGACGGATGTATATCCGGAATTAATGAACGGCATTTCGAAAAATTCTCTTGCCTCGCCGGCTCCGGCGATGATTCTTGTATATAAGGCATTCAGTCCGTTTGCGGCATTTCTGATTTGCCTTTTTATAGCAAAATTCACGGCATTTTCATCAATGTATCTTTTGACATTAAAACTTTTCGGAAGAAACGAAGCGGCATTTATAGGTGCCATGCTTTTTTCCGTCATGCCGTTTTATTCGGTGTACGGTCTTTGCATTCCGGGCATTCCTCTCGTTCTTTATTCGTTTCTTTTATTACGGGATAAAAAATATGTTCCGGCAGTACTTCACGTGCTTTTTTATGCCGCCAACTCGTCGCTTGCGCTTGTCGGATTCGCGATGATTGTTGCAACAGGCGTGATTACGGTATACGAACTTATGAAAAATAAAAAATCCAAGGCGTTTTTGGTGCCGGCTCTTTTGACGGTTACGTATCTTTTGTTCAATATGAATCTTGTGATGCAGGTCGTCGGAAACAGTGACGGTTTTGTTTCGCATAAATCAGAAGTCATTTATCAGCCGATGCCGTTTCGTCAGGCGCTTGAAGAAATTTTCGTGACAGGTGTTTCGTATGCGCAGTCAAAGCAGGTATATTTAATGCCGGTTATTGCGACAGGCCTTGTGGTTCTTGCGGTATGGGCGATAAAAACACGAAAAAGAAACGATATATTATCGAACGATGCTGCGGTTTTGTTGGCATCCGGCGGAAGCATAGTGATAATATCTGCGGTTTACATAACGTTAGAATCGGCTCCCGTGATTGAATTAAGGAATCATGCAACGGGAATACTTCATGATTTTAATTTTACAAGATTTTCGTGGCTTATGCCTGTGGCATGGGTTTTGGCTTTTTCGGCTTCGATTAATTTTGTTTTGAACAGAATTGAGAAGCATGGCAAAAAGAAAATACTGACTGGTATTTTTTACGGATTTTCTATAATATGCATGTGTTTTTGCATGTTATTCACTATAAAAGACTCCGATGTAAAAACGAACGTGGCACGTATCAGATATGGCCAAGATTATCATGTCATAACGTGGAATCAGTTCTTTTGCGAGGATTTGTTTGAAAAAGTTGACGAATATACGGATGACGACAAATCGTCATACAGAGTTGCAAGTATCGGCATTTACCCTTCAATTGCGGCTTACAACGGATATTATTGCCTGGATGCTTACTCGAACAATTATGATGTTGAATACAAACACGAATTCAGAAAAATTATTGAAAAGGAACTCGATAAAAGCGATTATATCCGCCAGAATTTTGATGAGTGGGGCAACAGATGCTATCTTATGACTGCAAAAAGCGGATATTACGGACTTTTTGAAAAAGAGTATATGGATTCCGTTTCTGATTTGGAACTGAATTACGAACAAATGAAGAAGATGGGTTGCAGATATATATTTTCGACACATTATATTTTGAACGAAGAAGAAAATCTTACACTTCTTAACGATGAAGCCGTTATGACAAACGACAGCTGGTATAAATTGTGGATTTATGAGATTAAATAATCGGATAATTACGCTTTTTTCGCGTTTTTGACTAAAAGTTGACACATCCGTTGGGTGAGAAATCTATAATTAAATAAAAATTATTTGTTCGATTGAAACAAAAATGTTTCTATGTTAAAATAGAACGCAATTGTGGGTCTATATCCCGCGGATTATTTTTTAAGGAGGATACAATTATGAAGTTAGTACCATTAGGCGACAGAGTTGTATTGAAGCAGTTGGTTGCGGAAGAAACTACTAAGTCAGGTATCGTACTTCCCGGACAGAGCAAGGAAAAGCCCCAGCAGGCCGAAGTTATCGCAGTAGGCCCCGGAATTCTTGCAGACGGAAAAGAAGTAAAGATGGAAGTTAAGGTAGGCGATCAGGTTATCTACTCCAAATACTCGGGAACCGAAGTTAAGCTTGAGGACGAAGAATTTATCGTTGTAAAGCAGTCAGATATTTTGGCAATTGTTGAATAATTGCATATTTTTTAGGAGGTTTTTACTATGGCAAAGGAAATTAAATACGGCGCAGAAGCACGTGCCAGCCTTGAAGCCGGTGTAAATCAGCTTGCTGATACTGTAAGGGTTACACTCGGACCTAAGGGCAGAAATGTTGTTTTGGATAAATCTTTCGGCGCACCCCTCATTACAAATGACGGTGTGACAATTGCCAAAGAAATCGAACTCGAAGATGCTTTCGAGAATATGGGAGCTCAGCTTGTAAAAGAAGTTGCAACAAAGACAAACGATGTTGCCGGTGACGGTACAACAACAGCTACCGTGCTTGCACAGGCTATGATTAATGCAGGAATGAAGAATCTTGCTGCGGGAGCAAATCCCATCATATTAAGAAAAGGTATGAAGAAGGCAACCGATTGTGCAGTTGAGGCAATTAAGGAAATGTCTTCAAAGGTTAACGGAAAAGAGCAGATTGCAAAGGTTGCAGCTATTTCCGCAGGTGACGAGCAGGTCGGTGAGATGGTAGCGGATGCTATGGAAAAGGTTTCCGGCGACGGCGTTATCACAATCGAAGAGTCAAAGACAATGCAGACTGAACTCGATCTTGTTGAAGGTATGCAGTTCGACAAGGGTTATCTGTCAGCATATATGTGTACCGATATGGAGAAGATGGAAGCGGTTCTTGATAATCCTTACATCCTTATCACAGACAAGAAGATTTCAAACATTCAGGATATTCTTCCCGTTCTCGAGACAATCGTACAGAGCGGTTCAAGACTTCTTATCATTGCAGAGGATATTGAAGGCGAAGCACTTACAACACTTATCGTCAACAAACTTCGCGGTACATTCAATGTAGTAGCCGTTAAGGCTCCCGGATACGGCGACAGACGTAAGGAAATGCTTAAGGATATCGCAATTCTTACAGGCGGACAGGTTATTTCAGACGAACTCGGATTAGACCTTAAGGAAGTAACGCTTCAGGATATGGGTCGTGCAAAATCAGTAAAGGTTCAGAAGGAAAATACAATCATCGTTGACGGTGCCGGAAATCCTGCCGATATCGAAGCAAGAGTAGGACAGATTAAGTCGGCTATCGAAACAACAACTTCGGAATTTGATAAAGAGAAACTTCAGGAAAGACTTGCAAAACTTGCAGGCGGTGTTGCCGTAATTAAAGTCGGCGCTGCTACAGAGACAGAGATGAAGGAAGCTAAGCTTCGTATGGAAGATGCTTTGGCAGCTACTAAGGCAGCAGTTGAAGAAGGAATTATCGCAGGCGGCGGTTCTGCTTACATTCACGCTTCAAAGAAAGTTAAAGAACTTGCAGATTCACTTGAAGGCGACGAGAAGACAGGTGCTCAGATTGTTCTTACGGCACTCAAAGCTCCTTTGTTCCACATCTCGGCTAACGCAGGTCTTGACGGTTCTGTAATTATCAATAAGGTATACGAATCTGAAATCGGTGTGGGATTCGATGCATTGAAAGAGCAGTATGTTAACATGGTTGAGGCAGGAATCCTCGATCCCGCAAAGGTTACACGTTCCGCACTTCAGAATGCAACGAGTGTTGCAAGCACACTTCTTACAACAGAGTCTGTTGTTGCAAACATCAAGGAAGACACACCCGCTATGCCCGCCGGAGCAGGAATGGGTGGAATGGGCTACTAAAATATGTCATATTTTTGGTTTATTAAAATATAATAGATTCAGGCGGTTTGGGAGTTACTCTGAGAGTAACTCTCTTTGCCGTTTATTCGGATGAGACAAAAAGATAAAAAATTAATTGTGTAAATAAAAATAATTAATCATATACGGAGGACCAAAATGGGTACAGTTAGAAGAATTTATGTTGAGAAGAAACCGGATTATGCGGTAAAAGCAAAGGAACTTTTGGGTGACATCAAAGGTTATCTCGGAATTAAGAGCGTAGACAAGGTAAGATATCTTATCAGATACGATGTGGAAAACATTTCCGATGAAGTATTTGACAGAGCATGCACGACTGTATTTTCGGAGCCTCCCGTAGACGATTTTTATTTGGAGAAAATAGATACGAACGCAGACGATAAGATTTTCAGTATCGAATTTCTTCCCGGACAGTACGACCAGAGAGCCGATTCTGCCGTACAGTGCGTTCAGTTTTTACGTGCGGAAGAAAATCCTACGATTCAGACAGCGGTAACGTATGTGCTTGAAGGAAAGGTATCCGACGATGAATTCGAAAGAATTAAAGCTTATTGCATCAACCCTGTTGATTCAAGAGAAGCTGCGTTTGAGAAGCCCGAAACACTTCAAAATGTATTTGCAATTCCCGCAGACGTTGCAATTTTTGACAAATTCACAACGATGCCCGAAGACGAATTCAAGGCACTTTATGATTCTTTGGGACTTGCAATGACATATAAGGATTTTTGTTTTATCAAAGAGTATTTTAAGGATGATGAAAAGAGAAATCCATCTTTTACGGAAATAAAAGTTCTTGATACATACTGGTCGGATCACTGCCGCCATACAACATTCTCGACGGAACTTGAGAATGTCAAATTCCTTGCGGGAGATTATTCGTCGGTTCTCGAAGAGACATATAACGAGTATCTTGCAACAAGAAAAGATGTTTACGGCGATAACAAGAAAAAATATGTTTGCCTTATGGATTTGGCTCTTATGGCAATGAAGAAACTTAAAAAGGACGGCAAACTCGAGGATATGGAAAAATCCGATGAAATTAATGCCTGCTCGATTGTTGTTCCTCTTGATGTTGAGTACGAAGACGGAAGAATCGAAAACGAGGAGTGGCTTATCAACTTTAAGAATGAGACACATAACCATCCTACGGAAATCGAGCCCTTCGGTGGAGCCGCAACATGCCTTGGCGGTGCAATAAGAGATCCCCTTTCGGGAAGAACTTACGTATACCAGGCAATGAGAGTAACAGGGGCGGCTGATCCTACGGTTTCCGTTAACGAGACTCTTAAAGGAAAACTTTCGCAGAAGAAGCTTGTTCGCGGTGCCGCAAGCGGTTATTCATCATACGGTAACCAGATCGGTCTTGCCACAGGCTATGTAAAAGAAATTTATCATCCCAACTATGTTGCAAAAAGAATGGAAATAGGTGCCGTTATGGGTGCTGCTCCCAGACGTGCCGTTATCAGAGAAACATCCGATCCCGGAGATGTAATCGTTCTTCTCGGCGGACGTACGGGACGTGACGGTTGCGGCGGTGCAACAGGTTCATCCAAGGCTCATACGGTTCAGTCGATTGATACATGCGGTGCTGAGGTACAAAAGGGTAATCCTCCTACAGAACGTAAGATTCAAAGACTTTTCAGACGTGAGGAAGTTTCCGTTCTTATCAAAAAATGTAATGACTTCGGTGCAGGCGGCGTATCGGTTGCAATCGGTGAACTTGCAGACGGATTGAGGGTTAACCTTGACCTTGTTCCCAAGAAATACGAAGGTCTTGACGGAACTGAGTTATCCATTTCCGAATCTCAGGAGCGAATGGCAGTTGTTCTTGATCCCAAGGACCTCGACCAATTCTTAAAATATGCGGAGGAAGAAAACCTCGAAGCTATAAAGGTGGCTACCGTTACGGAAGAACCCAGACTTGTTCTTTTATGGAGAGGAAAAGAAATCGTTAACATTAAGAGAGCTTTCCTTGATACAAACGGAGCACATCAGGCAACGGATGTTGCGGTTGAATCACCTGTCAAGGCAGACAATTATTTTGAAAAACTTGCAAATAAGAAAGTTGAAGCCGCTCTTTCTTCAAACGATATTAAGAGCGCGGTTATCGCAAGTGTTTCGGATCTCAATACATGTTCACAGAAGGGTCTTGTGGAAATGTTCGACTCTTCAATCGGTGCAGGAACGGTTCTTATGCCTTACGGCGGAAAGACACAGATGACCGAGATTCAGACAATGGTAGCAAAGGTTCCCGTACTTAAGGGCAAATCAGATGCCGTTACAATGATGAGCTACGGCTTCGATCCTTACCTTTCATCATGGTCACCTTACCACGGCGCAGTTTATGCGGTAACGGAATCAATGAGTAAAATCTGTGCAGCCGGCGGTGACGTAAGTAAGATAAGATTTACATTCCAGGAATATTTCAGAAGAATGACAGAGGAACCTTCGAGATGGAGCCAGCCTTTTGCGGCACTTCTTGGTGCATATAAGGCACAGATGGCTTACGGCCTTCCTTCAATCGGCGGTAAGGATTCCATGTCCGGAACATTCCAGGATATTGATGTTCCGCCCACACTCGTATCTTTTGCCGTTGATGTGGCAAAGGATAAAGATGTTGTAACACCCGAACTTAAGAAAGCAGGAAATAAGCTTGTTCTTTTCTCAATCAAGAAAGATGCGGACTCATTGCCCGTATTTGATGAAGTTCTTAACATGTATAACGATATAAGCAAACTCATTAAGGCAGGAAAAGTTGCTTCGGCTTACGTACTTGATGCACACGGTATTGTTTCAGGTCTTTGCAAGGCTTCATTCGGAAACAATCTCGGAGTAAAATTTGATGTTAATAATGTAAAAGATTTGTTTGAAAACAGAATGGGCGACATTGTGGTTGAAATGAACGACGCTTCCGAAATTCCCGCATATGCAACCGTTATCGGTTCCGTAACGGACGGAGATTTCGAAGTTTGCGGCGTAATGGTTTCAAAGAAAGATATCATCGATTCCTACAAAGCTCCTCTCGAAAAGGTATTTCCTTCAAGAGTTACCGAAGATTATACAAAGCTTGACAGACCTTCTTACAAAGCAGAAAGCGTTTATGTATGTAAGAACAAAGTTGCAAAGCCTCATGTATTTATCCCCGTATTCCCCGGAACAAACTGCGAATACGATTCGACTAAGGCATTCGAGAGAGCAGGCGCAACTGTTACCACAAAGATATTTAAGAACCTTACTTCTTCAATGATTAAAGACAGTGTTGAAGAATATATAAGAGAAATCGACAAGGCACAGATTATCATGTTCCCCGGCGGATTCTCGGCAGGTGACGAACCCGACGGTTCAGCTAAGTTCTTTGCAACGGCATTCCAGAATGAAGCAATCAAGGAAGCTGTTATGAAGATGCTTAATGAAAGAGACGGTCTTGCACGCGGTATCTGTAACGGTTTCCAGGCACTTATCAAACTTGGCCTTGTACCTAACGGAGAGATTACCGGTCAGAATGCCGCATCGCCTACACTTACATTTAATACAATTAACCGCCATATCTCAAAGATGGTTTATACAAAGGTTGTTTCCAATAAGTCCCCTTGGCTTCAGGGAGCAACGCTTGACGGAGTATACACATCACCCGCTTCACATGGCGAAGGAAGATTCGTAGCACCTAAGGACGTTATCGAAAAACTCTTTGAAAACGGACAGGTTGCAACACGTTACTGCGACAATGACGGAAATGTTTCAATGGATGAAGAATATAACATCAACGGTTCATTCGCATCAATCGAAGGCATCACATCTCCTGACGGAAGAGTACTCGGAAAGATGGCTCATGCAGAACGTCGCGGAGATTCTGTGGCAATCAACATTTACGGCGAACAGGATCTTAAGATATTCGAATCCGGCGTTAAATACTTCAAATAAGGAATAAAATCATGAAAAAAGCATTAAGAGTTTTAGGCTCTGTTATGTCTGTATTGGCGGTTCTTGCATGTCTTTACGCATGTGAGAATCCTGCCGATGAGGCAGCAGATACGGTAATGAATATGGCGTCCCAGGAAGACAAAGCACAGGATGCCGTTGATGCTTCACATGCAGCTGATAATGCGGTTGAAGCAGAACTTGACAGTATATTGGAAGGCGTGGAATAAAATGAACTGGAGAGAGTATGTAAAGAACGTCACTCCGTATGTTCCCGGAGAACAGCCGAAGATTGACAATCTTATTAAACTTAATACAAACGAAAATCCGTATCCCCCCGCACCCGTAGTTAAGGAAGAACTTAAAAAACTTGCGGAAGAATACGATTGCTTGAGAAGATATCCGAAACCCGATTGCGACGCTTTAGTAGATGCACTTTCGGAATATACGGGCATTTCAAAAGACAAAATTTTTACCGGAGTGGGCTCGGACGATGTTATCGGCATGTCCTTCAACACATTTTTCCATTCTGATGAACCTGTTCTTTTTGCGGATATCACATATTCGTTTTATGAAGTTTGGGCGGAACTTGTGGGATTCCCCGTTGAACTTATTCCCGTTAAGGATGATTTTACAATCGATATAAACGATTACAGAAAAGCAAACGGCGGAATTGTAATAGCAAATCCCAATGCACCTACGGGTATTCCGCTTCCTCTTTCAAAGATTGAAGAGGTACTTAAATTCAATACCGAATCCATCGTAATAGTTGACGAAGCTTATGTTGACTTTGGCGGTGAATCGGCAATTTCACTTATCGATAAGTACGATAATCTTCTCGTAACCCAGACATATTCAAAGTCAAGAAACCTTGCGGGACTTCGTGTGGGAATGGCTTTCGGAAACCCTGAGATTATCGCCAAATTAAAGGCAGTTAAGTTCGCTACAAATTCATATACCATGAATGAGCCCACACTTCGAATCGCAAGTGCAATTCTTAAGGATGACGATTATTTTAAGAATTGTTGCAAGAAGGTTATGGATACAAGAGCGTGGTCTGTTGCGGAATTTAAGGCACTCGGATTTACGGTTCTTGAAAGTGCTGCAAATTTCGTATTCGTGTCACATAAGAGCGTGGATGCGAATGTGATTTTCAAGGAATTAAGAGAAAGAAGAATCCTTGTAAGGCATTTCTCGAACAAAAGGATTGACAACTTCCTTCGAGTTTCCATAGGAAACGACGAAGAAATGAAAGCACTTTTTGCGGCTTTGAAAGAAATAGTGTAATTATATACTTGTGGACTCAATTGTTGAAGTGCAAATAGAACTATTATCGATTGATTTGAATGAAAACATGATGAAAATAAGATATACATACTATGATGTATATGGATTAGATGCAGCCGATTTGGCGGATCATTTGTTGGTGAGAGCTCAGAATGGATTTAAAGCATGGTATGTTTTGCAACATTATGATCAGTGGAAAGGCTATTATAAACCGTTTGTAGATATTATGTCTTTTGAAATGGAGTATATGATTGAGGAATAATTTAAAATGAAAAAAAATAAAATAGTAATATTAATGGTTATAGCATTCGTTTTAAGTGTTTCCATAGCATTATTTTTCTTTGTATATATGTATGATATTGCATCTATGAGATTTGAATTGAAAGCAAAATTTGAACAATCAGAGGATTCTTACAATTGTATTTCCGAATTGATTTTTGAAGACATGGAAAAGAGAGGTATATCTAATTGCAACTATTATTTGATAAAAAAAGATAATGCAATATTTATAAGCAGAGGCAATCAAAATAATGAAATAGTTGAGATTTCAGAGCAAGATTCGGAGAGTTTAAAGGAAGTATATAGTTCTTTTTATGAACTTTCCGGTAGTAAGTGTCCTTCTGAAATATATGTGAATGAAAACGAAATGTGTATTTGCGGGGATGTAGATTTGGGTCAAATTATATTATTTCGAGAGGGTAAAATAAGAAAAAAGAATAAAGATACTATAAGAATTAAACTTACAGATGGTTGGTATGTGGACAGATACTATACTTGGGGTATCGGGTGAGAGACAAGGTAATGCAAATTTCGTCAAATACATTTTCATATAGATGATGTGTTTGTTTGGAATTAAGGCGAAGGATGGTATGCGTACAGACCCAAAAGTACAAGGTGACTAATGAAATACATATCAATTAATATGGTATAAAAACAAGTATTATTAAAACGGAGGATAGAAAATGAGCGGATTGGCAGAAACTTTTGCACAAACACTCGGACAGTTTTTACCGGCGGAATGGGTATGCTTTTTTATAAGTATGGTTCCTCTTCTTGAACTTAGAGGCGGACTCATTGCCGCAAGTATTTTACAGGTTAATTTTATTAAAGCGGTAATTTTTTGCATAATAGGAAATATTATACCGATTCCGTTTATTCTTTTGTTTATCAAAAAGATTTTAAAATGGATGAAGGGAATAAAGTTTCTTTGGTTTGACAAAATCGCCACATGGCTTGAAAACAGAGCCACAAAGAAGAGCGATGCGCTGAAAAAAGGTGAGTTTTGGGGATTGATGCTTTTTGTCGGAATACCTCTTCCCGGAACCGGAGCATGGATGGGCTCCCTTATTGCCGCACTTTTTGATGTGGATATAAAGAAAGCTTCGCTTGCAATATTCTGCGGACTTGTTTTGGCGACGATTATTATGTCGATTTTATCCTACGGATTACTTGGAAACGCTATAAAGTTTTTCTAAGAGGATTGAAAAGGTTAGTGCACTGTTTGTCGGAAGGAAGGAAAAATGGATTCATATTCAATATTTTCAAAATGGTATGATGAATTTATGGATGAAGTACCTTATGACGAATGGTGCGATTTCATTGTTAAGATTCTTTGTGAAAACGGAATAAAAGAAGGAATTGTTTGCGAACTGGGTTCGGGTACCGGCAACATGACCGAAAGAATGGCCATGAAAGGGTACGATATGATTGGTATCGATGCTTCGGAGGAAATGCTTTCCGAAGCGCAAAACAAGAGAATGGACAGCGACAATGAAAAAATAAAAAATATTCTCTATCTTTGTCAGGATATGAGAAGTTTTGAACTTTACGGTACTGTCAGTGCTGTTATTTCTTCTTTTGATTCGATTAATTATGTACTTGATGACGAAGAATTGACGGAAACTTTTAAACTTGTTAACAATTATCTTGATCCCGAAGGGCTTTTTGTTTTTGATTTCAATACGAGACATAATTACGAAATAATTGCCGAATCGGAGGGCGGTTCCGACGAAATAGGTGATGTTACGTATATATGGAACAATGTTTATGATGAGGAAAGTCGTATAAACGAGCATGAACTTACTATGTTTGTGCCGACAGACGAAGAGTTGTACAGAAAATATAGCGAATATCATTATCAGAGAGGCTATTCCATCGATGAAATCAAGGATTTTCTTCAAAAAGCCGGGCTTAGATTTGAGAGAGCATATGACGGATATGATTTTTCTGAAGTAAGAGCGGATTCGACAAGGATATTTGTTGTTGCAAGAGAATTTGGAAAAAAGAAGAAAAATTGATATGAAGAAAACTGTCGGATAGGAGCGCCGACGTGAAGTATAACAGTCGGGCAGACAGCGTCGAGGCGAAGTATAATACTCCGACAGACAGAGGATAATTATGGACAGAATAGTAAGAGCTACGGCAGCGGATGCTCATATAAGAATATTTACGGCCTATTCAAAGGATATGGTTGAGGAAGCAAGAAGACGTCACAATACGTCACCCGTTTGTACTGCGGCACTTGGAAGAATGCTTACGGCCGGAAGTATGATGGGCGCAATGTTAAAGGGAGATGCGGATATTTTGACCTTGAGAGTCAACTCCGACGG
>JAZQQI010000014.1:0-18087 GCA_045628965.1 Lachnospiraceae bacterium | reverse complement strand
AGGAAAAGTGCTAAAACGCTGACGGTCAAAAAAATATGAGTGTCAGCGAATTAAGGAAAAGTGCTAAAACGCTGACGGTCAAAAAAATATGAGTGTCAGCGAATTAAGGAAAAGTGCTAAAACGCTGACGGTCAAAAAAATATGAGTGTCAGCGAATTAAGGAAAAGAGCGAAAACGCTGACGGTCAAAAAAATGTGAGTGTCAGCGAATTGGTGAAAAGAGCGAAAACGCTGACGGTGGTTAGTTGATGAAAGAAAAAAAGACGGTAAAAAGAATATTTACGGTATTAGGATTGTTTCTGGCGGTGACCGTGATTGTAGGCGGACTGGCGTTCTTGATTGCAAGAAGGCGAGTCCTTGATTTTGTGTTCGAAAAAGAAAATGAAGTGCGTGAAGTCGTCGAAGTTGATGTGAAGGGTGCGAATCTTTTGACGGAAGATATATTCAAAGAGGAAAAGGCTTCTAATGATGACAATGTGATTGAGAATTCGTCAAATAATAACGATATTGATTCAACGAAAGATACTGTGAACAAGAATTCTTCAAATAACAATGAAATATCAGATGCATCTTTGTATTCTTCCGAATTGTGCAAAGCAATATGGAATGATGAAGACGAAGAAATATTTGATGAAAACGGAGTTTGTGTGAAAGAGGTAAGCGGACAAAGTTTTCAGGCACATGTAATGATTGTAAAAGATCCTTCGAAGGTTTTTGTGGGAACGATTTATCCATGGAGAGCAGAAGGCGTAACGCTTGATGAGCTTGTAAGCATGAATGATGCAATCGGAGGAATTAACGGAGGACTTTATTCGAATTTCTCGAATACAGGCGGTTCCCCCATGGGCGTCGTTGTGGAAAACGGTAAGATTACCTATAACATTCCAAGTTACAATGGTCTTTATCTTATAGGCTTTGATGAGGAGAACACTCTTGTTGTCGATAATATATCCGGACTCGGAAGTAACGGCGTGGCCGAGTATGTGGAAAACAACAAAATAAGAGACGCGGTAACGTTTCTTCAGGAAAGCGGAGATCCGAATTGTCATTTCGTCAATCTTGTAAAAGACGGAGAGCCATGCGATATGGAAGGACTCGGAGTGGGCCTCAATCCCCGAACGGCAATAGGACAGCGTGCGGACGGTTCGGTAATACTTGTTACTGCCGACGGAAGAGGAGCATGCTCACATCTTGGTGCCAATGCGGAACAGTTGCAGGAGTTGATGATTGAACTTGGCGCGGTGACAGCCGCAAATCTTGACGGAGGAAGTTCTTCGGCAATGTACTATGACGGCGAATATGAGATGACTTCTGTTACATTTTATTACAGAGACAGTTCCTGGAAACTTCCGACCGGATTTATGGTGAAATAATAAAATTTAGGTGTAAAAATGCAAAACAGCAACAGAAAATTCAAAATAATATTAAGTGCTTTTTTGACTGTGTACGCGCTTCTTTTGGTTGCGGGTGCTTATTATTGCACGGAAAAAATCGATGTTTTGATTAAAACCTGCGATGAAAACTCGGACGAAAAGGCAATGGAAGAATATTTTGCCGAGTTTTCAAAAGAAGTATCCGACGGAAAAGTGCCCGCTGAAATCAATAAAAAAGGTTTACATAATGTCGAAAGGAGCAACGATGGAATTTATATGTCGTGCAACATGGAAAAGGTATCGGACAATTTTGGAAGCGGCAATGCAGAAAATGGAGCGGACATTTTAGAAAGCGGCAATTACGAAAATGAAACCGATTATTTTTTCGAAACAAACGTTTTTGAGACGGAAGATCTGCTCCAAACGTTATACCTTGCTTCGATAGATACCGATAATTTGAAATATGTTTTGACAAATTCGGATGAATTTTTAAGTGAGTATGCGATTTTGTCGAATGATATTCCGGTTGCAACGGTTATGATACAGGGTGTGGAAAAAGAAAGATATTTTATCCTTTTATCGTTGAAGGAATGGGAAGTGACAGATGTAAATGCAATCTATTCATTTGAAACAAATGATATTTCAGTGGTTGTACCCGACAGTTTTAAGGTGAAAATAAATGGGTTGGAAATTGATGGTTCTTTTTTGACAGGAGAATCAAAGGACATTGATATGTTTAAATATGCTTCAGAATATATCGATATGCCAAAACTTGTATCATATCGCGTAAACGGATTTTTGCAGACTCCGAAGGTGGAGGTATTTGACGCAGACGGAAGAAAGGCCGAAACGATGCGCGTATCGGAAGAATCGGTCGAAAATACAGGGCGTGTTGAAAATGAAGACGGAAACAGAGACAGAACTGAAGAAGCTCAAGGAAGCGTTGGCAAGTATGAAGATGTTGGCAAAGGCGAGAGTAAGGAGGCAAGCGGAAACGAAGACGGTTTTGATGGCGGAAAACTTGGCAAAGTTACTACGTATTATGCATATTTTGAAGAAGAGGAAATGCCTGAGGATTTGAAAGAATATGCTTTGGCCGCGGCCAAGACGTGGGACCTTTACAATACAAACGATGCGAGCCTTGATGAGGTTGAAAAATACGTCGTAAAAGACGGCTTTTATGATGTGATTGCAAGACGCTGGCTCTATAGCGCCGACAGGACCTACACGAGTACGCATACTTTGGACAATCCTCCGTTTCGGGCGGAAACGATTGACGAATATTTCAGGTATTCGGAGGATTGCTTTTCTTGTCATGTATATCTTGAAAAAATCATGCACCTTACAAGAAACGGAAATCTTCGTTTGGATGTATGCGATATGACATATTTCTTTGTTAATCTGGATGATACCGACGACGGGATCGACAACCCTCATTGGTGCGTTGTGGATATGGTCTCAAAACCCGGAACACATCCGACAGTTCCGTAATATGAATTACACGAAATTTGAATATAGAGATATCTTTTGAATATAAAAGCAGGGATGAATTATGGATGCCAGTTTCGTGATTGTATGGATTTAGATTTGTTGAAAAAATCCTTTATTACAGATTTTATTCGGTTACTCACAGATAGTCTGCAGAATATTTGGGCGTATCGCAACGCATAATTTTACAGGAGTTAAAAATGTATTACGTTTATATATTGAAATGCTCTGATAACACGTTATATACGGGATATACGGACAATGTCGAAAAAAGACTGAAAGCACATAATTCCGGCAAGGGCGCCAAGTATACAAAGACTCGTCTTCCGGCGGAACTTGTTTATAGTGAAAGCTTTGAAAACAAGTCGGATGCTATGAGTCGTGAATGGCATATTAAACATGATATGAGTCGTGAGGATAAGTTGAGACTCATATTAGGTCAAAAATGTGCAGAGCGGACATCCGCATCCATACCCAAAATCATTACTGAATATAAATGATTTGGGCAGATGTCCGCTGTCAAAAACTAATCGGAAAATTAATTTCACCCGGTTATCATTTGATTGATTGTTGTGTCGATTGCACATGTTTTTAAAGGATGTTCGGCGGTCTCAAAGGTATAGAATAAATTCTTGCCTAAAACGAGACCGCTTTTTTCGTAAAGCTCATGTTTTTTTACAAATCTTTCGACGTATTGCGGATCGTCCATTCGACCGCAGTGTTCAAGATATTTTTCCGTGCGGGTTCGAATGTCAAGAATTGTAAAATCCGGAAATAAAAATGAATTGTCAAGCGTTTTCAAGGGACATTCGTAAACGTAGATAATGTCGCGGGATTTAAGCTTGTCGGCTATGAATTTTTCGGATTTGGAACGAACATACTCGCCGTTGTCGGTCAGAAAAGCATCATCAATTGTGTATGAATTCTTGTTACTTGAGATTTGTTCCTGCTTTTTTGTAATCCACATTTTAATGTATTCTGAATCCGGCAGAAGAATCGGGGCAACAAGATTCTTATGTCCGCGGGGAATTTGTTCGTAGGTTGATACGGCAATCAGCGGGTCGTAAGATTCGAGAATTTTGTCGATAAGTTTGATTTGGTCGGTTATGTTTTTCCGCAACAAAAGATAGTAATCGTATTGATACCTGGCTTTAACCGACTCGGCAACTGAGTTTGAAAGATATTTTCTTGTACGTGTGGCTGAATCGTATTTGTAAAAGAAAGTCTTGTTGTTTTTGGCGGAACATTGGATATTCTTGATTTCATTCGGAATTTCCGCTTTGGCAAGATGTTTGTTAAGTGAATTAAGTTGTGTTGTAAGTTCTTCTTTTTGTTGTAAAAGTTCAGTTTTGTTCATAAAATATACCTCCGTAAGTAGTTTATGTCAGCGAAAAGATGAAAAGTGCGAAAACGCTGACGGTTAAAAATATATGAGTGTCAGCGAAAAGATGAAAAGTGCGAAAACGCTGACGGTCAAAAAAATATGAGTGTCAGCGAATTAAGGAAAGGGGCGAAAACGCTGACGGTCAAAAAAATATGAGTGTCAGCGAATTAAGGAAAGGGGCGAAAACGCTGACGGTCAAAAAAATATGAGTGTCAGCGAATTAAGGAAAAGAGCGAAAACGCTGACGGTTAAAAAAATATGAGTGTCAGCGAAATGAGGAAAAACGTCAAAACGCTGACGGTCTACCCGAAAGGGTTACATTTTTGGGAAAAACGCACGAAATGCGCACGAAGATGATTAGATTATATTGGAATAATGCAAGCAGTGTAAAGAGTGAAATCTAAAAAAATTGATGTTTTGCCCAAAAGAATATTAAACAGAGAATAAGCGGAAACAAAGGATGACATGAAACGATAAAAAGTAGTATATAAATTCACTTTATGATACAATACAAAAAAACGTGCATGAATATAGATAACAGCAACAGGAAATATGCAAAAGGGGATTGGGTTATGGCAATTTACGAATCGGGAGAAATGTATCTTGAAACGATACTTGTTTTGAATCAAAGAATGGAAAAAGTCAGAGCGATTGATATATGCAAAGAGCTTGACTATTCAAAGCCCAGCGTAAGTGTGGCACTTTCGAATTTGAAAAAAGAAGGATATGTTTACGCGGATTCTAACGGCACAATTACACTTACCGACGAAGGACAAAAAATTGCCGAAAAAATATATGAGAGACATACGGTTCTCAGTAAGACGCTTAGGTCACTCGGAGTTTCGGAGAAGACGGCTTCGGAAGACGCATGTAAGATTGAACACGATATATCGGATGAGACGTTCGAAGCTATCAAAAAGTATATTTCCGATAAATGAGTCGATTTTGGTATCGATTGTCGAATTTACGAACATCCGGCGACAGTTCAATTGCAAAGAAATAATCTGCAAGCGATCGGATGTAGGAAAGTTGATTGTCCTGCGACAATATAAACTCAAAGACAAAAGAAATATATTCGATAAGCGGATATCGTAAACAGATAAAGAACGAAGCGTTATGAAATAGAACTTGAAAATAAATTCCTTTTATGCGAAAATAAAAGGAGTTTTTTGATTAATAAAGAGGATAAATATGAAAGTAGTAGAGAAAGTTTTCGGAACTCACAGCGAGAGAGAAATAAAAAGAATCAACGGGCTTGTCGATGCTATTGAAGCATTGAGACCTCAGATGAAAGAAATGAGCGACGAACAGCTCAGATCCAAGACTGTTGAGTTTAAGAAAAGACTTGCGGACGGTGAGACGCTTGATGATATTTTGGTAGAGGCGTTTGCTGTAGTAAGAGAAGGTGCTTGGAGAGCAATCGGACTTGAACCTTACAGAGTACAGCTTATCGGTGGAATAATTCTTCATCAGGGACGTGTTGCGGAGATGCGTACAGGTGAAGGTAAAACATTGGTTGCAACGCTCCCTTCGTACCTTAACGCACTTGAAGGAAAAGGTGTCAATATCATTACGGTCAATGATTACCTTGCAAAGCGTGATGCCGAACAGATGGGACAGGTTCATGAGTTTTTGGGACTTACCGTAGGCGTTGTTTTGAATTCGATGAATAACGACGAACGTCGTGAGATGTATAAAAAAGATATTACATATGTTACGAATAACGAAATCGGTTTCGATTATCTTCGTGACAACATGGTTGTATATAAAGAGCAACTTGTTTTAAGAGACCTTAACTATGCAATCATTGATGAGGCCGACTCGGTTCTTATTGATGAAGCCAGAACACCTCTTATTATTTCCGGACAGTCCGGCAAATCAACCAAACTTTACGAAGCCGCAGACTACCTTGCACAACAGTTAAAAAGAGGTGCAGATCAGGAAGATCAGTCAAAGCTTGATATTATGATGGGTGTTGAGCAGGAAGAAACCGGGGATTTCATCGTAAACGAGAAAGAAAAGAACGTAAATCTTACGGCTGAAGGTGTTGCAAAGGTCGAGCAGTTCTTCAAGATTGATAACCTTGCAGACCCCGAGAATATAGAAATTCAGCACAATGTAATTCTTGCACTTCGTGCGCATAATCTTATGTTCAGAGATCAGGATTACGTTGTAAAAGATGACGAAGTTGTAATTGTTGACAGCTTCACCGGTCGTTTGATGCCCGGACGTCGTTATTCGGACGGACTTCATCAGGCAATCGAAGCAAAAGAGCATGTTAAAGTAAAACGTGAATCAAAGACGCTTGCGACAATTACGTTCCAGAATTTCTTTAATAAATTCAACAAGAAGGCCGGCATGACAGGTACGGCTCTTACCGAAGAAAAAGAATTTCGTGAAATTTACGGAATGGACGTTATCGAAATTCCGACAAACAAACCGGTTATCAGAGATGATGAGAATGATGCCGTATACAAGACGAGAAACGGAAAACTCAATGCGATTTGCAATGAAGTTGTTGAGTGCCATAAGAAAGGTCAACCCGTATTGGTAGGTACAATTACAATCGATGCGAGTGAAGAATTGTCGAGAAGACTTCAAAAGAGAAATATTCCTCACAAGGTTTTGAATGCAAAGTTTCATGAAATGGAAGCTGAAATCGTAGCCGATGCAGGTCAAAAGGGTGCTGTAACAATTGCAACCAATATGGCAGGCCGTGGTACGGATATTAAGCTTGGAGAAGGGGTACCCGAACTCGGAGGCCTCAGAATTATCGGTACTGAAAGACATGAGTCGAGACGTATCGACAACCAGCTTCGCGGTCGTTCCGGTCGTCAGGGCGATCCCGGCTCATCCAAATTCTATATTTCATTGGAAGATGATTTGATGAGACTTTTTGCTTCCGACAAACTGATGACGATTTTTAATTCGCTCGGAGTTGACGAGAATCAGGAAATTTCACATAAGATGCTTTCAAAAGCCGTTGAAAATGCTCAAAAGAAAATAGAGAGCAATAACTTCGGTATAAGAAAGAACCTTCTTGAGTATGACCAGGTAAATAACGATCAAAGAGAAATTATTTATGCCGAACGTCTCAGAGTTTTGAACGGCGAAAGCATGAGAGATACCATTTATAAGTGGGTTACCGATATTGTTGACAATTCCATTGATTCGACTTTGGCGGAAGATTCAAGTTCCGAAGAATGGGATTTGAAGGAACTCAATATGAAATTGGGAACTATTATTCCGATAGAGCCGCTTACTTATGAGAAAGTAAAAGGAATGAAGAAAAATTCCTTAAAGCAGATGCTTAAAGAAGAAGCGGTCAAAATATACGAAGAAAAAGAAACTCAGTTCCCTGATGCCGAGAGTTGCCGAGAAGCTGAGCGAATAGTGCTTCTTAAGGCAATTGACCAGAAATGGATGAACCATATCGATGATATGGAACAGTTGAAGCAGGGTATAGGAATGGTTGCTTATGCTCAGAAAGACCCGAAGGTTGAGTACAGAATGACAGGTTTCGACATGTTCGATGCCATGACGGATGCAATCAAGGAGCAGACTGTAATGATGATGATGCATATCATTGTCGAAAGAAAGATTGAACGTGAGCAGGTTGCAAAAGTAACGGGTACAAACAAGGATGATTCCGTTGCAAAAGGACCTAAAAAGCGTACGGAAGAAAAGATTTATCCAAACGCTCCCTGTCCTTGCGGTTCGGGAAAAAAATACAAAAATTGTTGCGGCAGAGCTTAGTTTTTAACCGGGTGTCATGAGGCATCCGGTTTATTTGTGAAAAATTGGTGTTTTTTATTGCAATCAGTTATGTAAACAAAACACAAATTTTGGTATTTTCACCAAAAAAACATTGAAAATATATACCATATATGGTAGTATCTAACAAGAATAAAAAAAGAAAAAATATGACGGTTGATTTTGCGACCCGAAGTATTTTTTTTTGCCCAAATTCATATTACGGAGGTTATTTTATGAAACTTACTTATCAGGTTGAAGACAAACCCTCGTTTTCAAAAGTTATCGTATTTGCATTGCAGCAACTTCTTGCCATTCTTGCTGCTACGATTGCTGTTCCTGCGATAATAGAAAACGGAATGTCGGCTTCTGCCGCATTGTTTGGTGCAGGTGTGGGTACAATTGTTTATCTTTTGTTTACCAGATTTAAAAGCCCGGTTTTCCTTGGCTCGTCATTTGCATTTCTCGGTTCGATGTTTGCTGCATTTGCAGGCGGTGTAACGGTAGCAACAGGTTATGTCGGATTGGTTGTCGGTGCTGTGATGGCAGGTCTTGTGTATGTCGTTCTTGCGATTATCGTTAAAATTGCGGGCGTTAATTGGATTAACAAGCTTATGCCTGCAGTTGTTATCGG
Organism: Lachnospiraceae bacterium; assembly: GCA_045628965.1. Lineage (GTDB taxonomy): Bacteria > Bacillota > Clostridia > Lachnospirales > Lachnospiraceae > UBA3766. The sequence continues at coordinate 9,456 of JAZQQI010000014.1, read as the reverse complement.
ACCGACTGTAGCGATAATCGGACTTTCTCTTGCAGGAAATGCGGTAAGCGATTTGACTCTCGGCAAGGTTTTGAACGAAGACGGTGCATCGGTGGCAAATCCTTATATCTGCTTAATTTGTGGTTTGATTACTTTGTTTGTTACAATGATTTGTTCCGTTTACGGAAAGAAAATGCTTAAAATGATTCCTTTTATCATCGGTATCCTTGCAGGATATGCGGTTGCGGCAGTGTTTACGCTTATAGGCAATGCCGCAGGTATCGATGCATTGAAAGTAATTGATTTTTCGGCATTTTCGCGTATGCAGTGGATTCCTACATTTACATTTGTAACGGCATTCTTTTCATCGGATTATTCTTTTGCAAATTCGGAAGTTGCCAACATGGGCGCGTATATTGTTAAGATTGGGTTCGCGTATATTCCCGTTGCATTTGTAGTATTTGCTGAGCATATCGCAGACCATAAGAACCTTTCTTCAATTATTGAAAGAGATCTTTTAAAAGATCCCGGACTTCACAATACGCTTCTTGGCGACGGCATTGGTTCGATGGTGGGTGCATTCTTCGGAGGTTGCCCCAACACAACATACGGCGAATCGGTAGGTTGCGTTGCAATTTCGGGAAATGCATCGGTTGTTACCATTTTTGTTACTGCAATTATCGCAATGGTAGCTGCATTCTTTGCTCCTTTCGTAACACTTTTGGCTACAATTCCCAACTGTGTAATGGGTGGTGTTTGCGTAGCGCTTTACGGATTTATCGCAGTCAGCGGACTTAAGATGATTCAGAAAACAGACCTTGAAGATAACAGAAACCTCTTTACCGTATCTGTAATCCTTATTGCAGGTATAGGTGGCTTGATGGTAAGCTTCGGATCTGTAGAAATTACAGAAGTTGCATGCGCACTTATTTTGGGTATTATTACAAACCTTGTATTAAAGGGCAAAAACAAACAATAAAGAACTGATTGATGAGACATATAAAAACGGCATTCGTTTTATGCGGATGCCGTTTTTGAGTGAGAAGAAGTATTTTTGTCTTTGAAAAGAGATAAAATTAAAAAATGAAGTGTTTTATTGCGCAATATGATGAAAAAAAGAATCACTTAATATTATAAGGTGAAATATGGACATTTCTGTGATATAATCAATAAAGTTTGGTAATAAGGAGATTTACGGTAATGAGCGAAAAAGAAACAGAACTTAAAAACGGCGAATTCGTTTACGGAGTATTGGATACGTTTGAACTTACAAACAGTGAGGATTTGGTGACGATAGGCAAAATAAAAGGTACGATTCGCGTAGGAGATAAGGTTTATATTTCAAACCCGGGCGATGACGATGATGAAGTTATAGTTACCAAGGTATCTGCTTTGGAGAATAACAATATGCCGATACCGGAAGCAACGGATATGTTTGTCTCGTTGAGAATTTGCGACGGAAAGGCGGAAAACATTAAGCCGGGTTCTGTTATTCGTTCGGAAGATGTAGATAAGCAGATAATACAGAATGTATATGTAAATTCACTCGGAGAATCTTATATCGGCAAAAGAAAATTCGTTTTTTCGGATGACGATACAATGAGAATGAGTATAAGCGACTGTGCGGAGGCAATGCGTCTTTTTGTATGGCTTTTTACAAAGGACAATGAACCCAAAAGTAAGGAAGAAATCGAAGAATGCAGAAAAAAATGCGATGCTGCAAGAAAGATTATGGCCAAAAAGATTCTTAAGGCAGACGAAATTTATCTCATTATCAATAAAGGAACAGGTGAACCTCACTTGTTTTCAACAATGACAAAAAGAGGTGAAGGTTACTACAGTTCTCCTGCGGAAATAAAAATTTTTACAAAAGCCTATCTTGATGTTGCAAAGAATAATTTTCCCGAAGATAAATTTGAAATAAGAAAAATCGAGAATAAGGATATAGAATCGACACTTTATGACGCATTTTATTTAAACGGTGCATACGGAGTCAGGGTTATGTTCGATTCAGTTGCAATCGGGGCGGACACATTGGTACAAAAAGAGGACTATTCCAATTGCAAACTGATGGATATTCCCGTTACGAACCCTTCGTTCATGAGATGGATGCTTCTTCGTGCTCAAATTGGAGTTCCTAATACGGATGAAGAGAAACTTGTCGCAAAAATATATTACAGAATGTTTGCAATCGAGATGGCAAAGGCCAAATTTATTATGCCCGTTAAATTTGAGGGTGAAGTTCCGGAATACGGAGATGACGGCAAATTTAAAAACATGCTTGATGAGAGAAAGGTGAAGTTCCCTACGGTCTTAGGGAAAGACGGAAAAAGACTTACTTTTCTTTATACCGATTTTAAACGCTTCAAAAGACCTTCGGGTGAAGAATGGAAGGCGTTATCGACTCCGATTGAACAGATAGTTAATTTTTACGATATTGCAATCAACACGATGCCCGGTGAAACAAAAGGATGTTTTATCAATAAAGAGATGTATGCCGAAATCAAGAAGATATCAGATGACGACAATGCTAAAAAATAGTGTAAAAATCTATTGCATACAAAGATTTTATAGGTGTATAATGATTTGAAATTTTTATAAATTGAAAGGAGTATTTCAAAATGGTTGATCCTAAAACAATCAAATGGGAAGAATTAGGCTTCGGATATCTTGAGTGCGCTTACAGATATGTATCGAAGTTCAAAGACGGAAAGTGGGATGACGGCGCACTTGTGTCTGATTCAACAGTTACACTTAATGAGTGCTCATGTGTATTTCAGTACTCTCAGTCATGTTTCGAAGGCCTTAAAGCATACTACACAAAAGAAGGCAAAATCGTATGCTTCAGACCTGACATGAATGCAGAAAGAATGTATGATTCTGCAGTGAGACTTGAAATGCCTCCTTTTCCTAAGGATAGATTTGTTGAAGCATGTTTGAAGGTTATCGAAGCTAACAAGGATTTCGTTCCTCCTTACGGTACAGGTGCTTCACTTTACTTAAGACCTTTCATGATCGGTACAAACTCTGTTATCGGTGTTAAGCCTGCAGACGAGTACGAATTCAGAATTCTTGTTACACCCGTAGGTCCTTATTTCAAGGGCGGTGCAAAGCCTATTTACATCAGAGTATCGGATGTTGACCGTGCGGCACCTTGCGGAACAGGTAACATTAAGGCCGGACTTAACTATGCAATGAGCCTTTACAATATTCAGGATGCTCATAAAGCAGGATTCGCAGAGAATATGTATCTTGATCCCAAGACACGTACAAAAGTTGAGGAAACAGGCGGTGCAAACTTCATCTTCATTACAAAGGATGGCACGCTTGTTACTCCCAAGTCGGATTCAATCCTTCCTTCAATCACAAGGAGAAGTATCTGCTACGTTGCAGAGAAGTATCTTGGCATGAAGGTTGAACACAGAGAAGTACTTTTGAGCGAAGTTAAGGATTTTGCAGAATGCGGACTTTGCGGTACGGCAGCAGTCGTATCACCTGTAGGAAAGATTTACGACCATGGTACAGACATCTGCTTCCCCAGCGGAATGGAAGAGATGGGACCTTGGACAAAGAAGATTTACGATACACTTACAGGAATTCAGAAGTGCGAAATCGAAGGACCCGAAGGTTGGGTAAAAGTTGTAATGTAATAAAAATTGATTATATATCAAGGATAAGGCGGTTGTCGAAAGACAGCCGCTTTTTATGTATTGACTTTGTCCCAAGGACAAAGTTTATGATGAAAATGTAAAAACAAAGATTTCTTTAGAATCCAAACGGAGAGATAACATGAAGTCGTTAATGAAACTTATAAAACAAAATAAAATATGGGTGTTTGCTTCCGTTTTTATTACATTTGTTTCAATCGGAGTGCAACTAATATGGACTCTGAATATCGGAGACCTTGCAGATAAAATAGTCGAAAGAAAAGGCATAGATATTTCTTTCCTTGTGACTATGGGATTGATTCTTATAGCAAACGGCGGACTTCAGTATGTGAATCAAATCGTCAACAGGTACACTTCCGAAAAAATGGCGCATACCCTTAGGATGAATTATGCCGATGCGATTCTCACAAAAAAACAATCGGGTTCTTCAATGGGTGGATATGAAGCCGTCTCGAAGGTTCAAAATGAGGTGATGGCAAGTTCGGAATATATGAGCAATACGCTTTTTAATATAGTCGGAATGACGCTTTCTGGTGTATTCGCGTTATTTTTTCTTTTGTTTCAAAATGCGCTTCTTACGGTAGTAATACTGATTCCGATGATTATAGTGACTGTTGTGACAAATCAAATAGGAAAGAAAATGGTGTCTCTTTCGCATGAGGCTTTGGATAAAAAAGAGGAGCACAACAAAACGGCATACGGACTGATTAACAATTTCGACGTTGTTCTTTTATTTGATGCAATGCCGTTTTTAAATGAAAAATATGACGAAAATCTTGATAAATGGGCAAAAGCCGAAGTAAAAAAAGAAAGAGTAAGCGCAGTTTGCAATTCGATTACCGGAGTTCTTTCTCAAATTCCTCTTTTGATTCTTCTGATAGCGGGATCGATTCTTATATGGAAAGGGCAAATGACAATAGGAACGCTGATGATATTTTTAAATATGATTAAAAGTCTTTTGGGAACATTGATGAATTTGGCATCGTGGCTTGTTTCCGTAAAGAATTTCCTTGTTAATTTAAAAAGAGCGGATATCGCGGAATCCGCGGCAACGGATTTTTAAGATAACAACAGGGTAAAAATATAAAGGTTAAATAATCTAAAAACGGAGAGAAAAACTTATGGAAAATTATAATTTTGAAAATACGGCCGTAAAAGCGGAAAACATCAGGTTTTGTTATCGTGAAAAATGTATATTTGAAAATTTGTGCATTCAAATAAAAAAAGGCGAACATGTGGGAATTGTGGGAGAGAGCGGATGCGGTAAATCGACGCTTTTAAAAATATTGTCAGGTCTTTTACCTGTTGATGAAGGAGAACTGTCGGTAAACGGTGCGACGTTACAAAACGATATACGAAAACAGGTTTCCGCGGTAATGCAAAATGCCATGATTATGCCTCTCACGGTTAGGGAAAACATTATGCTTGGCCATGAAATTTCCGAAGAAAGACTGAAGAATATATTAAAAGCGGCACTTCTTGAAGAATGGATTGAATCGCTTCCTTTGGGAATTGATACATATCTTGGTAACAGCGGAAATGAGTTGTCGGGCGGTCAGGCACAAAGAATCGCTATAGCAAGGGCAATGGCCAAGGATTCGGACATAATTCTTTTGGACGAACCGACTTCTTCGCTTGATAAAGTAACGGCGGAAAAAGTAATAGACGCACTTTCAAATTTGACCGAGAAAAAAACCGTAATTCATGTGACACATCAGCCTGATTATTTAAAGGGATACGACAGAATAATCCGAATGGAAGAAGGAAAATTATATGAATAAAGAAGCTTATAAAATGCTTAAGGAAATCGGCATATGGAAGCGATTTTTAATAATGATGATTTTAAGAGCGCCTTTTGATATCTTAAATGCGGTACTTACGGCGAATCTTTTGGGAAGTTTTTTAAGAATAGCGGAGCAGGAAAACAAAGACAGATTGGTTGAGAATGGGATTATATTTTTGGCTTTTACGATTTTGCTTTTTGCATATAACATGATTGTGTGGAGTGTAATTTCTTCAAAAACCACGGTACTTCTTCAAAAAGGTCTTCGAAAAAAAGTCTTTGAAGAGATTTCAAAACTGCCTTCGGATAAACTCCAGGGAGAGTATTGCGCGGATTGGTTCACGCGTCTTAACAATGATGTGGACAAAGCTTCGGGATATCTTACGATGCCGCTAAATTACATGCATATGGTAATTGCTGCGGTAAACTTAATAATTTCGTCCGTCATAATGCTCATAATGAACAAAGAACTTTACGCAATTGGCATGGTTCCTGTATTTGCGGCATTTTTCCTCAATGTTTTTGTCATTTCAAAAAGAATCACAGAGTACAAGAAAAAAGCTCAAAAAGGCCTGGTGGAATATACAGAGTGGATTGATATGTCCTTAAAAAACGACGAAGTACTTGCGATTTTTGACGGCAAAGATTTTGTACGTGAGAAGATAGAGGAAAAAAGCCTTACGATACTTAAAGAAAACATGAAAGCTCATAACTGCGCGTCCCTTTGCAACATGTTCTACGCATTTTCCGGAATGTTCGGATATTTGATGATAATGGTCAAAGGAAATGATATAATGGGTAAAGGTATGAATGATTTTGCCGAACTTGTAAAATATACACAGTATCGTGCAAATTCCCTCATGTCTGTGAACTGTGTTTATAACAGCATCGGCAACATGAAAGGCAATTTTGTCGGTGTGGAAAGAGTAAACGAAGTGATTCTTAAGGAGAAAGAGTAATGGAAGAGGAACTTCTTAAAATCGGTGAATTGGCTGCGTTTTCGGGGATTTCACCCAAGGCGCTTCGCATGTATGAAAAAATGGACATTATAAAGCCTGTTAAAATTGATGAAGAGAACGGTTACAGATATTATTCTCCGAACCAGGTTAAGGATGTCGAGGCACTCATAGAGTGGAAAGAAATGGGGTTTTCTCTTAAGGAAATCGGCATTATTTTTTCCGGCAAATATTCAAAAGATGACATTGAGCTTATTCTTGAATCCAAGAAAAAAGAATGGCAGGAAAAGATATGGATTGCCGAGGCCAAAATGGAGGAAATAGATAAGCTTGGTTGCAACCTTAAATTTGATGAAACTTCGGATTTTGAGACTTTAACGGATGAGGAAAGAGCGTGGTATCTTTCTAAACTTGTCGTTTTAAACGATACGAATGTAAGACAATCCGTAAGTGAAGCCATTTGGCTATAATATTTTAAAAAATTTCATTCATAATATATAAAAATCATGTTACAATAGTAAGCGGAGTCGTTTTCGACGACTCCGTTTGTTTTTGACCGTTTGTGGAAGATACGGAAAATGACAACCATAGATATAAAATGATAAATTTACAATTATTTGCGGAGGTATTTTGTGAACGATTTTTTAAGCGCGTTATCATCGGTAAATGACGCAATCAATTCATTTGTATGGGTAAAAATAGGCTTAGTTCTTCTTATAGGAACAGGTATTTTAATGACGGCTATGACCGGATTTTTCCAGGTTTCGCATCTTGGTCACTGGTGGAAAAAAACTATTGGAGGAATGTTTGCCAAAACGAATCATAATAAAAAGGAAGAAGGCTCCGTTTCGCAGTTTCAGGCGCTTTGCACGGCACTTGCCGCTACAATAGGAACAGGAAACATTGCCGGTGTGTCGGCTGCAATTTGTATCGGCGGACCGGGAGCCGTATTTTGGATGTGGATTGCGGCGTTTTTCGGAATGATGACAAACTATTCTGAAAATATTCTGGGAATTTATTACAGAAGAAAAAATGCCGAAGGAGAATGGTCCGGAGGTGCAATGTATTATTTGAAGGACGGTCTCGGTTCCTATAAGGGATGTAAGATTATCGGAAGCATTCTTGCGGTTTTATTTTCCTGCTTTGCCATTCTTGCATCTTTCGGAATAGGAAACATGGGACAGGTCAATAAGATTACACTTAATCTTCAGTCTGCGTTCTTCTCGAAGTATTCGGATGCAATCCTTTTCGGAAATATTAAAACGGTTCCTTTTATCATAGGCGTTTTCCTTCTTGTTCTTACAGCGGTAATTATTCTCGGAGGCCTTCAAAGAATTGCTGCAGTTGCCGAAAAAATCGTACCTTTCATGGCGGTTGCATATATTATCGGAGCTTTGATTCTTTGTGCTGTTAATATTACGGCTGTTCCGGCCGCTTTTGGTGCAATATTTAAGTTCGCATTCGGAATTAAAGCTGTTGCAGGCGGTGTTGCGGGTATAGTTATTAAAGACGTTATTACCCAGGGCTGCAAAAGAGGCGTTTTCTCAAACGAGGCCGGTCTTGGTTCATCCGTTATGGTTCATTCAAACTCAAATGTTAAAGAGCCTGTAAAACAGGGTATTTGGGGAATCTTCGAAGTGTTTGCCGATACTTTTGTTGTATGTACAATGACAGCTCTTGTTGTTTTGACATCGGGCTTTATCGATCTTAATACGGGTCTTGCAGCGGAAGGTGTGGATGATGCCACACTTGTTGCAAAGGCATTCAGCAATGTCTTCGGTGGATTTGGAGAAGGATTTATAGCTGTCGCAATGCTTCTTTTCGCATTTACAACCGTTCTCGGATGGTCACATTACGGAAGCAAAGCGGTAGAGTATCTTTTCGGACTTAAGGCGACGAAGGTATACAAAGTTATATTTGTTTTGATGATAATGGCGGGCGCTTTAATGGAAAGTTCACTTGCATGGGATATATCCGACACATTTAACGGACTCATGATGGTTCCAAACCTTATCGGAGTAATAGCATTATGTCCTTTGGTAAGAAAACTTACAAAGAATTACATTGCAAGAAAAATCAAAGGTCAAACCGATGTGGAGCCGATTCTTTCTTACGACGAAAACATACAGAAGGAACATGCCGAACTTGTAAAATCAGGTGTTGAATAAAAGCGTTACAAAAGAGGATGAAAAAATGGAATCAACCTTGCGAAGAACCTGGTCGGAAATAGACCTGGATGCTTTGAAATATAATTACACTGTGCTGAAAAATCGAATTGGGGAAAATGTCAGATTTTTAGGTGTTGTGAAAGCCGATGCTTACGGTCATGGTTCGATAATGATCGCCAAAACTTTGGAAGAGGCCGGTGCCGATTATCTTGCGGTAAGCAGTATAGACGAAGCAATGGAGCTTAGGCTTAACAACATAAAAATGCCTATTCTCATTCTCGGTCATACTCCTAAGGAACAGGTTGAGAGACTTATCGAATATGACATTACACAGGCGGTTACCTGCAAGGCAAAAGCCGTTGAATATTCGGAAGAGTCCGTTAAACTCGGTAAGAAATTGCGAATCCACATTAAAGTCGACACGGGTATGTCGAGACTCGGTTACATTTGCGAAGGCGATTATTTCGATACCGGCGTTAAAGGTATTTGCGAAGCTTTAAATATGCAGGGGCTTGAGGCAGAAGGAATTTTTACGCACTTTGCAGTATCCGACGAATTCGGAGAAGAAAACGATGAGTACACAAGACATCAGTTAAAGCTTTTTACAGATGTATGCAACGAAGTGGAAAGATTATCCAAAAGAAAATTTGCCATAAAGCATTGCGCAAATACAGGTGCGGTTGCAAGATTTCCCGAAGCCTATCTTGATATGGTTCGTCCGGGACTTCTTCTTTACGGATACGGAGAATTCGCGAAGGAAATGGGCCTTAAGCCGGTTATGACATTAAAGACCACCGTTTCCACAATTAAGATTTATCCCAAGGGAACGAAGATTAGTTACGGCGGAATTTATACAACGGACAAGACCGAAAGAATAGCGGTTGTTCCCTACGGATATGCAG
>JAZQQI010000013.1:0-27566 GCA_045628965.1 Lachnospiraceae bacterium | reverse complement strand
GAGATATGTTGTAATCGGCCCGCGGACAGGCAAGTGAATTACAGCATAATTACTAAATTCGCGAGATATGTTGTAAAAAGCGAATAAACGCAGCGAAATATTGCATCATATCTCAAATTGGTGTACTATAATAAATTGTGAAATTATGAGTATTTAGGAGATGACAATTATGCAGATTTACAATACTTTAACGAAATGCAAACAGGAATTTGTTCCCATCGAAGAAGGAAAGGTAAGAATGTATGTGTGCGGACCTACCGTATACAATTTCATTCATATCGGAAACGCGAGACCTATGATTGTATTTGATACTGTCAGAAGATATCTTACGTATAAGGGATATGAGGTAAACTATGTTTCCAACTTCACGGATGTGGATGACAAGATTATCAAGGCTGCTTTGGAAGAAGGAGTTGAGCCTTCGGTAATTTCTGAGAGATATATAGAAGAATGTAAGAAAGACATGGCTGCTTTGAACGTTATGCCTGCAACAACTCATCCTAAGGCAACAGAGGAAATTCAGGGCATGCTTGATATGATTAAAGTTCTTATTGAAAAAGGTCATGCTTACGTTGCCAAAGACGGAACGGTTTATTTCAGAACACGTTCTTTCAAAGAGTACGGCAAACTTTCACATAAGAATCTTGATGAGATGCAAAGCGGTAATCGTTCTCTTCTTGTAACAGGCGAAGATCAGAAGGAAGATCCTCTTGATTTCGTTCTTTGGAAGCCTAAGAAAGAAGGAGAAATTTCATGGTGCTCACCTTGGTGTGACGGTCGTCCCGGTTGGCATATCGAGTGCTCCGTTATGAGTAAAAAATATCTCGGCGAAGAGATTGACATTCATGCCGGCGGAGAAGATCTCGTATTCCCTCATCATGAGAACGAAATTGCACAGAGTGAAGCCGCAAACGGTAAGACTTTTGCGAAATATTGGATGCACAATGCTTTCCTTAACATCGACAATAAGAAGATGAGTAAGTCTCTCGGCAATTTCTTTACCGTAAGAGACATTCAGGAAAAATACGATCTTCAGGTTTTGAGATTTTTCATGCTTTCCGCTCACTACAGAAGTCAGCTTAATTTCAGTGCGGAACTTATGGAAGCAGCAAAAAATTCTTTGGACAGAATTCTTAACTGCGCAGACTTACTTAAATTTAAGGCAAACAGTGCTTCCGGTAATTTATCGGATGATGAAAAGAAGAATATCGAAAACTCAAAGCAGTTCGTAGCTAAGTTTGAAGAGGCAATGGAAGATGATTTCAATACTGCGGATGCAATTTCGGCTATTTTTGAACTTGTAAAATTCATTAATGTAAATGTAAACAATGAATCTTCAAAAGAGTATATCGATTCTCTTTATGATACACTTAAAAAACTTACGGATATTCTCGGTATCATTCTCGAGAAAGCTGTTACAAAAGAAGACGCAGATGATGTAGCGGAAATCGAAAGTCTTATTGCAGAAAGAACCGCTGCAAAGAAGGAAAAGAATTTTGCCAAGGCAGACGAAATCAGAGCAAAACTTCTTGAGATGGGTATTATTCTTGAAGATACAAGAGAAGGCGTAAAGTGGAAGAGAGCTTAAAAAACAACGAATTCCTTAATAAAATAAATGAAGCATTCGGAATTGACGAGGTTGATTTAAAAACTTATTCTCCTCTGACGTTGGCATTCTTAGGAGACTGCGTATACGATTTGATAATCCGAACAATGCTCGTCGAAGAGAAGAACCGCTCAGTCAGTTCGCTTCATAAAGACAAAAGCAGTCTTGTGTGTGCGGAAAAACAGGCCGTGATGAGTAAGAAAATGAAAGATATTCTTACGCAAGAGGAATATGACATTTTCAGACGCGGAAGAAACGCAAAGACAGTTTCACATGCGAAAAATGCAGGGCTTGCCGATTATCACAAAGCGACGGGCTTTGAATGTCTTATAGGATATCTTTACCTTGAAGGAAGAATTGACAGAATACTTGAAATAATAAAGTATTCATTGGAGGAAAATGCTTCGGTAATTTAGCGAAAATCGTTTTTGCATTTTCAAGTTAGCGGTGTTTATTATAAAAAGGTGAACAAATGGGATACAGAGAAGAAACAATTGAAGGAAGAAATGCTGTAATCGAAGCATTCAGATCGGGTAAAACAATTGATAAAATTTTTGTGTTGGACGGCTGTCAGGACGGCCCGATAATGACAATAAAAAGAGAAGCTAAGAAGGCAGGAAGTTTTATTAAGTATGTAGACAAGACAAGACTTGACCAGCTTTCGCAAACCGGCAAGCATCAAGGCGTTATCGCATATTCAGCAGCTTATGATTATGCGGAACTTGAGGATATTCTAGAGATAGCAAAAAATTCCGATGAGCCGCCTTTTTTGGTGCTTCTTGACAATATTGAAGATCCTCACAATTTGGGAGCCATAATAAGATCTGCGCATCAGGCCGGGGCACACGGTGTAATCATCCCGAAAAACAGAGCTGTCGGACTCACATCTACAGTAGCGAGAACCTCAGCCGGTGCTCTTAATTATATTCCTGTCGCAAAGGTTACGAATCTTTCGAAAACTATCGAAGATTTGAAAAAAGACGGATATTGGTTTGTTTGTGCCGATATGGACGGAACGGTTATGTACGATCTTGATTTGAAGGGACCTATCGGTGTTGTAATCGGCTCTGAGGGCGAGGGCGTTTCGAGACTTGTAAAAGAAAAGTGCGATTTTGTGGCATCAATTCCCATGAAAGGACAGATTGATTCACTTAACGCTTCTGTTGCAGCCGGAGTTTTGTGCTACGAAATAGTCAGACAAAGAATGGGGAAATAAATGAATTATACTTCCTACACGGACGAAGAACTTGTTCTTTTGTCCAGAAAAAATGATGATGTCATGGAATTTCTTCTTAATAAATATAAGGGAATGGTGCTTTCTTCGAGCAAATCTCTTTTTATTCTCGGCGGTGAAAATGAAGATCTTGTTCAGGAAGGAATGATAGGGCTTTTTAAAGCAGTCAGAGATTACGACGAAAAAAAGAATATCAAATTTTCTACTTTTGCGTCGGTTTGTATAAGAAGAAATATTTATACGGCCATTACAAATTCGAATAATCCGAAAAATGACCCGCTTAATAAAGGAGTATCGATTTCATCCACCGATTCGAGAGAAGAGGAAAATGATTCGGAAATCCCAATCCTTTCCACTGATGATTTGGGATTATCTGATATTTACAACCCTGAGGCAAATCTTATTCACAAAGAAAAATATGAGGATTTGCTACGATTTATGGAAAAAAATCTGTCGGAAATAGAATATAAAGTTATCGATTTGTATATAGTAGGTCTTTCTACGTCGGAAATTGCAAAAGTTTTGGCAACAAATGAAAAAACTACCGATAACGCTTTGCAACGAGCCAAAAATAAAATAAAAAAATATGTGGAGGGAAGATAAATGGTTAATCCCGCAGTTTTATTGACTTTTAAGAAAAAAATAGAAGAATTCGGTATGAGACATCCAAGGTTTGTTTCTTTTGTTCAAACATTAAAGGGAAGAGAGATGCCGGTCGGAACAGTTATAGATATTTCGGTTACGATGCCCGATGGGGAAACACTTCAATCAAATATTAAATTGACGGAAGAAGATTTGGAAATGCTGAAGGCTTTAAGCAATATGCAGTAATGTGTTGAAGAGAGAATAAAATGAGAATAATTACAGAAAGAGAAGACAAACTTCTCGAAAGAATTCAAAAACTTCAAAGCGAGATAAAAATGCTCGATATTGAGCAGATTGAAGCGAAAGGTACTCTTAACGAATGCAAGGAAAAAAGACAGGCTGAGTTTGTAAAACTATCGTTTTGGATGATTATCTCCACATTGCTTTTTATATTGGCAATGGGATATCTGATTGTAGGTTTTAATACGCCTGTCCTGGCTGCATCTTTATTTTTTGCCTCCGGCGGAATCGGTATTATTTCGTTGGTTGTTTGGATTATTACGATAATCGTGATTGTTAAGTACATAGGAAATACCGCAAAAAATCGATATTTCAGAAGCAAATCGGATCGAAACATTTCTTTTGTAGAAGAAAAAACGAAAAAGGTACTTTCGAATATCAGAGGTAAAATTACGAATTATTCGGCCGAACTGGAAATTGCCAAGAATGAGTATGAAAAGCTCAAAAATCAATTGGATGATTTATATGAAAAAGGTCAATTATCGGATGACAGACTTCAAAAGGCACAAAATGCCGCTGACTCCATTTGGCAGGGTAATAAATTTGATTCAAAGGAAGTTATTAAAGGTCAACAGGGTAATTTTGAGGATTTTGAAGGACACGGAAATGATAAAGTGGCCAATTTTCAGACTTATGAACCTTGGAACGCCGGTGAATCGGATAAAGGCAAATATAATTTGCTGAGTGCGGAATCGGTCAGAATCAAGTGTCTCAGAAATCAATACGAGGAAGATTTGGTTATGCTTGATGGAAGAAAGCAGAATGCTACCAAATCCGTAGTTTATTCTTTGGTGTATTTGGCAATAATGTTTTTTGCTTTTATTGCTGTTATTGCTCAGATGTTAACATCAACAGTTCAAGCTATGGATATCAAAGTACTTGCTGCTGTCGGTATTATTTTGATTGCTTCCGTAACTATATTTTTATTTATGTTTTGTTTTTCGCTTCCTTGTATTTCTTCGGGAAATCTCTCAAAACTTGTTGTAAAGGTAACGGGTAACGAAGCGGTAAAGGAAAGAATGGACGAAATTGTTGACCAAATCGATAAAATAGACAAACGTATGCTTGAAATTAAAGAAGAAATGCGACTTTTGGAATCTGAAATTGAAGGAAAAGAGAGCGAACTGCCGTATTTATATTAAACTACTTTGTTTTGATGTCTTGATGATTGATTGTTTATTTTGCTATAATTCAGTATGAAGAATTTTCGGAGGCGTGTATGAAGAAAAAAGGGTTGATATTCGGCATAGCCGGTGCTGCGGTTATTATTGCGGGAATAGTAATTTCAGTGATAGCTTTTAACGGCAGAGAAGATGCATATCGAATTATTAAAATATTGGCATGTCAGGGACACGCTTACATTTCCAATGAAGAAAATTCTGAAATGGAAGGCTATGAAGGAATGGTTCTTCAAAGCGGGGATATCGTTAGGGTTAATGGAAACAGTACTTTAAATTTGATTGTTGATGAAGATAAAGTTTGCTATGTCGAAGAGAATACTCAATTTACTCTTCTTGCCGAAGGAACAAGCGAATCAAGTAAGACTACGGTAAAATTGGATTACGGAACGATGACTTGGGACGTTCAAAATAAATTATCGAACGATTCTTCTTTTGAGATTCAAACTCCCAATTCCACAATGGCAATCAGAGGTACGGTTCCTCTTATAAGCGTGGTTAAGGACCCCAACAATGCATATCCGGTTAGAACAAAGTTTACCATATTGGAGGGAGAGGTCGATATTAAATATTTCGATTCTAAGGGAATTGAAATAGGTAATCTCAAACTTTCGGGAGGTTCTCAGTTAGAAATCGGAAGCAATGACGAAAAGACGGAAATTATTTCTCAAAGCAATTCAATAGATATGTCCGAATTCAGCAAGAGTACTCTTGAAGCACTTGAAGAGATTCTTGAAGAAAGAAGCGAAAAAGAGATGGGCTTTTCCAAAGCCGATATTGAAGGTGCGCTTGAAACAATAAAAACAGCCGATTCGTACAATGTTATATTTATGGATTCCAATGACCGTGAAAAGAGCAATATATTTGCAACCCAGGTTGTTCCAAACGGTTCAAAACTTCAAAAACCGAAACTTCAGCCTACGGCCAATGGCAAATGGGATATTGATTTCGATTTGGCGGTTTCCGATGATTTGGTGGTTTATTGGATTCCCGAAAATTAATGTTGACATAATATAATTTTGATGATATTTTAATAAAAGTTAAATACAGAAACAAAGACTGTGACGAAGACTGCGTTAGATGTCAAATTTTCAGAGAGTCGTCGGTTGGTGCGAGACGATAATTTAATTCTTTCTGATATCCCTTCCGAGTCGGAACTTCGAAATGATTAAAGTAGACGGTTCCCGTAATGCTGCGTTAAAGCACTTGGCTTGTTGGAGTCAGAAGAGGAGGCGCATTCGGTTGCGCAATTTGAGTGGTACCGCGGGTTAGCCCGTCTCAAGCGATTGAGGCGGGTTTTTTAATTTTTTGAAGAAACGGCAGTTAATCGTACAGAAGTAGACGTACATTTCGAAATAATCGTAACGATAAAGAATTCGATTACGATTGCAAGGAGGTAAAAATGAGCGAACATACCAAAAATCTTGAAGTTGAAATCAAGGAAGTGGCAAAGCGTATTGCCACACTTCGCGAAGATATGAATATGTCGGAAGAAGAACTTGCCGAAAAAATCGGTTTGTCTGCTGAAGAATATAAGAGACTTGAATCGGGCGAAGAAGATTTTCCTTTTACTTTTATATATAAAATTGCAAATATTTGTAATGTGGATATGTCTGATATTATCGAGGGCGAATCCCCTGCACTTAGCGAATACACTGTAACAAGAAAAGGCGAAGGTGTTGAGATTGTAAGAAGAGAGGGCTTTGTATATCAAAACCTTGCTCCGAAGTTTAAAAACAAACTTGCCGAGCCCTTTTTTGTACGCATTCCTTATTCGGAAGAGGCACTGAATCCTCCCTATCATTTCTCCACACATGTTGGTCAGGAAATGGATATCGTCATAAGGGGAAGCCTAAAGATGATGGTCGGAGATTCCGTTGAAATTCTTCATGAGGGTGACTGTATCTACTATGATTCATCAACTCCGCATAATGAAATTGCACTCGGCGGAGAGGATTGCGATATTTACGCAATCGTTATGAATCCTGAGAAAAAAGGACTTACGGAAGTTAAGGACAAGGTTAAAGCAAATGTCGTTACAAATGTGGATCTTGCAAATCTTAAGAATCCCATTTACGAAAAATTTGTTGAGACTACCGTTGATGAAAAAGGAATCGTTAACAGCATTAAATTCAAAAATGACGATACTTTTAACTTTGCTTATGATATTGTAGACGGAATCGCAAAGAAAAATCCCGCAAAGACCGCTATGATTTATCTTTCCGACGATAAGGTGGCAAGAAGCTTTAATTTCAAGGAAATGTCGGAATATTCGAATATGACGGCCAATTATTTTAAGTCTCTCGGAATAGAAAAAGGTGACAAGGTAATGCTTGTTCTTAAAAGACACTATCAGTTCTGGTTTTCGATTCTCGCACTTCATAAAATCGGTGCTGTTGTTATTCCGGCCACGCATCTTCTTAAGGATCATGATTTTGAATACAGATTTAAGGCTGCACATGTTAAAGCTATTATTTGTTCAGGTGACGGTGATGTTGCCGACCAGGCTGAAATTGCATCAAAGAATTGTCCTGATTTGAAGATTAAAGTCAATGTTGAAGGTACAACAAGAGAAGGATGGCATTCGTTTAACGATGAATTTATCGATTTCTCAAAGGAGTTCGAAAAGCCTTCGGATTATGCCTGCGGAAACGATACGATGCTTATGTTCTTCACTTCGGGAACAACAGGCTATCCTAAGATTGCAGCACATAATTTTAAATATCCTTTGGGACATTTTCTTACCGCAAAGTATTGGCACAATGTGGACCCTAACGGTCTTCATCTTACAATTGCAGATACGGGCTGGGGCAAGGCTTTGTGGGGCAAGCTTTACGGTCAGTGGTTGTGCGAAGCCGCAACTTTTGTATATGATTTTGAAAAATTCAAGGCTGAAGATATTCTTCCTTTGTTTAAGGAGTACAACATTACAACGTTCTGCGCTCCCACAACAATGTACAGATTCTTTATAAAAGAAGATTTGTCGAAGTACGATTTATCGAGCATAAAGTATGCAACCGTAGCCGGTGAAGCAATGAACCCTGAAGTTTACAATCAGTTTTTAAAAGCCACAGGGGTAAGAATTATGGAAGGATTCGGACAAACTGAAACAACACTTGCCATCGCAAACTTTGTAGGCGAGACCAATAAGGTTGGCTCAATGGGGCGTCCTTCTCCTCAGTTTGATATAGATATTCTCGATGCCGACGGAAATCCCTGCAAGGTCGGTGAAACAGGTGAGATTGTCATAAGAACGGAAGAAGCAATTCCAAACGGATTGTTTAAGGGCTATTTTGAAAATGACGAGAAGACTAATGAGGTTTGGTATGACGGATATTATCATACGGGAGATACTGCTTGGAGAGATGAAGACGGATTCTATTGGTATGTGGGACGTGTGGATGATGTAATCAAATCGTCAGGATACCGTATCGGACCTTTTGAAATCGAATCGGTTATAATGGAACTTCCTTATGTTCTCGAATGTGCCGTGGTTGCTGCACCCGATGAAATCAGAGGACAGGTCGTAAAAGCCAACATTGTACTTACGAAGGGCACTGAGGGAACAGATGAACTCAAGAAAGAAATTCAGACATACGTTAAGGAACATACAGCGCCTTACAAGTATCCGAGAATAGTTGAGTTTAAGAAAGAACTTCCCAAGACGATATCGGGTAAAATAAGAAGAGTAGACTTAAGATAAACAATAGGATGCCTGGTCAAAAGATTAATGATTTTTACATTTGTGTGAAAAAGACATTTTCTTTTTGACCAAGGCATTTTTATATGTTATAATAGCAAAGTTTTGAGATTAAGTATTTAAAGGAGATTGTAAAAATGGCAAATGCACCTAAGGTTTTATTGATACTTGACGGTTACGGCTTGAATGACAAAGTTGAAGGTAACGCTGTGGCACAGGCAAAAACACCTGTTATGGATAAGCTTATGAAGGAATGTCCTTTTGTAAAAGGAAATGCTTCCGGTATGGCAGTAGGTCTTCCCGAAGGTCAGATGGGTAACTCGGAAGTCGGACACCTTAACATGGGTGCCGGAAGAATTGTATATCAGGAGCTTACAAGAATCACAAAAGAGATTCAGGACGGAACATTCTTTGAGAATCCCGGACTTATGGAAGCAATTGATAATTGCAAAAAGAACGATTCCGCACTTCATTTGTACGGACTTGTTTCCGACGGCGGTGTACATAGCCACAATACACATATATACGGTCTTTTGGAACTTGCAAAGAGAAACGGCCTTTCAAAAGTATACGTTCACTGCTTCCTTGACGGACGTGACACACCTCCCGCATCAGGAAAAGATTTCGTGGCTGAACTTGAAGCAAAAATGGCAGAAATCGGTGTCGGCGAAGTTGGTGTAATAAGCGGTCGTTACTACGCAATGGACAGAGACAATAACTATGACAGAGTTGAAAAGGCATATCTTGCTTTAACAAAGGGTGAAGGTGTTCAGGCCGATTCCGCTACAGGAGCAATTCAGGCTTCCTATGATAACGGTGTGACGGACGAGTTCATGCTTCCTACAGTTGTTTGCAAAAACGGTGCTCCCGTAGCAACCGTAAAAGACGGCGATTCGATTGTTTTCTTTAACTTCCGTCCCGACAGAGCAAGAGAAATCACCAGAGCTTTCTGTGACGATGATTTCAAGGGCTTTGACAGAAAGAGACTTGATGTTAAATACGTTTGCTTTACGGAATACGATCCTACAATCCCCAATAAGAGCGTAGCATTCCATAAAGTTGAAGTTACAAATACATTTGGGGAGTGGCTTGCAACAAACGGACTTAAGCAGGCTCGTATCGCAGAGACAGAGAAATACGCACATGTTACATTCTTCTTTAATGGCGGCGTAGAAACGCCCAACGAAGGAGAAGACAGAATCCTTGTTGATTCACCCAAGTACGTTCCTACATATGACAAGAAGCCCAGAATGAGCGCATATACGGTATGTGACAGACTTTCCAAGGCAATTACCGACAAGAATGAAGACGGAAGCTCAAAGTATGATGTTATTATCTGTAACTTCGCAAATCCCGATATGGTAGGACATACAGGTGTTGAAGCTGCAGCTATCGAAGCAATTGAAGTTATCGATAAGTGCGTCGGTGAAATTGTTAACTTTGTAAAGGAAGTAGGCGGAACAATGTTTATCTGTGCCGACCACGGAAATGCTGAGCAGCTTGTTGATTACGAGACAGGTGCTCCTTTCACGGCACATACTACAAATCCCGTTCCTTTCATTCTTGTTAACGGACCTGAAGGAAAGAAACTTCGTGAGGGCGGATGTCTTGCAGATATCGTTCCCACAATCATTGAACTTATGGGAATGGAACAGCCTAAGGAAATGACAGGTAAGTCGCTTCTTGTGTAAAAGAACACAAAAAATAAAATTTCTTGGCAAATCTTTGGAAGAATTGCTTGAAATTGTAAGGCTCATATGATATTATAACAAAGCACGTTTAGTTATTTGTTTTTCAGAGGTGAAAAATGGAGATAGTTAAAATAGTAATTACAGTTGTATTTATATTGATTTGCGTAGCGTTGACATTTTTGGTGTTGATGCAGGAAGGCAAACAGCAGGGCTTGGGAGCTATAGGCGGTATTGCTGATTCATACTGGGGCAAGAACAAAGGCCGTTCAATGGAAGGTGTTCTTATTAAAAGTACGAGAGTTTTGGCAATAGCATTTATAGTTATATCAATTATCCTTAATGTTCCTGCAATCTTTAGATAAAAGATTTAAGCGCTTCCTGAAATCGGAAGCGCTTTTTTGTAGGTGTATGAATTATGGCACAGGAAAGTAAGAAATTAATAGCCAACAATAAAAAAGCATATCACGAATATTTTGTTGATGAAAAATATGAAGCCGGTATAGTACTTGTGGGTACCGAAGTTAAATCCTTGCGAATGGGCAAATGTTCCATAAAGGAAGCATTTATCGGTATTGATAAAGGGGAGATGTTTATATACGGAATGAACATTTCTCCTTACGAGAAAGGCAATATTTTTAATAAAGATCCTTTAAGACCCAGAAAACTTCTTGTTCACGGATACGAAATTGATAAGTTATCGGGGAAAATTAAGGAAAAAGGTTTAACGCTTGTTCCTCTTGAGGTTTACTTTACTAAAGGAAAGGCTAAAGTTGAATTCGGCCTTTGCCGAGGCAAGAAGCTTTACGATAAACGTGAAGCCATAGCTAAAAAAGATTACGAACGTGAAACCCGAAGGGAATTCAAAGATTCGAATCGATAAATAATTGTACCTTTACAATTGAATATGGGCCAGTAATGGTTTCGACAGGGGTATTGCACCTTTAGAAGCTATCCGTCCGTGACGCGTCAGTTCACAAACCTAAATATAAACGCTGATAATAAATTAGCATTCGCTGCCTAATCGCAGTGTGTCCTCGATAATAATACCTGTTTTATTGTTGTTGGGCATCATTAACTAACAGGAAACGACGTAGGGTCCGCCCGAACCCTACGGGCGTATTTTGGGCTACCGATTCGGTTTGTTTGTCGTTTGACTTTCCGATGAGGGAATAATTTTCGAACGACTGTGATAGGAGAAGGAGAGGGAATGTGCTTTTGGACACGGGTTCGACTCCCGTCTGGTCCACTATAATTAAGACGCTATGGTCGAACACGTGTCCAAAGCCCTTTTGGCACGGGGCGCACGAGGTCCGGTGGACCTCGGCATTGCGCCGACCGGAGCGGAGCGGAGACCGACTCCCGTCTGGTCCACTGGAACGCGAAGTGCAGAACAGTTATTAAAACGATTGCTTCGCGTTTTTTTATTGCAAAAATTATATGTAAATTAAATAAATTTTCATCTGTACCATAAATGAGACATTTTTAATCATTCTTCATAAAATTTTTATATTTTTTTGGTTAAATTGTTATTTTTTTTAATCAAGTCCTATTGTTGTCCATCAAATTATGAGAGATTTAAATAATGAGGGACAAAATGTTGAATATAATGCGTAAATTTTGGTTAAAAATGCGTATTTTTTCTTTTTGAACTGGATACAAAATATTGTATAATATGACATGTGAATAAATATTCTATATTCATAATTTGAGAATGAATGACGGCTTGAAAAAGTTGCAGGGTTAAGGAGGAGTTACTTATGAAATTATCTTTGAGAAGAGTTCTTACGCTTTTTGCGATACTTCCGCTAGCGGTAGGTATGGTAGTAGCGGTTATCGTTGCATCTATGGATGTAAGAAACAGTGTTGAGGAGCAGACAAAAAATACTTTGATGACTGCTTGTCAGGGCTTGAATAAGTATTATGAATGGGATTTGCAGGAAGCGGACGAACTTAATTATGAAACAGATTATGTTGATGCTTTCCAGGAAGAAGAAATTGATTTGACAGTGTTCTGGGGACCTACACGTAAGATGACATCTATTAAGAAGGCCGACGGTTCCAGAATTGAAGGAACAGATGCTTCGGAAGCAGTTATTAATGCTTGTCTTAAAGGCGGACAGGATTATTATTCAGATGACGTTAAGATTAATGACGTACCTTACTATGTTTACTATAAGCCCATGAGAAACGGTGATGGCGAGATAGTAGGTATGGCATTCGCCGGTAAGAAATGTGAAGTTGTTAATGCAGCTGTTAGAGGCGTTGTAACCAAACTTGTTATCGCAGCGGTTATTTTCGTAATATTGTTTGGTGCAGTAGCAATCGTTCTTTCAAGAATTATTTCTAAACCTATCGAAGATGTAGCTAAGTCTATCGGAAAGATAGCTGACGGCGATTTGAATGCAGATGTTTCTGCAAAAGCAAGAATATTCGAAACAAAACAGCTTATCGAGTCTGCTAAGACTCTTGTAATTACTCTTTCAGATATTATTGGTAAGACTAAATCCATTTCTGATGCTTTACAGAGAGATTCAAGTCAGGTTTCTTCACTTTCAAGTACAAGTTCCGACGGTGCTAATCAGATTGCAAACGCAATGGAAGATTTGGCACAGGGTGCAACAGGTATGGCAGAGACAGTTCAGAACATTAATGAACAGGTTGTTGAAATGGGTATTGCTATCGAGGGTATTTCCGAGAACGCTGTAGAACTTTCACAGTCTTCAGGTAACATTCAGTCTGCTAATAAAGATGCTACAGAGTATATCAGCAAGGTTTCTTCATCGAGCGGAAGATGTGTTGAGGCAGTTGAAGCCATCAAACGTCAGATTGAAGAGACAAATGAAGCTGTTGATAAGATTAAAGATGCAGTTGAGATGATTTCTTCAATTACCTCACAGACAAACCTTCTTGCACTTAATGCTTCAATCGAAGCAGCACGTGCCGGTGAAGCAGGAAGAGGATTTACTGTTGTTGCTACAGAAATCGGTTCATTGTCAGATCAGTCAGATAAATCTGCTAAAGAGATTAAGGTTATCGTTGATCAGATTATTGAGAAGTCTTCAAGATCTGTTGAACTCTCACAGGAAGTATCTAAGATTATTTCTGACGAGCAGGAATATATTGATGAGACACAGAATAAGTTTGAAGTACTTAATAAAGAGATTGCAACAAGTGTTGATGAAATTGATGCCATTTCCAAGAAGATTAAGTCTCTTGAGTCTGTAAAGAACGTAATTATCAGTTCTGTTCAGGACTTCAGTGCAATTACAGAAGAAAATGCAGCTTCTAACGAAGAGGTTTCTGCTTCTGTTACAGGTATTGTTGAGGCAATTTCAGAAATTGCAAAGAGTTCCGGTGATACTAATATCAGAGCACAGGAATTGGATTCAACCGTTTCATTCTTCAGATAATTTGAATTTTATTAATACAGGAACGCACCTTTTTAGAAAGGTGCGTTCCGTTTTTTGTTGATTTGACAATGTATTAAAAACTACAAATTATAAAGACGATTAAGTCTTATAGGTTAAGGTGCCCTTGATTTTTTGGATTTATTTGTTATAATGGTTTTACCTGAAATATGATGCCTTGATATTTTGATCCTACATTACTTTAAACGGGATTCCTATATTTTTGAGCGGATGTCAGGCCTTTAACGCTTCATCCGATGGAAGGCTGAAACTCATTTGCGGTTACCCACCTAGCAGATTGGCTAGGAGTCAAAATACAAGAGCATATTTCGGGAAAAGCAACTCCTCGGAGGGGCTTTTTTATTATTGATGTTTTGGAATGCTTTGATGAAAAAAATTAAAGAATTTTGGAAAACATATATGGATATTTCGTTAATGTACAGGCAGACGAACTCGCGATTATTTGCGTCAAGCGTTGCCTTTTTTGTGTTCCTTGCGATTTTTCCGTCCATACTTCTTGTTTTTTCGATTATTCCTTTTACACCGCTTACTCAATCGGGTGTTTTGCTTTTTTTGAAAAAAGTACTTCCTGAGGCGTTGGATACCATAACAGTTAATATTATCGGTCAGCTTTATGGCAATTCCCCCGCAATTGTGTCCGTTACGTCAGTTCTACTTATTTGGTCATCGGCCAAAGGAGTTCAGGGCGTTAAGAGCGGCCTTAACGCCATAAACGGCGATGCAGAGATGAGTAATTTTATTATGCTCAGGCTTCGTGCTATTTTGTATGGTATTATTTTTTCCGCAACACTTGTTGTTTCCGTTGCGGTTGTTGTGTTCCTAAACTATATTTGGGACATGATTCAGATGTACTTTGATTTCCAGTTTGTTTGGGTTGAATATCTAATTAATTTACGTTTCCTTATCCAATGGATTCTTTATGCATTTGTTCTTACATTTGTTTATGCCTGGGTTCCGGATAAGAAATCAAGACCGAGAAAGCAGTGGAAGGGGGCGCTTTTCACAGGTACGACCTGGACTCTTTTTAACTGGGCTTTCAACTATTATCTTTCAAATTGGTCATCCTTTAATATATACGGTTCCATGGCAACTGTAGTAATTTTGCTTATTTGGATTTATACTTTGTCGTTCCTCTTTATGTACGGAGGTATTATTAATGTATATTCCAATAGGAAAAAAGAAGCGAAGTCTGCGGAGGAATGATTTCAGACTATTGACTTTTTACTTCCGTAAATATAGAATTATTATGTTTAAAGGCATTGATGGTGCACAGTAAGATTTTGTAATACAGACAGAGAGAGAAAGTGACGCGCTGAGAGCTTTCTTATGACACTTGCAGAATATGAAATTCACACCGGAGCTTGCAGGCTGAAACTAAGTAGGTTTGCACGTCAGTGAGTACGTTAACTTCAATTGAGTGCCCTGATTTCAGGGAATGTGGGTGGTACCGCGTTTATGAAACGTCCCATATAAAGCATTTGCTTTATATGGTTTTTTTATTTCATACGGCCGACCGCGGTAAATTACAACCAAGAAGCTAAAAACGCGAGATATGTTGTAAAAAACAAGCTCGCGGGGTCGGGAATTACAACAGGAAAGTGAATTTCCGCGAATATGTTGTAATTTGTGTGCGGCCATTCAATAAAATTACAACCAAAAAGCAAAAACGCGAGATATGTTGTAAAAAACATCCTCGCGGGGACGATAATTACAATGGAAAAGGAGATTTTATTATGGACGAAAGATTATTATCCATCAAACAGGAAATTCTTGAGGGCATTGAAAAGAATGCAACATCGAGAGCTACGGCTTTTGAACTCAGAAAGCAGTTCCTTGATTCGAAGACCGGAAAAATCGGTCAGCTCATGAAGGAAATGAAGAACATCGCTCCCGAAGAGCGTGCCAATTTCGGAAAAAGCGTAAACGAGCTCAAAGATTGGGCTACTAACGTTTTTGAAGAACTTGACAGCAAAATGAAAATGAAAGAACTCGAAGAAAAATATGAGTCTGAGAAGATAGATGTAACAATCGATTCCGAAGCTGAGGAGACAGGTAATCTTCATCCCATTACACAGATGAGAAATCAGCTTATCGATATCTTTGCCGGCATGGGATTTGAAATTTACGAGGGTACGGAAATTGAAAACGATTACTACAATTTCACGGCTCTTAACATTCCTAAAGACCACCCCGCAAGAGACATGCAGGATACATTCTTCTTATCGCCTGAATTCCTTCTTAGAACTCAGACTTCGGCAGGACAGATTCACGTTATGGAAGCTGAGAAGCCCCCTATTAAGATTCTTTCTCCCGGAAAGGTTTTCCGTTCGGACGATGACGCGACACATTCGCCCATGTTTACTCAGATGGAAGGTCTTGTTGTTGATAAAAAGATTACTCTTTGCGATTTGAAGGGTATGCTTGACGTATTCGTTCAGAAGATTTACGGAGAAGATACTACAACGAGACTTCGTCCTTCATATTTCCCTTTCACAGAGCCTTCTGTTGAAGTGGATGTATCATGCTTCGAGTGTAAGGGCAAGGGCTGTAAACTTTGCAAGGGCACAGGTTGGATTGAAATTCTCGGTGCGGGAATCGTTAACAAAAAAGTTCTTGAAAACTGCGGCATAGATTCCAATGAATATTCAGGTCTTGCGTTCGGTATCGGTATTGAAAGAACGGCAATGCTTAAGTACGGAATCAACAACATAAAGCTTCTTTTTGAGTCTGATCTCAAAGTTTTGAAGCAGATTAACGATAACTAGGAAGCGAAAGGAGAATCGAAATGTTATTACCTTTAAGTTGGTTAAAAGAATATGTTGATATAGACGATATCGAGCCTAAGGAGATTGAAGAGAAGTTGTTCTCCTGCGGTTTCGAAGTCGAGGAACTTATTGAAGTCGGAAAAGATATTTCCGGTGTTGTTGTAGGTCTTGTAACAGAGTGTGAACCTATTCCCGACACACATCTTCATGTATGTCAGGTTGATACCGGAGCAAACGGCATACTTCAGATTTGCTGCGGTGCGGACAATGTTGAAAAGGGCGGAAAATATCCTGTGGCTTTAAACGGAGCTACCGTATATGCTACTGCTAAAGACCATAAAACCGTTGAAGGCGTTATGACCATCAAAAACGGTAAACTTCGCGGCTATGATTCGTTCGGTATGCTTTGCTCGGGGGTTGAACTTGGAGTAACGGAAGGTATGTATCCCGGAGCGGAATATAACGGACTTCTTGTTTTTCCCGAAGATACGAAAGTCGGTGCGGACGTTAAACCGATTCTTGGACTTGATGATTATATTTTTGACGTATCAATTACTGCAAACAGACCTGATTGTCAGTGCGTAACAGGTCTTGCAAGAGAAGTTGCTGCGGTATTTGGTAGAAAATACAAGGCACCCGCTCTTGATTATACTGAAAGCGGTATTAAGAAAGACGGTTTTTCGGTTGAAGTTAAGGCAAACGATATTTGCCCCAGATATATCGGTCATTATGTAAGTGATGTTGTGATTAAAGAGTCTCCTTTATGGATGAAGAGAAGACTTTCTCTTGTTGGTCAGACACCTATTTCCAATATCGTTGATATTACAAACTATGTAATGCTCGAAATGGGTCAGCCCATGCATGCTTTTGACTGTGATTTCCTTGAGGGCAACAAAATTGTCGTAAGACGCGCAGAAGATAAAGAAAAGATTGTTACACTTGATAATCTTGAATATGAGCTCAATAACAATAATCTTGTAATTTGCGACGGTGTAAAACCTGTTGCAATTGCGGGTGTTATGGGCGGTCTTAATTCCGAAATCAGAGAGACTACAAAGGAAGTTATGTTTGAGTCTGCAAAGTTTGCAAGAGACAACATAAGAAAGACTTCAAGAGCCCTCGGAAAGCGTACCGATGCTTCCGCAAAATATGAAAAGGGCGTAGACGAATATGCAACTGTTAACGCTATGAAGAGAGCACTTCATCTTATCGAAGAGCTTGAATGCGGTAAAGTATCTTCAACACATGTAGACGTAAATACCGGCAATTCCGTAGAACCCAGAGAAATGGTTGTTTCGATTGCAAAAGTAAATGATGTTCTCGGTATCGAAATTCCTACCAAAGATATTGAAAGAATCATGAAGAATCTTGATTTCAATCCTGTAATTAACGGTGATGAACTTAAGCTTATGATACCCGCATACAGAGATGATATGGAAGATTATCCCGATGTTGCCGAAGAAGCGATTCGTATGTACGGTTACGACCATATCGTTTCCACATTCCTTCCTGAGGCTATGGTTACTATGGGCGGTCTTAACCTTAAGCAGAAGAAAGAACTTAAACTCAAAAAAGACCTTTGCTCGGTAGGTGCGTATGAATGCATTCATTATTCATTTACATCACCTTCGGATTTCGATCTTTTGAATATGCCGGAAGATGCTTCGGAAAGACAGGCAATTAAGATTCTCAATCCCATTAACGAAGATTTGTCCATTATGAGAACAACGCTTGTAACTTCTATGCTTCAGGCAGTATCAAGAAACCAGAAGAAGGGCAACTTAAACGGAAGACTTTTCGAAGTCGGATCAAAGTTTATTCCTAAGTCTCTTCCTCTTACCGAGTATCCTGACGAAAAGCAGACACTCTGTGTTGCAACATTCGGCGAATACGAAGATTTCTATGATTTGAAAGCTGTAGCAAATAAGGTTGCCGAAAGCTTCTTTACAAAGTTTACTTACGAACCTGCTAAGAAGTCATTCCTTCATCCTTATCAGACTGCTGTCATTAAGTTAAACGGCGAAGAAATCGGATTTCTTGGAAAAGTTGCATATGAAGTTTGCGAGAAACTTGATTACAGAGTTGACGCATATGTTATGGAACTTGACCTTGATGTTTTGTATGCGCTTGATACAAAGGCCAAATTCGAGCCCCTTTCACCTTTCGCGGAAGTATCAAGAGACCTTGCTCTTTTGATGGATAAAGAGATTACTTGCGGACAGGTTGAAGAGGTTATTGAGAAATCCTGCAAGTATATTAAAAAGATTAATCTCTTTGACGTATATGAAGGGGAGAACATTCCTGAAGGAAAGAAGAGCCTTGCATTCACAATCAAGTTTGTTCCCGGAGCAGAAGATTTCGGACCCGACGATGTGGACAAGTTTGTTAAGAAGATTCTTTCAAACCTTAAGTTCCATCTTAATATCGATATCAGAAGCTAATAATAATTATTGTCTACGGGCCTTACGGGCTCGTAGATGCTTTTAGGAGGCAATTATGGAATACAAATGTATATGGAATAACTATAATGCAAAACAGTTAAAAGAACTTGATTCTCTTTGCGCGGAATATATTGATTTTATTTCCGAATGCAAAACGGAAAGAGAATGCGTTGACGAAATAGTTGAAAAAATTGAAGCAGAAGGATATAAGGACATTAAATCCTTTATAAAAGCAAACAAGAAGGCAAAGGCCGGAGACAAACTTTATGCCGTTAATATGAATAAATCCATCATTATGATTAATGTGGGTACGGACGATATCGAAAACGGTGTTAACATTCTCGGTGCCCATATTGATTCACCGCGTCTTGATGTGAAACAGAATCCTTTGTACGAGGATAACGGTATCGCATATCTTGATACCCATTATTACGGCGGAATTAAGAAATACCAGTGGGTTACAATTCCTCTTGCAATTCACGGCGTTGTGGCTAAGAAAGACGGTACAAAAGTACTTGTAAATCTTGGTGAAGAAGATGACGACCCCGTATTTTTTATATCGGACCTTCTTATTCATCTTTCCGCTGACCAGCTCGACAAGAAACTTTCAAAAGCCATCGAAGGCGAAGCTTTGGATATAATTATCGGAAATAAGCCTGCAAAACCCGAAAAGGACGGCGATGAAGACAAGAAAGAAAAGGATGCCGTTAAAAAGTCTATTCTTGCACTTTTAAAGGAATACTATGACATGGACGAAGAGGATTTCCTTTCGGCAGAACTTGAAATTGTACCTGCGGGACGTGCAAGGGAATGCGGTCTTGACCGTTCCATGATTCTCGGATACGGACAGGATGACAGAGTATGTGCTTTTCCTTCATATAAAGCAATGCTTGCGGTAAAGAAAGTTAAAAAGACGGCAGTTTGCATTCTTACAGACAAGGAAGAAATCGGATCGGTTGGCGCTACGGGAATGCAGTCTATGTTTTTTGAAAATACAATGGCCGAACTTCTCGGATTGCTTGGGGATTATTCAGAACTTAAGTTAAGAAGAATGCTTACGGCTTCCAACATGCTTTCGAGCGATGTAAATGCCGCATACGATCCTTCTTATGCATCGGCTTTTGACAAGAAGAATACGTCATATATGGGACGCGGTATGGTTCTTTGCAAGTTCACGGGTGCAAGAGGAAAATCAGGCTCCAACGATTCCAACGCGGAATATATCGGCGCATTGAGAAATATTTTTGACAAAGACAAAGTTGTTTACCAGCTTGCGGAACTTGGAAAAGTTGACCAGGGCGGCGGCGGAACAATAGCTTATATGCTTGCAAAATACGGCATGAACGTTATTGATGCGGGCGTTGCGGTTCTTAATATGCATGCGCCTCATGAAGCCACAAGCAAGGCAGATATTTACGAGACATACAGAGCATATATTTCCTTTATAAAAAACATGCAATAAGTTATAATACTAAATGGGGCAAAACTTGAAAATATTCAGTTTTGTCCCATAAATATCATTTTGAAATGTTTTAACTTTATTTGATAACATTTCGTATACATTAAGGGTTTATTATGGAATTGAAAAAATCAGATTTTTATTACGATCTTCCGGAGGAATTGATAGCGCAGGACCCGTTGGAGGACAGATCTTCGTCGAGACTTTTGAAACTCGACAAAAAAACAGGAGAATTTTCCCATCACACTTTTAAGGATATTATTGAATATCTTAACGAAGGAGATTGTCTTGTTTTAAATAACACTAAAGTTATTCCTGCAAGGCTTTTCGGTGTAAGAGAGAGCGGTGCCAGTGTCGAATTTCTTCTTCTAAAGAGACTTTCGGACAATACTTGGGAATGCCTTGTAAAGCCGGGTAAAAAGGCCAAAACAGGAGACAGATTTACTTATGGTGACGGAATTTTAAAAAGCGAAATTATCGATGTTACACCTGAAGGAAACAGAATCGTAAGATTTGATTTTGACGGAATTTGGGAAGAAATTCTCGACAAACTCGGAGAAATGCCGCTTCCCCCGTATATTACTCATAAACTTGAGGACAAAAACAGATACCAGACGGTTTATGCTAAATTTGACGGTTCTGCTGCGGCTCCTACCGCAGGACTTCATTTTACTCCGGAACTTCTTGAGGAAATTAAGAATAAAGGCGTAAAGGTTGCTTTTGTTACACTTCATGTGGGACTTGGCACTTTCAGACCGGTAAAAGAGGACAATATTCTTGACCATCACATGCATTCGGAATGGTATCAGGTTACAAAAGAAGCTGCGGATACCATTAACGAAACGAAGGCAAACGGCGGAAGAATCATTTGTGTCGGTACTACAAGCTGCAGAACAATCGAGTCTGCTTCGGATGAAAACGGAAAGGTTTGTGCAAAGTGTGACAACACGGAGATATTTATTTATCCCGGTTATAAGTTTAAGGTTCTTGATTGTCTTATTACCAATTTCCATTTGCCGGAATCCACGCTTATTATGCTTGTTTCGGCTCTTGCCGGACGCGAGAACGTTCTTAATGCTTATGAAGAGGCCGTTAAGGAAAGATACAGATTCTTTTCATTCGGTGACGCTATGTTTATAGAATAGGACTAAAAATATTATTGGAGGGTTACAAATGAATATAAGCGATGCTCAGTCTAAAATTATGTCCGTAAAGGAGAATATTGACAAAGTCATTATAGGAAAGGACGATGTCAAGAAGCTTCTTCTTACGGCTTTCTTTTCTGACGGTCATGTTCTTTTGGAAGATGTTCCCGGAACGGGAAAAACAATGCTTTCGAAAGCTCTTTCCGTATCAATCGATTCTAATTTTTCAAGAATACAGTTTACTCCGGATCTTTTGCCTGCAGATATTGTGGGATTAAATATTTATAACAGAACAAAGGAAACTTTTGAATTTGTTCCGGGACCCATTATGACCAATATTCTTCTTGCTGACGAGATTAACAGAGCAACTCCGAGAACACAGTCGGCGCTTCTTGAAGCAATGCAGGAAAGACAGGTTACGGTTGACGGTGAATCAAGAAAACTTATGGATCCGTTTTTTGTAATAGCGACTCAAAATCCCGTCGAAACCGCAGGCACTTTTCCTCTTCCCGAGGCGGAACTCGACAGATTCATGATGATGCTTTCGATAGGTGCAATGTCCGTAGAGGAAGAAGTAAAAATGCTTACACTTTACGATTCGAAAGACCCCATAGAAGAGATTCAGGCGGTAATTAACGAAGAAGAGATAGCGGAAGTTAAAGCACTTGCAGAAAAAGTATATGTTCATCCCGACCTTGTGAATTATATTGCAAGAATTGCCGAAGCAACGAGAAATGATTCTTCAACTATCATGGGTGTAAGTCCCAGAGGCTCGATTGCTCTTATGAAGGCTGCTAAGACATATGCTCTTATTGAAGGAAGAGATTATGTCATTCCCGAAGATATCAAAACATTGAGTGTTCCCGTACTTACTCATCGAATTTTATATATAAACAGAAAAGATAAGGCTTCAAAAGAGCAGTATCTCAAAGCAATTGTTGACAGAGTATCTGTTCCGACGGAGGATTTTAACGCAAGATGAGACTCCTTGTAATATTAATAATCGGCGGCTTATTTTATGCCATCCAAAATTTAATATTCAAGAAAAATTGGTCAAAGGGTCTTAATGTAGATGTCGAATATGAGGATAACATTGTCAGAGAAGGGGAGAAAAATGTCCTTGTGGAAACAATTGAGAACAACAAAGGAATGCCTCTTCCCATAGTACAGATAAAATTCTCCATTACAAAGACTTTTGTTTTTCCTGTAGAGGATAATTCTGCTGTTACTGACAATTATTACAGAAGCGAATTTTTCACATTAAAACCTCACCAGAAAATAACCAGAAAGTACAGATTTGTTGCTTCCAGAAGAGGAGAGTACAAAATAAACTCGTTGGATATTATCTGTAAGGATCTTTTTTTGCAAAAAAACATGTTTGCCGAATCTGTTGCTTCTTCTTATGTTACGGTTTTGCCCGGCAGAATCGGTAAAGGTCAGGTTTCGGATGAAATATTAAAATTAACGGGAGAGGTCGTGAAACGTAACAAAATTTACGAAGATCCTTTTGAATTTCGCTCAATCAGGGATTATTCCGCGAATGATCCGATGAATCACATTAACTGGAAAGCAAGCGCACGTACAGGCGATTTGATGGTAAATACCTTTAATACGACGGATAACAAGAATGTAACGATTCTTTTGAATCTTGACGTCAATGCGGTTTTAAAAAGAGAAGCTATTCTTGAAGAGGCTATAAGAATTGCCGATTATCTTGCAAATACTTTTATAGAAAATCATATGTCCGTGGCTTTGTATACAAACGGTTTTGACTACGAAACAAAGGAACAGATTCTTATTGATGAAGGAAGCAATGCTTCACATCTCATGACCATTGACATTAATCTTGCAAGGCTTGATTTGAATCAGAGAATTACTTCTTTTTCTGAACTTTGCAAAAAGTACATTAATAAAAACGATCACAATATGGAATATGTGATTGTGTCGAATTACAGAAAAAACGATTTTGTCGAAATGTATTACGATTATAAGGGTGAAGGACTGAATATCAGTTTGATTATACCGGAAATGTCTTACAATTCGGTTGAACCCTTTGGCGGAAACGGAGAGGTTAAGTGGGTGGTTAACGATGAAATCTAAAACGTATTATTATCTTTCCGAAATGTCAAATGTCATAATGATTTATTCGCTTGTTATGGCTATAGTGGTTTTTGCTTTAATGATGGTTGGCTCAAAAGTCGATGTGTGGCTTTTTTCATCCGTTTTCGTTTTGATAACAGGAGTTTATTTTGTCAGAACAAAATGTAATAATATATTATTGTACATTTTGGGATATTTTGTTCTTAGTGCGGTTACGATTGTGATTGCTTTGCAATCGAAACAATACGGTCTTGTTATTGTTTTAGTCGGTACATTTTTATTCATTAATATGTGGTGGTATGCCACAAAACTATATTACGGACTTGCAAACTTTTCTGTTTATGTTGTTTCGATTTTTGCGATTTTCTTTGTGGCTGCCGATATTAAAGGCTTTGCTACGGAAATGAATATTTTCTTTACATTCGGAATGATTTTCTTTTTTATGAATTATATGAGGATGTTTTGCTCGAATGTGAATATTTTTTCCAGAGAAAAAGCAAAGAATGAAAAAATGCCTTATGATGAAATGATTAAGAACGATTCTCGGATTGCTATTCCTTTTATAGTTGTATCGCTTCTTATAATGATTGCGTTAAAGGTGGATTTTCTTGACAATTGGTTCGTAAAAATATACATGAAGATGATTGTATATGTTCGAAACGCTCTTTTTTACATTATTGAATTGATAGAAACTATTTTTAACAAACTTTTTCCTCAAGTGCCTGTACAAAGAATGACGTTTGAATTTGACAGTTCAAATGGTCAAACTTCGGCTTTTGGAAATATATTTTCGGCGATTATTGTGATTCTTATATTCGCGTTTGCTTGTTTCATTTTTATCAGGATTATTGTCAGCATCATTAAAAATTTTGAAAAGAAAGAATTTATGTCCGAACAAAATATTGAAGAAAAAGATATGATTGAAATACGCGAAAGAATATACAGAACAAAGGTAAAAAAAGAAAAACTTTCGCCGATTCGCAGACAGTACAAGCAAAAAGTGGAAAAATTGGCTAAAAAAGGATATTCGATAAACAGGAGTCATACACCTTCGGAAAGAGTTGAAAATGTAAAAAAAGAAATGAAGGAAGACATTCATGAGTTAAGTTCGATTTATTCAAAAGAACGTTACTCAAATATTAAATAATTGTGTTCTCGTTGAATTGAGATACTAAAAATGGTATAATACATAAGGTTTTAATTTCATTTGAAAGGAAATTGTTTTTATGAATATGAAGAAAATTGGGAAATTAGGCGGCATAGCCGTTGCCATAATTTGCACATTGACTATGAGTCTTGCGTGCGGAAAAAAGGAAGTGCCGGTTGGAACACCCGATACAAACGTTGAGCCGAAGGAATCAATGAATCTTCCCGGTAATACCGAACCTGTAGAGGAAGTCAAAGATGATGTTGAATACGAAGAAACAAAAGAGGGGTTTGTAAGAAGTGAACTTACAAACGAATGGATTGACGAATCGCTGAAGGATCAGAGACCTATTGCCGTTATGGTAGACAATGAGATTACGGCGCTTGACCACTATGGCGTAAATATGGGTGATGTCGTATATGAAATGATTAATTCAACAGAGAATAATCGTGTTACAAGACTTATGGTTCTTGTTAAAGACTGGGAGAATATTGAACAACTCGGAAGTATCAGAAGTACACGTACGACAAACGTAATGATTGCAGGCGAGTGGAATTCGATTCTTGTACACGACGGCGGTCCTTTTTATATCGATAACTATATCGGAATGCCCTACTGCAATAATCTGTCCGGCGGATTTGCAAGATACTCAAACGGAAAAGCATCTGAATTTACCGAATATGTAACATATGATTCTTATACAAATCCTACTACCGGCAAATCTTATGCGGGGCTTGGCGAAAGAATCAAGAATGCCGGATATTCGACTACATATAATCAGTATTACGAAGGCGCACATTGGAATTTTGCTAAGGGAGAAAGTTCGATGGCATCAGATTCCAAGGCGGTTAAAGATATAACGGATATCGTACTTCCCTTCCCTCATAACAGTTCTGAACTTAAATACAATGAGGATGCCAAGACTTACGAGTATTATGAGTACGGCAAGGCACATATTGATCCGATGGATGACAATAATGTTACAAGTTTTACCAATGTCATTCTTCAATGTATGTCATTCACACAGCTTGATGTTAACGGCTATCTTACATATAACGTAACTGATTCGACTTCTCATGAAGGATATTATATTACAAACGGTGTTGCGGTTCCCATTACATGGTCAAAGAATACACCCGAAGGAATTACTCATTATTTCTATAAGTCTACCGGAAAGGAAATTGATTTAAATACCGGCAAAACTTATATTGCATTTGTTCCTGCAGACAGTTGGAATAAAGTGGAATTAAAATAAATTAAAAAGGAGTCTTTCGGGACTCCTTTTTCTAAGAAGGAGAGATATATGTCGATAGAATATAAGTGTGAAAACTGTGCGGCATCACTAAGGTTTGACGCGAAAAAGAATATGCTTATGTGTGATTATTGCGGTTCTGAATTTTCAGTTGATTATGTTGAAGAGTCAACCGCAAAGAAGCAGGAAAAAGAGACAAAAGCCAAAGCTTTGAATGAAGAAAACTGGAAAGATAATTATGAGGAAAACGGTGAGGATTCTTTTGCCAAAATGCAGGTTAAAGTCAGAACATGTCCAAGTTGCGGAGGAACGCTTCTCGGAGATGAGAATTCTGCGGCGACGTTTTGTGCTTATTGCGGCAATGCTACGCTTACGGATGCGGTAATTACAGATGCAAGGATTCCTGATTACATTATTCCTTTTAAAAACACAAAAGAAGAGGCACAGAAAGCTTTTCTTGAATGGGGTAAAAAAGGTTTTATCACACCTAAAAACTTCACTTCCAAATCTACTGTTGATAAAATAACAGGTCTTTATGTTCCTTTTTATCTTTATTCCTGCTTTTCGGATTGTGATTATAACGCAAAGGCTCAAAAGGTTCATACTGAAAAAAAATTAATGAAAACTGTGGAAATTACAGAACATTACAGAGTAGGTCGAAATGTTTCCGTTAAATATAACGATATACCTGCCGATGCTTCCGAGAAAATGAACGACGAAACAATGGATTTGTTGGAGCCTTTTGATTTTAATGAGCTTGAAGAATTTAAGAAGGCATACATGAGTGGATTTCTTGCCGATAAATATTCTTATACGGATAAGGAACTTGTGGAACGTGTTGCCAAGAGAGTTATAGAGTATTCAAATGAAGCGGCTGAAGATACGATTACAGGCTATACTGATTTTACAAAAACCAATTCAAGAACTGACATTTCCTGGCACAAAACGAAATATGTTATGCTTCCTGTTTGGATATTGAATTATAATTACAACGGCAAGAACTATGAGTTTGCTATGAACGGTCAAAGCGGAAAGACTGTGGGAAAAAGACCGGTTTCCGTTTGGAAGGCAATTCTTCTTTATATGATTTGGTTTGTATGCACATTTATTGTAACAACCATAATTTCGTTATTCTTTGCTTTTGCATTTGCACCACTGATCGGATTTATTACAGCAGCGCTTATTTCGATTTTTCCTTTGACAAATGCTTTGAAAAAACAAAAGACTTCAATAACGGCTGCCGCAGATCATTACAAAGTCGGTAAGACTGTTGTAAACGGTAGCTATGATGAATTTGTAAAAAGGACGAAAAGGGTTATTGATGATGATGATTAGATGTTATGTAAACCTATTTGATTGGCTTTTGTCTATTACAAGAAACCAATTTGGCTGATTTTTAAG
Organism: Lachnospiraceae bacterium; assembly: GCA_045628965.1. Lineage (GTDB taxonomy): Bacteria > Bacillota > Clostridia > Lachnospirales > Lachnospiraceae > UBA3766. The sequence continues at coordinate 134 of JAZQQI010000013.1, read as the reverse complement.
ATAACAAGCGGGAATTCTCGGTTCTTCAAGTGCCGAGATGAAAGCGAAAAATAATAAGTTCATACTTGAAAAACGAACATGCGTTTGGTATAATATAAGTATGAACAGAGCTATCAAATATCGAATATATCCTA